>MFDM01000034.1 GCA_001776905.1 Candidatus Daviesbacteria bacterium RIFCSPLOWO2_01_FULL_39_12 | reverse complement strand
AGACCACACATTGGCTTAGGTATGAAGCCACCTTTAGAAAGAAGTTAGTGTCGGATATTTACGGGAACATACCGGGTCTTAGGAAACTATCTTATTAATTTTATTGACAATCATTTTTATATGGGATAAGCTAGCTTGCAGTTGACATGAAAAGAAAAAAATTAGTCAGTATTATCCTAACTTCTTATAATGAGGAAAAAAATATTGGCAAGACTATCAAAGATTGTCAGGCTTTAAAAAAATTCTTCCCTATAGAAATAATTGTGGCTGATGCAGCTTCTAAAGATAAAACTATTGAGATTGCCAGAAGGATGAAGGTTGATAGAATTTTAAGATTTCCCTTTAAAAGAGGTAAGGGGGCAGATTTTTGGGCAGGGGGACTTCTAGCAACTGGGGACTACATTGTCCAAATTGATACTGATCACCAGTTTCAACCAAATGAAATTCCTCTTTTTGTGGAGGCTTTGGATAAAGGTGCTGATGTGGTGATTGGTACCAGATTTGGAGGAGGAAAAATAGAAAAAGGTTCCATCACTTTTAGAAATTATTTTGGAAATTGGGTGATGTCTTTAGCTACATCTTTAACTTGTGGCAGAAGGATTACAGATGTGATGGCAGGTTTTAAGGGATTCAAAAAAGAGGCATTTTTAGCCTTAGACTTAAAAGAAAGGCATTTTGAATATGAGGCAGAGACTGTCACCAAGGCATGTAAGATGGTCATGAATTTAGTACAAATACCTATTACTTACACCAAAAGAAAAGGTGGGGCTTCAGGTATTAGAGCCTTAAGAGATGGGGTTAATGTTTTAAAGGCTATCTGGAAAGTTTACTTCTCTACTTTACCAAAATACTCTGATCTCCACAAATAAACTTCATCTTTTAATCCTTTCCATATTAAATTGGCATTACAATTACAAGCATCTTGTGGTTTAGTCTTTTCTCCCAAAATTAAAAAATCATATTTTATATCTTTTTGTGGATTTTTTTGATTAATGTATGCTTCCACATTCAGATATACACCTGATTGAGGATTAAAATACAAATCCCTATCCCTTAAGATAAATATGACTGGTCTTCTTAAAAAATCATATTTAAAATTTTCCTCATTATCTATATAAATTTTTGCCTGTTTTGGTAAAATGTCGGATAACTCCTCCAGAGTCCCATCTAACTCTCCTCCATTTTTCAGATATTCATCCTGTACCCTATATAATCTTTCCCAATTAGTTCGATTATTCGAATTATCGAAAATTTTGATAAAATATTTTTCATTATCTAGTTGGTATCGTCTACCTTCCGGCAAAGTCTGATAAAAGGAAGAATCAATCAGTATTGTGGAAATTTTCAGTCTATTCAATGCTGTTGGACTCAAAGTATATGCAATATCTATGTACTCTGGAGAGGCCTCAATAGTGTAAGCTCTAAAATTACCAGGGAAAATAGGTGAAAATACTCCCGCCTCAACTAAAACCTTAGCCACGCCAGATGGATGAGGTGCTCTCAAATCTAAAACCATAACCTTTTCATTATATGGAATGTTATTTTTAATCCATTCAATACCAGCTGAGGGTTGTTCCGCTGTTGGAATAAGTTTATTTTCTCCAAAGCGTGTTTTAGAAAGAAGAGCTAATGGAGATAATATAGTCGGCGCTAGAATCCAGAAACTAATCACTATCGCAAATCCCCAAAGTATTGGCTTTCTTTTATTTAGTAACCTCTGAATGAAAGGTACTAGAGAGTAAATTATAGACAGGGACAGAAAAATATAGGAGAATGCTAAAAATCTGTTTCCATTGGCAATTAAATATTTTGGGACTACAAAATTGTATGCAAGAAGTGAGAAAATCCCTGTTATAAATACTGTTAAAATAATTATCTTCTCGCCAAATGTGGATTTAACAAAAATTAAAAGTGCCAGCGCAACTACAATCAAAACATCAACTCCAACATGATACCAACGAAACGGCATCCACTCACCTTTTAAAGGCAATTGCTTAGATGTCATCTGATAATAATGATACGCTTGAAAGTCCTCTTTGATCTGTTCCTTTTTGGGAAAAAACAAAACAGAAGAATCTAAGTTAGAGTTTGTCAGGAGGTTAACTGTAATTGCTCCCCCTTGGATTACTATTGCAAAGAAGGTAAGAAGAAAAGTTATTAAAATTAATTTGACATTTTTCAGCAGTATCTTTTTTCTGTGATAAATAATTAAGCAGCTTAGTATTAAGGCTGGTGCTGCAGCAATAAAAATTGATCCATTGGATAGGGCCAAGACAGATAGGCCGACCGCTAAATTAACCATTGAGAATAATGGCCGGTATTTTTTAGGGTGAATGATTACTACGGCCAATGCCAAAAATAAGGCCAGACCAAAGCTATGAAATATAAAATATATCAGGGAATCCAAATTAACTGCCGCCCCATAGATTTCAATTGCATCGTAAACTGAAGGCAATCCCCTAATCCACAAAAATAGTTGATGAAAGTTAGTAACCTCAGGAAACTTAATCGGAAAATTTGGCAGGATGATGCTGATAAAACCGAAACTTATCAAACTCACTCCGGCAGCCAGATTCCCTAGTAAAAATGATTTGAAACTATCGTCTCTTCGGATAATCCAAATTATTATTTGGGATGCACAAACAATGAAAAGGGAAGAAAAAAAGATATGCAAGAATTCAAAATTAATGTTGGTAATAAGATGCGCAGCTCCTAAAAATTCAAAAATTCCTAAATGGTAAGAAAGAGCTAAGTCGCTCTGCCAGGGAGTCAGCAGGGGAAAATTTCCTCTTAAAAACGAATGCGCGATCGAATAGTACAGAGTGGTATCACCCCCAATTAAAGCTCTATTCCCCTTCCAAAAAATAAGATACCCCCAAGATAATAGCGATAGTAAAAAAAGAAGCAAGGATTTTCTGTTTATAACGAAAGCCTTACTCTCCCCATTTTTAACCTTAAGTAATGCAAATCCGAATAAAATAAATATAAAATAAGAAAAAAATACACCTATTTCACCCTTTATAAAAAAAGAGAATGTATTCAAAAGAAATATAAATATGCTAATACCTAAAATTACCGAGCAAGGAATAATTAATTCAATCCTTTTCAGGTCAGTTGTTTTGACTACGGTAATTACACCGACCCAAATAAGTGGTATTAGAAATATCAAAAGAAGAATCCAGGAAGTTAAGGTTTCAAAGGACATGCATCATCTTTTTTCCTCTGACGGGTCTTGATTGCTCGCTGCTGCCGCTTCCTTTTAATTTATCCTCACCATTTGCAGTAGGTTTAATCAGTTTCCCCTCCTCAATCTGAGATTCGATCCAAAAATAAGTTTGTTTTAAACCTTCTTCCAAGAGAATTCCCGGTTCCCAATCCAAAAGATAACGAAGTAAGTCATTATTAGAATTTCTTCCCCTGACTCCTTGAGGTTTAGTTAAATCATATCTTTTTTTAATAGTTTTTCCGGCAATTTTTGAAATAATTTCAATCAGCTCATTAATAGAAACTAACCTGTCAGAACCAATATTAATTGGCTTTCTGATATCCAGTGACATTAATTTATAAACTCCTTCTATACAATCATCAACATAGCAATAAGATCTTGTTTGATTACCATCACCCCAAACTTCTATTTCACCACCATCCTTGGCTAAAGCAATTTTACGACACAAAGCAGCCGGAGATTTCTCTCTGCCACCCTGCCACGTACCCAATGGCCCATATACGTTATGGAATCTGGCCACTCTGGTTTCCAAACCAAAATCTTTCCAATAGTTTAAGCAAAGCCTCTCGGTAAACAGTTTTTCCCATCCATATTCGTTATCAGGATCAGCCGGATAGGCATCATATTCCCTTAATCCGCTAATATCTTCATCTTGCTGTTTATATCTGGGATAAATACAGGCAGATGAGGCAAAGAAGAATTTTTTTATCTTATTGATTAGGGAAGCTTCCAGAAGGTGAGTATTTATTAAAACATTATCCCTCATGATTTCAGCATGAACTGTCTCGATAAAGGCAATCCCCCCCATATTGGCAGCAAAGTTATAGACATAATCTATTCCTTTGGTTGCCAAAATTGCATTATTTTTCTCTCTCAAATCAAGCACTAAGAATTCATCTGCGGAGGAATGTTCAAACTCCGGTCTTTTGATATCAACTCCCCGCACCCAAAAATCCTTTTTCTTGAGGAATTTCACCATGTGGTGTCCAATAAATCCACCTGCCCCGGTCACTAAAATCTTGTTTCTCATAGCCAGTTTTTAAGCTTCCACATTATTAAATAAAACAGCTTTAATGTCAATTATTACTTCACGATTGCTTCAATGAATTTTAGACTTTCCTGACCGGCTTTTTTCCAGGAAAAATTTCTAGAATAGGAAATTGCTTCTCTACGCATCTTAAGATACTTTTGCTTGTTTTCCACCAACTCCAAAATGTTCTCCACTAAATCATCAACAGTGTTTTTAGAACACAATAGACCGGTTTTACCCTCAATTATTGAGTCTCTAAGTCCTGGTACATCAAATGCCACAGTGGGTGTACCAACGGCAGCTGCTTCAATGACCACTAACCCCCATCCCTCTCTAATAGATGGGTTTATCAAGACATGAGCTTTTGACAAAAGCTCAAACTTTTTATTTTCCCAAACATATCCCCAAAATTTTACTTTATTTTGAATATTTGCATCTTTGCACCCCTTTTTTAAAAACTTTAAGTACTCGGGATCAGACTTTCCCACCACCCAAAATTGAAAATTTGTTTTCTTTTCAGCTATTTTGGAAAATACTTTTATGGCATCCTCTATTCCCTTATCTTTGCTGAGTGCGCCTAAAAAAATTAAGGTTTTCCTTTTTTCTTTTGCAGTAATTTCTACCTTTGGTATATTCACTCCATTATGAATAACTTTAATGTCCCTCCCAGCTATTCCCCAACCAATTAAGTCTTTTTTAGTTGACTGCGAAACCGTCATGAATGGAACATTTCTATAAAAAAATCGAAATACGAGCGGCTCAAATATGGTACCCAATATAGCTGGAATAAGGTTTAAAGGCTTTTGCCAACTATTTAACCACCAAACTTCCTTAGCAACCTCATGAATAAATGCCAACTTTTTAGCTCTTACAAAAAGAGGTGTAAAAAATGGGATGCCGTGAAATTGATCAATAACTAGATCGTACCTTTTATGCTTGCCAAACAAATACCACCTGAGACCTTTCAGATGAACTCCAAATACTTGATGACCCTCTCTGATGATAGATACTCCATCTACGGTTTCCTTTTTTTTAGATCCCACATAAGATGAGGTAAACAGAGTCACATCATGCCCTGCCCTAGCCCACTCTTTTGCATGCTCATGAGTAGAGATTTCTGCCCCCCCTGCATTAGGATGTCCCGGTCCTCTCCAGGAAAAAATCAGTATGTTCATCTAGCTTTTATTGATTTATTCTATACCAAACTTCCATTTCCTTTGTATTTTATCATCATAATATCTTAGTATTTTGAGTCTATAAAATACTGCCAAGGTATCCCAAAGCATCCAAAAAACCGTTCTCAAAAATTTCTGGCTGGTAACGGTTGATGATCCTCCAAATCTTAATTTTAGCTCAACTGGCGCCTCGTAAATTCTTTTATAACCTAAGTAATTTGCCACTGCCAAAATTTCCACATCAAAAGCATATGCCTTAACTAGAAGCCTTGGCAAGACTTTCTTCACAACCTTTCTTTTAAAAAACTTCATCCCTACTTGTGTATCTCTAACTCTTAACCCAAATAGAATCCTTACCAAAATCTGATATCCCAAAGAAAGTAGTCTTCTTTGCCAAGGGTAGAAAACCTTTGAAACAGGGTGGCGTTTTGAACCTACAATGATGTCTGCATTGTACCATTCAAAATGATCTAAGAGCATAGAAAGACCATTGGGATTAAGATCCATTCCGGAATCAATGAATCCAACCACATTCCCCCGGCTTTTAGATATCCCAAAACGCACAGCCATCCCCTTGCCTCTGTTTTTTTCGAAGCCAGTAACTTTGACATTTGAAAACTTTCTGGCAAATTTGTTGGCCTTTGTAAAAGACTTATCTACTTTTCCATCTATTACACAAATTAGCTCTGTGGGGTATTTAAGTTTGTCTAAGACATCCTTTATTTTCTTTAAATCCTTAACTATTGTTTTTTCCTGTTTGTAAACCGGGACGATTACTGACACTAATTTTATCTTCATAACGTGAGTATATTAACAAACTTCCCAAAAGCAAACCAGCCACTATAATTGAGACTTTAATTACTTCAAATAAGCTCTGATGAAAAAACCAAATTAAAATAATTTGCAATAAGGCTGCTGCAAGTTGGAAATAAACTGCAACTGTTTTACCCTTGGCAAGTTCAAAATTTACTATTAGAGAGACCAAACTAAAGAGCGCAATAAACACACCAATCCAAAAGAGTAAAGATGAGGCTTCAAGAAAGGCTTCTCCATAGAGTAATCCGATGGCTATCTCGGGTGCCACTAAATAGAAAAGCAGGATTAGAATTGCTAAAACCATAGTTGTCAGAAACGAATAATAATAGATCTTTTTAACATTTTCTCCTCTAATAAATCTTTTGGAAACCAGAGGAAACATGACAGAGCTAATGGGACCTGTTCCGAAAAAAATAATCTTTCCTAAAGTTGACAGTGCAGCATAGATACCCGCATCATAGGATGAAAAGAAATGTTTCACTAAGATTAAATCCGAAGAATAAAAAGATGTCGAGGCTATTGATTGTACAGTGGCAGGCAAGGTAAACATAATCATTTGTCTGAGGTAGATGGGTTTTTTAATTTCAACAATTTTAGGAAATTTCAAAAAAGTAAGTGTAAAATAAAACCCCAAAATCGCTGAAAGCACCAACGCTAAAACAGCTCCGAAAAGCTGCCACCCTAAAACTACCAACACAACAGATAAGACTAGTTTGGCACTGCTTTCTACTAAAGTTGAGATGACAGATTGTTTAAATTTTAAAAGTCCTTGCAATATTGATCTATAAAAATTAGTTTGTAGTGAAAACAAAAATGATATTCCCAATAGTATAAAATAACTTATATTATTAATGTGTAAAAAAGAAGAAATAAAAGGTGCAATTATGATGATCGATAAAAAAAGCACCAAAGAGAGCTGAAAGACTTTTTCCTTAAGCCAAGCAATTAAATTACCGACATCTTCATTATTTTTAGCGGAGGAGACAAATTTTATGATCACTATGCTAATAGAAACCGGTAAGATTCCTAAAAGGCCAATTATTGATATTAGCGATGCAAGTTCCCCATAGCTTGATGGCCCCAATAGCCTACCTATTACCAGATGATATAAATAATTAAAAAAGTTCACGGCATTACTGCCAAAAATCATAATAAAACTTCCTGCAAAAAGCGGATTATTAATAAAACTTCTGATATCTGACTTCTGATATTTGACTTCTGAATCCTTCATGCTACCCAATATCCTCTCAAAAATAACGTTGTTTCCCAAAAAAGCAAGCATGCCAAAATAGTTAAAATGGACAACCTTAAAAATTTAGGCAAACTCTCAAGATACAAAGCTAAGACTAGAAATGACGGAAATAGAATTAACACATATCTGGGGATTGATGAAAAGCTACCCTGGATAGTAGGTGCTAAAAATCCTATTAGGGCATAGAGAAGATACGACAATTTAACTTTTTTAAAATACCCAATTATGGGAAGTGCAAAAAATAGTATACCTGTCAAAAATTCTAAGAGTACGGTTTGATAAATCGGATTAGCCATATCTACGGTCAATAACATTTTTATATATCTAAAATAAACCTGCGGCAGAAGTATTATTCCTTTTTGATGTTGTTCTCCAACTACAGTTTGCAAATTATAAAAAGCAAGTGGATCACCAAATGCCAAATATTGGTAAAACATATAAAATATTAATCCAACAGGAATCAATAAAATCCAAAACCATTTATAAAATTTTTCTTTTGTCTGGTAAATCTCGATCAAAAAAACAGGTAAAAGTAAAGCTCCAAAAACTCTGGTTGCCGAAGCTACAACTCCTAAGACAGAACCTAAAAAGTATCTTTTTTTTCTTGTCAGGTAAAAAGAACCTGAAACTAAAGCTAGAAAAAGTGATTCGTTGTACAATGACCCGAAATAAAAAGATGTGGGGAATAACAACAAAATTAGTATTGTCAGAAAGGAAACTTTTTTTGAAAAATCTAAAATTAATAATTTATACACAAATATTAAGGCTATAAAAAAAGCTATATTTGAAATGTAAAGACCAATTAGGGTTGAAGATATAAATGAGGAAAGTAGATTGACGGAGAATGGTTTTGAAAGAGTAGCAATCAATAACGGAAAAATGGGGAAAAAAGCCTGTTCCAACCCTTTATAACCAAATATGGCAACAGACAAATAATGCTCTCCATCAAAATTTGCCCAAGAAAAAAGCTCAGGAGCAAGATAAAAAACAGCGGTACCCCCCCCTAGATATCTGTCCGTAGATCCTAATGGAATAAAATTAATTGCCAAAAGCGAAATTATAATTAACGCCAGTCTCCAAATTAGGAAAAGGGCCAAAATTTTAAAAATATCTGATTTAAAATTTATACTCTTAATCATTAAATATTTTAAGATAAACTTCTTTAGTTTGTTTTGAAACTTTATCCCAAGAAAAATTTTCTGCTCGTCTCAAAGCTAAATCAGATAATTTTTTCTGTAGGGATTTATTCAATAATACCTCCTCTGCAATTTTCGAAAACTGAGTCTTATCTGTTGGATTAAAATATAAAGCAGCTTCTCCTCCGACCTCTTTTAAGCTGTCAGTATCTGAACAAATAACCGGAGCTCCACAGGATAAAGCTTCCAAAACCGGCAAACCAAATCCCTCATAAAATGAGGGTTGAACATACAAGGTAGCCAAATTATAAAAAGCCACCAGTTCTTCTTTTTCCACTCTGCCCACTCTTTTTACTTCCCCGTCAAGCTTAAAATCTTTTATCAGGCTATTTACTGTCTTTATACTAATAAGTTCCGGATGATCAAAATCTTCTACTTGTTTGAGGAATGCTCCACCAATCAATATTAAGTTTAAATTACTAAGATGTGGATTTTTTTTTAATTGTTTAAACCCCTCAATCAAAAATGGCAAATTTTTTACCCAGTTGACATCTCCCACATAGAGCAAAAACTGATCAGCTAAATTATATTTTCTTTTAACCTTGAGCAATTTACTATCGGAAAGAATTTTAAAATCTTTATCAGAAGCTAAAGGAATAGAGTATATTTTTTCATCCTTAATTTTCAAAACTTTAATGATATCTTTTTTTGAAATAACTGAGTCAGTAATAATTGCATCCACAGACCTTAAAGCCAATTTTTGTAAAATAAAATTTACTCTGCCTCTTAATCCTACAGGATAATGGGTGGGAAAAAGTAACGGAATCACATCATGAATTGTCACGCAAGTTTTATATTTCCTCTTGATAGGCAATGTATGAAAATAGAAATCAAACCAGGGATAATGAAGTAAATCAACATCTTTAACTACTCCAATATCGGTAAATTCCTCAATTTCTAAGAAGCTATCCTGTTTTAAACTCTCCAATAAATGAGCAGTATAATATCCAATTCCCCTATCTTTATGAGCAGTTTTTAATGGTTTAATATTTAAAGCAATTTTAAGCATAATTTTTATCCCTTTTCCATTATGAATTTAAAGTAAGCAACTGGAAATCTAAAAGAAGAAAATAAAGCAAATATAAAACCTGGGAATCCGTCAACGTAGCCTCGATGTCTTAAATAAGTTTTTAAAAACCAGATAGTTGGTTTCAAAAAAACATAATCAAAAAAAGAGAATATGCTGACGGAGAATTTTTTCTCCTTAAGCTGAAGAGCTACTAAATCTGTATATCTGTTAAATCTGTCCATATAAATGGAAAATGTTTTGTCCCCTAGATGCAAAAGGTCATTTACCAAATAACCGACTTGCCCGTCTACCTTGGCTTGTTCATGGACATCTTTACCAGGCAGTCTTCCTTTGCCTTTTCTATAAAGTCTTAATGTGTAATCCGGATATTGACCTCCTTTTGTCAAAAATTTGCCTAAGAAGAGGTTTTTTCTGGGAATCCAGTAGCCATTCACATCCGAATCGGAGTTGACTACCTTTCCGATCTCATCAACCAGTTCTTTGCTCACCACCTCATCTGCATCAAGCTGCAGAATCCAATCTTCCTTTGCAGCGTCAATCGCCTTATTTTTATTAATATGGAAAACAGGCGGATTATCAGTTTGAATAATCTTAGCTCCAAATTCTTCAGCAATCTTGACAGTCTTATCGGTTGAACCCCCATCAACTACCACTATCTCATCTGCTAAATCTTTAATTGAACTTAAACAGTCACCCAAATTGGCTTCTTCGTTAAACACAGCTAGAACTACTGACAATGTTTTATTGACCTTTTTCATTTTTCATCCCTTTAATCGCTTGTCACCAGATAAAAAGCGCTGCTTCCATTAGGATACTTTATCAGCCTCTTTACATCAAATTCATTTCTATGTGATAAACCATCATATTCGGATGGTGTCACAATATACAAGATCCCTTTTTGAGGAAAACTTTGCGCTTTATCCCAACCTCCGAAATAATATTGGTGGAAATTTGATACGTTGTTATAACTTTTAGATCCAGTGTTATTGAATATAACCGTATCTAAATATTCTGGTAATGGAGTTTTTAAATAGTACAGGAAGAAAATATAGGGTTGCGATCTCACCTCTGTCATATAAACTTCCCCATATTCTGGATGATCTTTGACATATTCCACAATTTGTCTCATGCCGTATTGCCACTCAATTGCATACCTTTTTGCATATTCCCCAAAATAATACGTTAAAAAATTAAAAAATGAGATTGATAAAACCATCGATGATACTAGAATAGCCCCCCACCTTACAACAGACCATCTAATCAACCGAATTAAGAAATATATTCCCAAAGCAGAAATCAACTGCCAGCTACCCATCATAAAGGAGGCTCTGGCTACATGAGGTGCTTCCGCTACCAGGCTTGATGGTAGAGGCGAAGCGAAAAACCATACCATCAAGACCAATCCCTCTTTTGATCTTTTGTAAAGAAGGTATACTAATCCGGCTAATACAAAGGGGAGATCAAACCAGTAAAATTGTCCTTTTTGAGCAGATAATCTCGGATTTTTATCACCGGTAATAAATAAAAATTCTGGACTAAAGTGCCAACTATATTGGATAGCTATCAAATTTAGTCTACCAAATAATTGACTCTGGGTTAATTTATAAAGATAAGTAGTTTTTATTCGATCTTCATTTAGGGTATTCTGATTTATTCTGGCAAGTCCCAAAAGTTGCGGATTAAAATAGACCAGTAATCCTAAACCGGCCAGTATTACTATGGAAGTATGCAAACCTGCTTTATTTTTCAGGATCCCTTTATAGTAAACCCCTAGAAGTAGAAAAACTGTAATTGGTACCAAAACTTTGGCAGGATGATAAGATAAAAATGATAAACAAAAACTGAAAATAGATAGCGGAAGCAATATTTTTTTTGCAAAAGATAGGTAAAATAAAAGTAGTCCCAACATATAAAAAAAGAGGGTTAAATTGGCCTCATGATTAAAGCGGGAAAAATGAATATTGTAAGGTGAAATGGCCAAAAAGGCTGCTGCCACAATACCAATTGTATCTTTTTTAAAAATTGTTTTTGCTAAAAAATATATCAACAAAACATTTAATACTCCGAATAATGCAGAGGGTAATCTTGTTGAAAATTCGTTCAACCCCAAGATTTTTACAAAGATGGCTGTTGCATAGACATGAACCGGATGTTTATCGTCTGAAAAAGACTTAAAAAATAATGGGAAAAATTTTCCATATTCATCTCTACCCCAATTTGCTATTGAATATCCGTTATATCCAACAGCCGCCTCATCCCAAGAAATTGAGGAAGGGATATGATCTAATTGATAAACCCGAATTACTAAAGCCAAGATCAAAATTACTACCAGAAGTATCTTGGTACTGAGCTTCATTCTCATCTATAATCTCCAAATTCAAATTTACCAAAAGATTTAACAGTGGAAAAACCCCACTTATCAACGCTGTTTCTAGCAACTTCCATTCTGAATTTTTCCGGATCATACTTTAAATAAAATAGGGCAAAAATATACGGTTGACCAAATCGATCTGAAATATAAATTTTTTCCTGATCGTTAATCTGAAGTTTTGGATCCGTAAATATTTTTTTATAAGAAAGCTGCCAGAAATTTTCAGACTTTAAGGGATAAATAATAATAAAATTAATAATGTAATTAATAAAAAAAATTAAAAAGATAGCAACAACTATTGCATTGATTAAAATTCTTCTTTTAAAAAATTGCATCAGATATACAAGACCCAGTGCAGAAACAATATTAATAAATGGTGCCATAGATAAAGACCTCAGTGCATGAGGTGATTCCTTAGTAATCGCAGCAGGGATGGGTGCCAAAAAAATAAGTACAACAGGTAACCACTTATATCTTAATTTACTCCTTAATACATATATTAACCCTGCTATGATTAGAATTAATTCAGCTAAATAAAGCTGACCAAAACCCTGCTGTTGATGCCTTGAGTTATTATCACCCTGTATGAATAGGAAATACGGATCAAAATGGGCAAGGTAGTTTTTTACCACAACCGAGGCAGTCAACTCACTCACTGCTTGAAATCTGGAGATACCTGCATCATAAACATAAAGTTTCCATATAGGCCAAACTGCAAGAAGCGAAATGGTAAATGATACTACGATCCATAAAGTTGACTTCCACATCAGCGGGATAACATTATCTTTGTTAATTAATACTAATACCAAAAGTGTCAAAGGAGAGAGTATCCTGAAACTGTTATAACTGTAAGCGCTTAAAATAAAACTGATTACTGATAATAAAAAAAACTTTCCATTCAATTTATGTAAAAATAGCAAGATACCCAGAAGGTAAAACATCAGTCCTGCTGTGACCTCAAATCCGGTCCGCGAAAATATAAAGAACCAGGGTGAGATGGTCATAAGAGTAGCGCTAAATAACCCAACAGCCTCACTTGAGGATAATTTTTTTGCCAACAGATAGGTTAAAATTATAGATCCCAATGAAAATAAAACCGCAGGAATTCTGACGGAAAATTCATTTAATCCAAAAATTTGTACAAAAAGTATAACAGAATAAATGTATACAGGTAATTTAAACTCGCCAAAGGCTCTAAAGTGGATAGGTAAAAATTCACCCCATTCATCTTTACCTGTTTTTAAAACAGAGTAAGCATTGTATCCAATGGAAGCTTCATCCCAATAAACCGAAGGTGGAATTTCTGAAATCTTATAAAGCCTGGTAAATAAAAATAACAGACAAATTAGAACAAATAGAATCCGTGAAGGTTTTAATTTAGTTTTAAACATAGGCTCAACTACAATCATAACATGAACTATCTCTTGACTTACAACAATTTAATGCTAAGATTTCCCGTAATGCCTGGATATATTGAGACTAATTTTAATAGTATTATTTATTTTATCCTGTCTTTTCGTACCTCTTAAAACTGTTTATGCCGAAGGGCAGATGGTATTTTCCGATAATTTTTCTGACGGAACTTTGGATGGATGGAATATTGAGAGCGGAAACTGGTATATCAACCTTGGGAATTTAGCAGGATCTAAATCAGGAACATTTTTTGGAGGAAGGGTCAATAACGGGTTAAGGGATTGGGAAAACTACTCCCTGGAACTTGATTTTAATATACAATCCGGCATAGATGCAGGGGTAGGCTTCAAGTATACCCCAAATATCAGTGG
>MFDM01000033.1:3627-44291 GCA_001776905.1 Candidatus Daviesbacteria bacterium RIFCSPLOWO2_01_FULL_39_12 | reverse complement strand
TGCCCCATATAGTTCCCAGACCAGTGTTATCTTAGTTATATTTAACACAAACATATTTTACTCCAACTGTCGGATTTCTATGGGGAATATTGCGTAAGTTTGTTTTACTTGCACTTAAACGTTATAATACACGGCTATGGTAGAACAACAGAGGCCTGAAGAGTCACAGGATCCATTTGCAGATTTGGATTTAAAAGGTTTATTTGATGATGTAGCAAAGGGAAATTTTAGGTCGGATCTTACCCGGTCCCATCAGCCACAGGAACAATCGGAAAATGAATTGTTATATTTTGGTAAAAGTCCCAGCTTCTTTTATTGCTAAGTGCATAACTTTTGTGTTACCTCCATATGATCTGAGGACTTTACAGAAAAAACATATAGATATTCGCTCAATAGCAAATGATTTCCGTAGAGAATCCACAAAGTGGAGAACAGCAACTATTCAAACTAGTTTAGCAACACAAAAAACTGATGAGGCAGAAATAATAAAAAACTTAACTTATGAAGAGATGTCTATATTTGCAAAGGGAAGATTTGATGAATTTTCCAAGGAATCCGGTGGTGCAGTACCGTTTAGTGACAGGCAAAAAAAGGTGCAAGGTTTGGCAGATTATTGGGCGTGGGTTGAACAGGTAACTAGAGAAGCAGAAGATCAGGAAAAGAAAAATTTAAGTTAACGGCAACATCTTCGGCCTCCTGCAGCTATAAACCATTTATAATTTAGACGCTTGCATTTAAAGGGTGAATAGGGTATATTTACATCTGTTACCAGCTTAGTAAAGGGCTGGTATTTATTGCCTGGATAGGGTAAAATATTAAAAATATGGCTGAACAGAAAAAATTTGACAGAACAAAACCCCACGTTAATGTGGGAACCATGGGTCATGTTGACCATGGTAAAACTACTTTAACTGCAGCTATTACCAAGGTATTGGCTGCTAAAGGCTTGGCAGAGGTAAGAACTGTTGACCAAATTGACAATGCTCCGGAGGAAAAAGCCCGCGGAATTACCATTAACATTTCCCATCAGGAATATGAAACAGAAAAAAGACATTATGCCCACATAGACATGCCTGGACACGCAGATTACATTAAAAACATGATTACCGGCGCCGCCCAAACAGATGGCGCCATTTTAGTGGTGTCTGCTCCTGATGGACCAATGCCTCAAACCAGAGAACATCTTCTGCTGGCCCGCCAGGTGGGAGTTCCGGCCATTGTGGTTTTTCTTAATAAAGTAGATATGGTTGATGATCCGGAACTACTTGATTTGGTGGAAGAGGAAGTTAGGGATTTACTTAAAAAATATGAATATGACCCGCAATCTCCCATAATCCGTGGCAGCGCTAAAAAAGCTTTGGAAGGGGATGCGGAAGCTGTCAAGAGTATTGAGGAACTGATGGCCAAGGTGGATGAGTGGATACCCACTCCTGTCAGGGATACGGAAAAACCATTTTTAATGGCGGTTGAGGATGTTTTCTCCATCAAAGGTCGTGGTACAGTGGTCACTGGGCGCATTGAAAGAGGTAAGGTTAAAGTTAATGAAGAAATAGAGATTGTGGGAATTAAGCCTACCAAAAAGTCTGTTGTTACCGGAATTGAAATGTTTCATAAAATGCTTGATGAAGGCCAGGCCGGTGATAATGCCGGAATTCTACTTAGGGGCATTGAAAAAGATGATGTGGAAAGAGGACAAGTTTTGGCAAAACCAGGTTCAATTACCCCACATGCAGAATTTGAAGCAGAAGTTTATATTTTATCCAAAGAAGAGGGCGGCAGGCACACCCCATTTTTCAAAGGTTATAGACCGCAATTTTATATCAGAACCACAGATGTGACAGGTGAGGTTCAACTTCCGGAAGGGGTGGAAATGGCCATGCCGGGCGATACTGTTAAAATAACAGGAAAATTAATTACCCCGGTTGCTATGGAAGATGGACTCCGCTTTGCTATCCGGGAGGGTGGAAAAACTGTTGGAGCTGGAGTTATTACAAAAATAATTGCTTAAATATGGTTGCAGAAATTTTATTATCTGGGGAACGAATGATGGGATATGAGCCTGTTAAAGGAACAATAGCCCCTGGTCGTAGAGCAATTCTAAAAGGTCCAAAAGGAGAACGAGTCGAAGTCAATTGTCATCCAAGTAATACTCAGACAGTTGTTGAAATCTCTCTTTCAGATGGTACAGAAAGTAGAAGAGTAGTTCTAGGTAAAGGTGAAACATGGACACTATTTGATCAGGGTATTTCTTATATGAAAACTATGAGCATATCTCATAGATAGGATTGTGTATAATTAGCACGTTAAAAGGACTATATGCCAAGAGGAAGAATCAGAGTAAAACTGAAAAGTTATGATCATCGGGTGTTGGATCACACCTGTGAGACCCTTTTGGATACAGCCCTTAGAACCGGTGCAAAAATTGTTGGCCCAATCCCTTTACCCACAAAAACAGAAAGAATTACGGTTTTAACCTCTCCTCATACAGATAAAGACTCAAGAGAAGCTTTTGAGATTAAAACCCACAAAAGAATGATTGATATAGTTGAACCCACCCAAAAAACCATAGATTCCCTAATGCATCTAGAAATCCCGGCAGGAGTTGACATTGAAGTTAAGATGTAATATAAAGTTATTATGAAAGAGAAACCAAGTTTGTTTGATGGACATGGAGGCTACAGTGAAATGGCTAAAGGACCGCTTAGTGAAAAAGAAAAAGAGATATGGGGTAAAGCCTTTGTATGGGGTGGAGAAGTAAGAGAGAGATGGGACGGAAAAGGAAAAAAGGCTATAGCTCGTGAGATAGGTGTAAGTGTATCAGCAGTTACAGAAGCATTACAACATGTTGTCTTGCATGCAATATATCGAGTAGCTACGGCACACATAAAAGTGCCTTTACCTGGTTCAACCCCTAGGAGTGAGATGCGGGACATGTTAAGGCCGAGGGGTCAGTGACCCTGTGTTTTTTTAGTCCCACTTGGGAGTGTAATTTTTCCCATAAAAATTTCATAAGTGTGTAGGCATAAATTTAATCAAAAATCCACAGGTGTCAATACAAATCCACCCCAAGGGTGGACATTTTATTTCAGATCGAAAACATTTTATCCATTCGTATGTCATTACGAGGAGCGAAGCCAAGTTTGACTTGGCGAAGCGACGTAGTAATCTTAATGAGTTAAGAGTTAGGATCGCGACGTTCATTACATTCGCTCGCGATGACAAATTAGTGACTGTCATTACGAAGCCACGAAGTGGCTGTAGTAATCTTGATTAAATCATAAATAAAGATTCCGACGCGAATTTCATTCGCTCGGAATGACTACCTAATAATTTCGTCATATAGATCTACTACCTTAGGATTAAATTTCACAATCATTTTTTCCTTCTTTAATCTGGAATAATTTTTAATTTGTTTTTCTCTTTCAATTGCATTTTCTGGATCATTAAATATTTCATAGTACACCAAATCGTGAATCTGATATTTTTGAGAAAATCCTTTTACTAAATCGTTTCTATGTTCCCAAACTCTTCTTTTTAAGTCATTAGTTATTCCACAATGAACTACCCCGCAGCAGAGCTGCGAGGTATCGCTTCGCGCAAGTTCTTGTCACACAATATTGTGACCGCGCAGCAAGCTGCTCGGTATTATGTGACAATAAAGAGTAGTTCTGGAAAAGTTAGATAGAATGTAAACATAATACTGTTTAGTATACATTAATTTATTATAAATAAAGATTGCTACGCTTCGCTCGCAATGACAGTAAAGTGCATGCCGGCTATGCACCCTTAGCTCTATTCAGCAAGATATCCTTTTATTTCTTCAACTCTTTGTTGGAAATTGAGGACATCCTCCGGAAAAAGTATGAAAGAATTTCTCTTTCTGTCTTGCCCTTCCTCAACAAATCTGGACTCTGTAATTTTCAGATATTTTTTACTGTTGGAAGCAACGTAGCAATCAAAGAAGAAAGTTCTTTTACCACACTTTAGCGTAGAAGATTGAATTGGTTTCCTAATCTCTTTCTGTTTGTCCATGCCTTTTACTCACCCCCTTTCCAGTTTCTCGATTCCTAATCCACATTACCCTAATAAAACCCTAATGTCAATACCCCATTTTGTGTCCTTCGAGTCGCTTCGCTCCCTCAGGACGGAAACTGTGTTTCCGCTTGCATTTACGCATGAGCTTATGTTAAAATCTGATAAGAAAATGAATAATACTTCTTAAGCTTTAACTTAAGAACAATTTCAGTAGATCGCGCGTCGAGTTAAAGATACGGCGATTTGATAGGCGAGATACTGAGTGAGCGTTCGGGAAACCGACCTCGCTCTTTTTAGTGGATTTTTTATGATTAATACATTGTTAGGTATAAAAAAGAATATGACTTCAACTTATGACTCAAGAGGCAGAAGAGTTGGGGCAACAGTGGTGGAAATTGCCCCAAATGCTGTTACCCAAGTTAAGAGTATGGATGGGAAAGATGGTTACAATGCAATTCAGCTTGGATTCGGCACAAAAAAGTCTGTTAAAAAACCCCAACTTGGACATGGTAAAAAAGCTGGGATTGAAAGAGGGATTAGGTGGTTTAGAGAGCTTAGAGGGGAGACAGAAGATCTAAAGCCTGGGATAGAAATTAAACTGGACCAGGTTTTTTCAATTGGGGACGTAATAAAAGTAACTGGAACTTCCAAAGGTAAAGGTTTTCAGGGTGGAGTTAGAAGATGGGGGTTTCATGGAGGCCCTAAAACTCATGGTCAATCTGACAGACACCGTGCTCCGGGTGCCATAGGTTCTGGAACAACTCCGGGGAGAGTCTATAAAGGTAAGAAAATGGCCGGGCATATGGGAAACGAACAAGTTTCCACCAGAGGTTTAGAGGTAGTTGGCATAGATAAGGAGAAAAATCTACTGACAATTAAGGGGGCGGTGCCGGGATCAACAGATGGGCTGGTTATGGTAACAAAATTAGGAAGGATTAAAGGTTATACTCCACCGCCGGAGGAAAAAGAGGAAGATAGCGAAGAGGGAAAAGGGGAAAGTGAAAAGTCAGAAAATACACAAGAAGCAGTATTACAGCAATTAGCTGAAGAAGCACCAACTGAGGAGGTAAAGACAAATGCCGGTTAAGAAAAAGGTAACAAGTTCGTCATTGCGACCCCGAGTAAAACGAGGGGGAAGCAATCTCAAAAGAAAGATTGCCACATCCTCGCCTGCGGCGAGTCCTCGCAATGACAAGAGGGTTTCTGTAAGAACCAGTTTGTCAGTTCCTGTTTATTCATTAGCCGGAAGAGCAGCTGGGAAATTGTCTTTGCCTAAAGAAATTTTTGGACAAAAGGTTAATAAAAATTTGCTTGCTCAAGCAGTCAGAGTATATCTGACTAATAGAACCGGACATTTCGGATCAACTAAAGGAAGAGGAGAAGTGAGGGGATCAACAGCCAAAATTTACAGACAAAAAGGAACAGGCAGAGCCAGACATGGAGCCATCCGAGCTCCAATTTTTGTAGGTGGAGGGATAGCTTTTGGACCAAAGAGGAGAAAGGTAATTTTAGATCTGCCCAAAAAAATGAAAAAAGCAGCGCTAATTTCTGCCCTATCATCTAAATTGAGTGATAAAAATATCATTGGTGTGAGCGGAATTGAGAAAGCTTCAGGTAAAACTAAAGAAGTGGCGAAGTTTATGTATCAAGTATCAAGTATCAAGTATAGACGTGGACTATTTTCTGACGAAAATCAAGGGAAAGACAAGAAAGGGAAAAAGATGGCCAGTGCCTTAATAATTACGCCAGAGAAAATGGATAATGTGGTTCATGGGGTAAGAAATATTCCGGGTATTAGTGTGTTACCAGCAAATTTGATAAATGCTTATGAGGTATTGAAACATGAGATGTTAATACTCACAAAGGATGCAGTAGAAAGGTTAAGAAAATGATAGTTATAAAACGTCCAATTATCACTGAAAAGAGCATGAAGTTAGCAGATCAGAATCTGTACACTTTTGAAGTGGACAAGGATGCTACCAAGGATCAAATTGCCAGATGGGTGGCAGATAAATTTAGCGTCAAAGTTTTAAAAGTTAAAACCATCAATGTTAAAGGAGAAACAAAATCCCAAAGAAGGATTAGGAAATTTTATAAAACTACCGGTTTTAAAAAGGCCTATGTCCAGGTTAAAAAAGGTGATAAAATTGCCCTTTTTGAAACACCCAAAGAGGAGGCAGTGGTCACTACAGTTGAAGGAGAACCAATAAAGCTGAAAGAAAAGAAAGATCTGTTAGGAAGAACTAAAGTAAGAGTTGAAAAAGGAGCTGTGGGTGCTGCGCCTACAACACAGAGAAAGGTGATAACAGGAAAATGAAAAATGAAAAATTAAAAATTAAAAATTTAAAGAAAATATTAAAGAAGCATTCTGGTAGATCTCATGGCCGGGTGACTGTTAGAGGTCAAGGAGGAAGACATAAAAGATACTATAGACAGATTGATTTTAAGAGAAGCAAGTTTGGTGTAACTGGTGAGATGGTAGAATTTGATTACGATCCCAATAGAAATATTGAGATTGCACTGATCAAGTATCAGGATGGCGAATATAGCTATATTCTAAAACCGCAAGGACTAAAATTAGGCGATCAAGTGGTGTCCGGAGAAAAGGGGGAAAATAAAGTTGGTAATGCTATGAAGTTGAAGAATATTTCCATCGGATCATTGGTTCACAATGTGGAGCTTCTACCTGGTCATGGTGGGCAATTAGGAAGAAGTGCTGGTGTATCCATACAACTTCTGGCAAAGATTGGAGGATTTGCCCATCTGAAGATGCCATCTGGTGAGGTAAGGATGATTCCATTGGACTCAATGGCTACCATAGGTAGTTTAGGTAATGAAGAATATGCCCAAAGAGTGTTGGGTAAAGCCGGCAGGAGTAGACATATGGGGATAAAACCAACTGTCAGAGGGGTGGCTCAGGATCCGCATTCTCATCCTCATGGGGGAGGAGAAGGAAGATCCGGAGTGGGTAGGAAGAAACCAATGACTAAATATGGCAGACCGGCTGTGGGTAAAACCAGAAACAAGAAAAAATGGACAAGCAAGTATATTATTAAAAGGATCAACTAATGAGTAGAAGTATAAAAAAAGGACCATATATTGATGAGAAATTACTTGAGAAAGTAATGAAGCAAAAAGGGGCTGCGGGTAAATTAGATCCAATTAAAACCTGGGCCAGGAGGTCTGAGATTCCACCTGAATTTGTGGGCCACACCTTTTTAGTACATCAGGGGAAAAACTTTGTGACAGTTTTTGTGACAGAGTCAATGGTGGGTCATAAATTGGGGGAATTTGCTCCCACCAGAATATTCAGAGGTCATGGACAGGTGACTAAGAGAGTTTTGGAGAAAACATAACATGGAAGCGCAAACTATACAGAAATATATCCATACCAGCCCTCGGAAATTGAGGTTGGTGGCTGATATGGTGCGCAAGATGGCACCTGCTCGTGCACTGGATATACTAAATTTTACACCCAAGGCAGCAGCCAAAGATTTGTCCTTGGCCATCAAAACAGCCATGGCTAATGCCAAAAAAATCGGCATGGATGAAAGCAAATTAACTTTTCAAAAACTTGAAGTGAATGAAAGCAGCAAAATGAGACGTATTAGATTTGCTGCCAGAGGTAGAACCAGACCTTTTAAGAAAAGGATGAGTCATATAAAAATCGTGTTGGAAGAGTCTGGAGTCAAGAGTCTAGAGTCAAGTAAGAAAGTGGAAGATATAAAAAAAGAGAAAGGAGTAACCACTAGTTCCTAGACTCTAGCGACTAGTCACTAACTCATGGGACAAAAGGTACATCCGGTTGGTTTTAGAATGGGAATTGGGGCAAGCTGGCAATCCAGATGGTTTGCCAATTCTGTAAAATACAGACAAAATATAGCAGAAGATTGGCAAATTAGACAATTACTTTTAAAAAAATTAAGGTCGGCCGGCATTGCCTTAATTGAGATAGAAAGGGCCATCAATAAATTAAAAGTGATTATCTTTGTCTCCAGACCGGGAGTTTTAATTGGCAGAGGTGGTAGTGGTTTAACTGAGCTGAAGAAATATTTAATGAAGGAGCTAAAAATTAAGGATGAAAATAGTCTTGAAATTGTGCCAATGGAGTTAAAATCACCAGATTTGTCAGCCTATCTGGTGGCCCAATCTGTGGCAGACCAGCTAATTAGAAGATTACCTGCGCAAAGAGTGATGAATCAGGTGATCGAAAGAGTCATGAGAGCCGGCGCAAAAGGAGTTAAGGTAGTTTTATCAGGTAGGATTGGCGGAGCAGAGATTGCCAGAAGAGAATGGAGGGCAACCGGTACTATGCCACTACACACACTGCGCTCAGATATTGATTTTGCCATCTACCCTGCTTTAACAAAATCAGGTTATGTGGGAGTAAAAGTATGGATTAATAAAGGGGAGGTAAAAATCTAATGGCATTACTGCAACCAAAAAGAACTAAGCATAGGAAAACCTTTAGAGGCACCAGGACGGGTATAGCTACCAGAAATAATACCCTGTCCTTTGGGCAATTTGGCATCAAGACGATGGAATCAGGCTGGATTACTGCCAGACAACTTGAGGCAGCCAGACGGGCCATGGCTCATTTTACTCAAAGGGGAGGCAGGATTTGGATCAGGAGCTTTCCTGATAAACCAATCACCAAACACCCTGCCGAATCAAGAATGGGGTCTGGCAAAGGCGATGTGGAAGGGTATGTGGCTGTGGTGAAGAGAGGACAGATTATCTTTGAAATGGGGGCAGTTGGAAAAGATATCGCCAAAGAAGCATTAAGACTGGCATCACACAAGCTGCCGGTTAAGACTAAGTTTGTGGAAAAGGGAGGAAGCTAAAATATGAAAAAAAGCGAGTTAGCGCAAGTTAAGGGATTAGACATAAAAGAGTTGAAAAATAAAGCTAAGTCATTGAGAGATGAGGTGGCTAATTTGGTGATAGATAAAAACACCAATAAGCTGAAGGATAAGAAAGCTATCTTTAAAAAGAGAAAAGATTTAGCCAAAGTTTTGACAGTATTAAGGCAGAAAGAACTATTGAATGAGTTAGAAACAAAGACAGGAGGTATGAAATGATAGGTCGTGTTATATCAACAAAAACGGCTAAAACGGCCACAGTGGTGGTGGAAAGGCGGGCAAGACACCCCTTATACAGAAAAACCTTTATAAGAAGCAAAAGATATTTAGTAGATGATACTCTTGGAGTTAAAGATGGAGATATTGTGGAAATAGAAAAATGTCAACCTGTTTCTAAACGTAAGCATTTTAAAATAGTAAAGGTTTTAGGTAAAAATCTGGTAGAAATTGCGGAAGCGCAACAAAAAAAGGCGGCAGAAGAAATTATTGCTCAGGTGATGCCGGAAGAAAAAGAGATGGAAGAGTCGTCAGACGTCAGTCATCAGACAGAAAGACCAGTAAACAAAAAACGCATGAGAAAAAAGGAGAAGTCTGAAAGCTGACAGCTGAAGACTGATGACTTACTTATGGTTCAACATAGAACTTATTTAGTAGTGGCAGATAATAGTGGAGCCAAGGCTTTGCAAGTTATACAGCCTTTAGGTGGTTCTGGCAAAAGAAAAGCCAAAGTAGGAGAGATTGTTTCGGGAGTTGTGAAGGGAGCAGATCCTAATGGGCAGGTTAAAAATCACGAGAAGGTCAGGATAGTGATAGTACGATGTAAAAAGGAAATCAGAAGAGATGATGGTTCTTATATCAAATTTGATGATAATGCCGGGGTCATTATTGATGCAGACGGAAACCTTAGAGCCACCAGGATTTTTGGGCCAATTGCTAGAGAAGTCAGAGACGGGGGTTTTACAAAAATTATTTCACTTGCTCAGGAGGTTTGGTGATGAAAATACAAAAAGGAGATAAAGTTAAAGTATTGTTAGGAAAAGACCGGGGGAAAGAAGGAACGGTTGAGAAAGTTTTAGCAAAAGAGGGAAGGGTCTTTGTGGAAAGAGTTAATCTTTACAAAAGACATGTCAGAAAGACGGGAGATGTAGAAGGTGGAATTTTGGAAATTCCCAAGAGTTTGGATATATCAAACGTGGCTTTGATTTGTCCAAATTGTCATAAGGCGACAAGAGTTGGGTATAAGCAGAGCTTGCGACCTGACGGTCTTAACATGGAAGGTTCTGCAAAGGTAAGGATATGTAGAAAGTGCGGAAAGGAGATCGGAAAAGCATGAACAGGCTCAAAGAAAAATATCTAAAAGAAGTGCAGCCTAAACTGCAGCAGGAATTAGGATTAAAAAACAAACTGACTGTACCTGCCTTGAAAAAGATTGTGGTCAGTATGGGGTTGGGTGAGGCTAAAGAAAATGCGGCAGTTTTGGAAAAAGTTCAAGTATATCTGGCGGCTTTGGCCGGACAAAAGGGGATAGTGACTCATGCCAAAAAATCAATTGCCACTTTTAAATTAGGCAAAGGTCAACCAATCGGGATGATGGTGACTTTACGAGGTGATAAGATGTATGTTTTCTTGGACAAGTTGATGAATATTGTTCTACCAAAAGTCAGAGATTTTCGAGGAGTTTCTGAAAAGTCTTTTGATCAGGCGGGCAATTTAAATATCGGCTTGAAGGAACAAACCATTTTTCCTGAGGTTAACTATAAAACAGTTGATAAGGTTAGAGGTTTACAGGTGACTATTACCACAACTGCCAAAAATAAAGATGAGGGGAAAAGATTACTTTCGACATTGGGGATGCCTTTTAGGAGTTAATTTATGGCCAAGGTATCGAATATAGTTAAAGTAAAAGTTAAATATGAAGTACAAAAAAGAAATCGCTGTATGCGGTGTGGAAGATCCCGGGCTTATTTGCGAAAGTTCGGACTTTGCAGACTCTGTTTCAGGGAGATGGCTCATTTAGGTTATTTACCGGGAGTCAAGAAAGCGAGTTGGTAAAAATGGATCCAATAGGCGATGCATTAATTAGAATAAAAAACGGCTATCGAGTAGGCAAGGAATCTGTTGCCCTGAAATACTCCAAGCTAATTCTACATCTGGTAAAACTTTTACAAAAAGAAGGATACCTATCTGATGTAAAGGTTAAAGACAGAGAGATTGTTGTTAGTCTGAGTTATCAAGACAGGAAGCCTGTTTTGACAGATATTAAAAGAGTATCTAAGCCTTCTTTAAGAGTATATAAGGGAGCTAAACAGCTGCCGAAAGTTTTAAATGGTTTGGGTATTGCTGTTGTATCTACACCTAAAGGTCTTTTAACCGACAAAGAGGCTAGAAAAATGAATGTGGGAGGAGAAGTGCTGGCACTTATTTGGTAACTTTTATGAGCAGAATCGGAGATGCACCAATTTTAATATCCGAGGGTATCACCATTGAAAAAGATGGTCGCAGTTTAGTGGTGAATGGTCCAAAGGGAAGTTTAAGAATGGAAATTAGTCCGGATGTAAAAGTTGAAATACAAGGCAACCAAATAAAAATTAGCCGTACAAATGATTTGCCCAAAATAAAGGCGATGCATGGATTAACTAGAAACTTAATTGCCAATATGATTACTGGTGTCAAAGAGGGCTGGAGTAAAGATTTAGAACTGGTGGGAGTCGGATTTAGAGCGGCTGGAGGAGGCAATAAATTAACACTCAATATAGGATTTTCTCATCCGGTGGAAATTGATACTCCTGAGGGGATTAGTTTTGAAGTTTCAGACAATACCAAAATTAAAGTTTCAGGGATTGATAAGCAGTTAGTTGGACAGGTGACTGCCAATATCAGAAGTATCAAGCCGCCAGATGTTTATAAAGGAAAGGGTATTAGGTATCAAGGTGAATATGTCAGAAAGAAGATTGGTAAAGCTGGTAAGGTGGGAGCCGGGGTGGGGACAGCAGGAGGAGGCAAGTAAGGTGAATAGAAATCTTAGATTAAAAAGACATATGAAGATAAGGAAGCGCATAGTGGGGACTGAAAAGAGTCCCAGGTTGTCTGTGTTTAGGTCATCTAAACATATTTATGCCCAAATAATTGATGATAGCCAAGGAAAAACTTTAGTTTCCGTATCAGATTTAACAATCAGCGGGAAAAAGACGGAAAAAGCCTATGCTGTGGGTAAAAAGTTAGCAGAAAAAGCTGTAAAGAAAAAAATAACAGAGGTGATTTTTGACAGAGGCGGTTTTTTGTATCATGGTAGAATAACAGAGTTGGCAAAAGGAGCCAGAGAAGGAGGGTTAAAATTTTAGATGGAACCTAATCAAGAAGAGTTTTTTGAAAGAGTAGTACAAGTTAACAGGGTTTCTAAAAAGACCAAAGGAGGAAATAAAAGATCTTTGTCTGTTTTGGTAGTAGTTGGTGATAAGAAGGGCCACGTTGGTGTGGGTTTAGGCAAAGCTTCCGAGGTACAATCAGCTGTCAGAAAAGCCACCAGCTATGCCAAAAAACACATGATAGAAGTACCTTTAAATGGTAGAACTATCCCCCATCAGGTGCTAGTCAAATCAGGAGCAGCCAAGGTACTACTTAAACCTGCTCCGGTTGGGACAGGTGTGATTGCCGGGGGAGCAGTCAGAGTGGTGGTGGTGGCAGCGGGAATTCATGATATTGTTTCCAAGACCTTGGGCACAAAAAATCAGGCATCAAATGTCTATGCAACACTGGAGGCTTTAGGAAGGTTGAAGAAGGTATGAGATTACATGAACTAAACAAACTAAAGACTAAATCTAAAAAACGCCTGGGGCGTGGATTAGGTTCCGGGAAAGGCAAGACTGCCGGCAGAGGTTCGAAGGGGCAAAAGGCCAGGGGAAAAATTCCTGCCACATTCACAGGCACCCCGGCACTTTTTAAGAAATTACCTCTAAGGCGGGGCAAGGGTAATCCGAAGATTCCTGCTAAAGTTATTCCGCTCAGTTTATCAAAGCTTAATGAATTTAGAGAAAATGTAACCGTGGATATGCAAAAATTGATTGATCAAGGAATTATTAAAGCCAAGGATGTTCGAAGAGGTGTTAAAGTAGTAGCAGGCGGAGAAGTTAGCAAAGCATTAATTTTAGAATTGGCTGTTTCCAAAGAAGCAAGACAACAAATTGAAAAAAGGGGCGGAAAAGTCAGATGAACAAGATCATTGAGCCACTGATTAAAGCTTTCAAAATACCTGAACTCAGACGTAAAATTTTTATCACTGCTGTAATTGTGGTAGTGGTGAGGATCATTGCCCATATTCCGGTAGGTGGAATTGATTTTGTAGCCTTACGCAGCCTATTTGCTCAAAACCAGTTTTTAAATCTTTTAGATATCTTCTCTGGCGGAACTTTGGCCAATTTTTCAATCATCTCTTTAGGTTTGAATCCTTATATTAATGCATCAATCATACTGCAACTTTTGACAATGATTGTACCCTCCCTTGAGGCTTTATCAAAAGAGGGAGAGTACGGCAGAGGGAAGATAACTCAATATACCAGATACTTGAGCGTACCGCTAAGTTTGGCGCAGGCAATCGGGATGTATGTGCTGTTGAAAAATCAGGGGATTTTGACAACTGTTACCCCAATACAAGTTACCTCAATTATAGTGGGGATGACGGCCGGGACAATTCTTTTGATGTGGTTGGGGGAGTTAATCTCAGAATATGGTATAGGTAATGGGATATCGCTTTTGATTTTTGCTGGGATTGTGTCAAGACTGCCTGTTGTTTTAGCTCAGACAGTTTCCACTGCAGATCAAACTCAGAGTTTAAATTATTTAATTTTGGGGGCAGGGAGCATAGCAGTGATTGCGGCCGTGGTTTTCATCAATGAAGGCAGAAGACAGATTGCAGTTCATTATGCCAGAAGATTTATGGGAGGAAGAGAAGGTGGCAGCGGAGCCCAGACCTACCTTCCTTTAAGAGTAAATCAGGCTGGGGTTATTCCGATTATCTTTGCTGTATCCTTAGTGTTGATACCTTCATTTGCCGGCTCATATTTGGCTAATGCAAATAATCCACAGCTGGCTTTTTTAGGCAGATTTCTGGCAGCTAACTTTGACCCTGCCTCCATTACCTACAATCTAGTTTACTTTTTGCTGGTGGTGGGCTTTACTTTTTTCTATACTGCAGTAATTTTTAACCCTGTTAAAGTTTCAGATGATATAAAAAAGTATGGCGGTTTTCTGCCGGGTATCAGGCCAGGTACTGCCACTGCCAGCTACTTAAATTACATCATGGTGAGAGTGACTTTGGCCGGAGCCATATTTTTGGGTATAGTTGCCATTTTGCCTTCCATTGTGTCCCAGATTACCGGTATCACCACCCTGATTTTGGGCGGGACAGGACTTTTAATTGTGGTGTCAGTAATTTTGGATACAGCCAAACAATTTGAAAGTAAGCTAATCGAAAGAAGTTATGAGGTATTTACCAGAAGATGAATCCCCTAAAGATATTAATGATTGGGCCGCAAGGATCAGGTAAATCGACCCAAAGTAAACTTTTGGCTGAGTCTTTAAAGATACCGGTTATTTCAACCGGAGAGATATTCCGGAAATTATCAAAGGAGAGAGTTGGTTTTGGACAAATAATCAGGACAATTTTGGAGGAAGGCCGTCTGGTAGATGACCAAACTACATACACAATCGTGGAAGACAGATTAAATCAAAGCGATTGCAGGAAGGGTTTTGTGGTAGATGGATACCCCAGAAATATAGAGCAATTGCGACTTTTTGATCCGCACTTTGACCGGGTCATTTATTTGGACGTTCCAGAGCAAGAGCTAATTAGAAGACTTATGGAAAGAGGTAGGAGTGATGATACGGATGAATCAGTTAAACGTAGATTAGAGTTGTATTATCAGCAGACGCAACCTCTATTAGAATATTATAAAAAGCAGAGGATATTAATAGAAATTAGTGGAATGGGAGATATTCAAACAATTCAGGATGAAATTAAGAAACGCATATGAACTGGAATTGATGCGGCAAAGCGGACAGATTGCTGCAGCAGCTTTGAAAAAGGCCATTGATGCCATCAAGGTAGGTATAACCGGGTTGGAGTTGGATAAAATTGCTCAGGAAGAAATTTATCGGCTGGGTGGGGATTTATCATATAAAACTGTCCCTGGCTACAAACATGCCACTTGTGTGACAATTAATGAACAGGTGGTGCATGGTGTGCCCACTGATGTCAAAATAAGTAGCGGAGATCTAATCAGTATTGATCTGGCCGTCATGTATAAGGGATGGCATACGGATTGTGCATGGAGCAAATTGGTGGATCATGAGTCAAGTATCGAAGGTCATGAAGAAAAGAAGAGATTTTTGCAGGTGGGGGAGGAAGCTTTGTGGAATGGGATTGCCCAAGCTGTGGATGGGGGGAGAGTGGGAGATATTTCTCATGCCATCCAATCTAAAGTGGAGGGAGTAGGATATAGTGTGGTGAGAAGTTTGGTGGGACACGGGGTGGGCAAAAAATTACACGAAGATCCCCAGATACCTGGATACGGGCAGGCCGGAGAAGGGCTTAAGCTAAGAAGTGGCATGAGTTTGGCAATTGAGGTGATTTATGCATATGGTAAATCTGAGGTAGTTTTGGATTCAGACGGATGGACTTACAAAACAGCAGATGGGTCTTTGGCAGGGTTATTCGAGATGACGGTGGTAGTAGGAAGAGATAGAGCAGAAGTCTTGACTTGTCTAATTTAGTCTATGGGCTTGTGATCTGAAGCTGAACCTGATAGAATACTATGGATTTAATCTATGGCTAAAGATGTGATAGAGGTAGAAGGCAAAGTTGTTGAAGTTTTGCCTAATACTTTATTTAGAGTTGAGATTCAGAAAAGTTTAGAGCTGCCTGAGTTAGTAGGTAGGGTAATTTTGTGTCATATTTCAGGTAAGATGAGAATGCACTATATCAGGCTTTTGGAAGGTGACAGAGTTAGGGTGGAAATGAGTCCACGATATGATTTGGATAAAGGAAGGATTACATTTAGGTTGAAATAATTATATGAAAGTTGCAGCTAGTATAAAAGTCAGATGTAAGTTTTGTAAAATTGTCAAGCGCGAGGGCATCTTGTATGTCATCTGTCCCCGTGACCCAAGACACAAGCAAAGACAAGGATAAATACTTGTCCTGAGTGACTGAAAGGAGTCGAAGGATGGCTAGGATTGCAGGAGTTGATTTACCGGAAAATAAAAGAGTGGATATTGGGCTAACCTATATTTTTGGTATAGGTAGATCTAATGTGGTTTCTGTGTTAAAAGATGCTGGAGTAGACGCAGCTAAAAGAGTCAAGGATTTAACAGAGGAAGAGACATCCAAATTACAAAAGGGGGTTGAGAAATTTAAAGTGGAAGGGGATTTAAGGCAGGAAATAGAAGGGAATATCAAAAGATTGGAAGAGATCGGTAGTTACAGAGGATTAAGACATAAAAAAGGATTACCTGCCAGAGGACAGCGGACCAAATCAAATGCCAGAACCAAAAGAGGTAAGCGAAAAACTATTGGAGCAATTAAAAAAGAGATGACAGCAAAAACTACCACACCAACAGGTAAAACTGAAGGAGCAAGTAAGCAATGACAACTAAAAAGAAGATCAGACAAATTAAGAAAAAAGTGGTTGAGAGACGGGTGAGTGCCGGACGGATTTATGTCACAGCCACTTTTAATAATACTTTGATCACTCTGACAGATGCTTCAGGTAATACTTTAGCCTGGGGATCATCAGGTGAATCCGGTTTTAAAGGAGCCAGGAGAGCCACCCCTTTTGCGGCAATTTCTGCCATGGAAGCAGTTGCTCAAAAAGCCAAAGGGATGGGTATAATCTCTTGTGAGGTTTATATCAAAGGTCCAGGATCGGGCAGAGATGCCACCGTCAAGGCGTTAAGGGGAGCAGGAATTAATATCACCATGATTGCAGACGTGACTCCGATTCCGCATAACGGACCAAGGCCTAAAAAAAGGAGGAGAGTATAAGATGGCAAGATACACCGGTCCTAAACGTAGATTATCCAGACGTGAGGGTTTACCGCTTTTTAGTAAAGATATTAAGGCGTTGGAGCGCAAAGGTGCTATTCCTCCGGGTCAGCATATCGGAAGAAGCAGAAGAAGAGTTTCCGAATATGGCATCCAACTTCGAGAAAAACAAAAAGCCAAAAGGCTGTATGGAATTTTAGAAAGACAATTTGCCAATTATTACAAGAAAGCCAGTAAGATTAAGGCAGCAACGGGTCTGTCGTTGCTTGAACTTTTGGAGACAAGACTGGATAATGTAGTATACCGGCTGGGATTTTCCAAAAGCAGAGCAGAGGCCAGGCAATTGGTTTCTCATGGACATATTAAAGTAGACGGAAAGAGGGTGAACATACCATCTTTTGGGATGAGTGAGGGGCAGACTATTGCATTATCCGACAAATTATTGGATAATACACAGGTCAAAAAAAGCCTAGAAGATGCACAAGAGTTGTCGGGATGGCTGGAAAGAGAAGCCACAGTTGGCAAGGTTACAAGGAAACCGAACAGGGACGAGATGGAACAGTCAATTGATGAGCAATTAATTGTTGAGTACTATTCAAGGTAAAACCAATGTTTAAAATCAAGACAGAAGAAGAAAAAGAAAACTTTGCAGAAATTGCACTCGAGCCTTTGGAGGAGGGATTCGGGCATACTTTAGGCAATAGCTTAAGAAGAGTTTTACTGACATCTTTAGAGGGTACGGCTGTCACCAGTCTGAAGATTGATGGAGTGTCACATCAATTTTCTACAATTGAGGGAGTTTTAGAAGATGTCATTGAGATAATTCTCAATATTAAAAAAATAAGAATTAAGGCCAATGCATTGATCAAACTAACTGTGAAAGCCTCAGGTAAAAAGGAGATTAAAGCCAAGGATTTTGAGATAGAAGGTGACGGAGAAATTGTCAACGGAGATCAGCACATTGCTACACTAAATAGTCCTTCTGCCAAACTTAATATAGAGATGGTGGCTGAACATGGCAAAGGCTACTCTATGGCAGAGGAGAGGAAGACAAATGAGATTGGGGTTATTCCTGTTGATGCTTTGTTTAGTCCGGTTGTGTCTGTTAATTATTCTGTTGACTCAACCCGGGTGGGTAGAAGAACAGATTTTGATAAGTTGACTCTTCAGGTAAAAACCGATGGCAGCATTACCCCTTTGGATGCAGTAAATGAAGCAGCCAGATTACTTTCAGAGACATTTAAAAATATTTACGAACCTCCGGCAGAGGAAGAAGTGGAAGATAATGGTCCAAAAATATCAGATGAAGTTTTGAAACTGACAGTGGAGGAGTTAGATTTGCCGGTCAGGATTACCAATGCTTTAAAAGCAATCGAGATCAATACCATAGAAGATTTGATTAATATTCCCAAACCCCAACTTTTGAAAGCTAAAAATTTAGGGGCAAAGTCGATCAGCTTAATATCGGATAAGCTTGTGGAGAGGGGGTTGGCTCTTCGTGAGGCATAGAGTTTATGGTAGTCTCTTGGGTAGAAACAAAGATGAAAGAGACCGGTTGTTTAAAAGTTTGATCTCCTCGCTTTTTTTGCATAGTACTATTGAGACCTCTGATAAAAAAGCCAAAGCCATTAAGGGTTTGATTGATAAAATAATCAATCTGGCCAAAAACAAAAATACCCAAAGACTACTGTCATCTTATCTAAATAATAAAGAACTGCAAGAGCGTCTTATCAAAGAAATTGTTCCCAAATTAGGTAATAGGACCTCAGGTTATACATCAGTGGTTAGGTTAGGTAGAAGATTGGGGGACCAGACTATGATGGTTAAGATGAGCTTGATAGGGGTAGAGGAGATGAAACCCGTTAAGGAAGAGTCAAGAGTCAAGGAAAAAACAGAAACACCAGTAAAAAAAGAAACTAAAATTAAACAAAAAGCTAAAAAGGTGGTAAAAAAATCAGTCAGAACTGCTAATAAGAAAGTAAGTACTTCCAGGAAAGGAGCAAAAAAGTCCTAATTTATGAGTACCAATGTATTATCTGCAAAAGATATAAAAAGACAAAAGCATACTATTGATGCTTCCGGTAAAATCCTGGGTAGGTTAGCAACTGAGGTGGCCACACTTTTAATGGGGAAAAATAAACCCTCATTTGTTCCCTACTTGGATACGGGAGACTTTGTGATGGTGACAAATGCAGCCAAAGTAGTAGTGAGTGGTAAGAAAAGTGTTAGTAAAAAATATACCAGACATTCAGGTTATCCAGGGGGATTAAAAGTGGAAACTTTTGAGAAGCTTCTTAATAGGAGACCTGAGTATATAATCGAGCATGCTGTTAAGGGAATGCTCCCACACAATAAATTGGGTAGACAGATGATTAAAAAGTTAAAAGTATATAAAGGAGAGGCAAGGTAATGGAAACTAAAGAGAAATCAACCATATCTGCTGTTGGGCGTAGAAAAGAGGCAGTGGCCAGGGTTAGGCTGATGAGTGGAAAAGGGCAGATAACTATAAATGGAAAGTTGGTAGAAGAGTACTTCTTAGGACCTATCTTTCAGAAAATGTATCATAGACCGTTTGAGGTAACAGATAGTTTAGGCAAATATACTGTGTCAGTTAAGATAAAGGGCGGAGGAGCAAGATCACAACTTGAGGCCATAATCCTGGGGATAGCCAGGGCATTGGTAAAATCTGATGAGAAGTTTAAAACTGCATTAAGAAAAGAAGGATTTTTAACCAGGGATGCCAGGGTTAAAGAAAGAAGAAAATATGGGCATGCCGGGAAAGCCAGGGCCAAAAAGCAGTCACCCAAGAGATAGTATTACCCTATAGTTTGACATATTGACTTTTTGTGGTATACTAATAAAGTTATGAAAAGATTCAGTAACAACTTTTGGTATCATTATCATCCTCTCAATAGGGGGGTTGTTACTGTTGCGCTTAAAAAAGTCTAACAGTTAAAAATACAAGTTTACTTGTAAACAGACCTCCCTTAACGGGAGGTTTTTTTGTGGAAAAAATATGATTGAAAAAGATATTGGAAATATTACACAAAATCAGAGGCTACTTGCTTCTGTACAAAAATTAGGGGGACTAATGGAATCCGCAGAAAGTAGTGGCAGTGCAATAGGATCTTTAGAAGCTGAGGCTGTGATTATAAAAAATATACCAGTCCTAGTAGATATTGTTGATGGGAGACTGAAAGGTGCTCGTAAATCAATGGTTGATGGTTCAGATACGCCCTCTCGTATCGCAGAGCTTGTCCCCGATATAATAAAACTAACCCAAGATCGACTGGACTCACTAATGAGTGTTTCTTTGGCACTTGATAGCCTCTCTATTGCTAGACGGCTGGAGCCTTATTTGCCAGTTGAACTGCCGAGAACACAAGCCGGTTTTAAAACTTTAAAATTTATTGCTCAACAATTTACTAAAGCAACACAAGCTACTACTTTGGAACCTCGAGTCAATATTACAGAGGGAGTCAGATTATTGGACAGACTTGATAATGAGTTGAGAGAAACTGCCTTAGGTGATAAGCAAATAGTTGATGCGTTAAGTGTTCAAGCCAGGGAGGAAGCTAGGGATAGGGTAGAAAGTTCTAAGATAGAGGGCTCAAAACAAATCTCTCAAATCAGGGGCCAGATAGCACAGGAGAAAATACATTGTTTAAAAAGAGAACCAGTAGAGATGCCTGGTACACACGGCTATTCAAGATTTGAAGTATTAGCTAATCAAATTATCGAGAGAGATGATTTATCTGCTCAGGTTAACTCAATAATGGAAATGAGTGAGATAAAGTTAGAAAGTGCCAAGAATACAGTATTAGATGTTATTGCCAGGAAAAGAGCAATAGAAACAGTAATGAGACTGATTGATCAAGATCCTACACTGTGCCAAGTTTTAGCAAACAGGTCTCGTTTTAGTCCAGAGGATTTAATGAATACTGATCCTTCTATCAAAAGACAAGTTGCGAATAATGCTTTAAATAACAGGAGAATTGTCGTTTCAGTTGAAGATAGGAAGGTATTTGATGGTCCAACAGTGGTGGTAGGAGAGAAAGCAAGACTTACCCGGGAGCTTCTTGATCCCTTACCTTTTATAGCCAGGTTAACGGATGAAGAATTAGCGATGATCCGTCAAGGTATTCCAAAGATCTCGAGCGATAAATCGGTTTATGATTTTGCTGGGGATATATTAAGACAAGAACTTGAGGATGAGGTTAGCGATGAAGAAATAATTGAGGTTTTAACAAAAGTCGTATTGGGTGAAATGATATCTGCTAAGACTGCAAACGCTATAGATGCTGCAATAGCTCAGCAGGGTTTGGGAGGAAGATCCTTATTAGAGGATGTAAGTCGAGTTGCTAATTTCAAAGACGAAATAGTGGCTGTGGCATTAAAATTCCTGACTGCTGATTTATCGAACCAAGCAGCACCTGTTAGAGCAGTTACCTTAACAGATGCGGATAGGAGAACAGAGAGGGAAATATTTGTAAATTCATTCAGAAAAGAGAAATTAACTAGGAGTGCCCCAAGTTTAGATGCAAGAGTACTACTTGATCAATTTGTGGCAACTCCCCAAACAGCTATGTTAGGTCCGGTCATTGATAGTGAGGATATTAAATCTTCCTTAAGTCCGTTTAGATTTTTACCTAAATACAAAACTATATATCCACCAGTTGTTATTCAAGCTCTAGGAAATTTATTCGCAGAATATAATGCGGCTTTCCGTCCATTGGTTGCAGCCAATAGAGAGTGGGAGACGGATTATCAGAACTGCATATTAGCAGACGGAATACCTGTTAATGGTTTTGTACAAATTGATATGGTGGGCTTGCCCGCAGGGTTTTTAGTGGCAGCGGCAAGCCTTGATGAAGAAGATGTACGGGAGGCTTTAAGAGGAAGAATATTCGAAATAGAAAATTCAATAGCCATGTACCAATACCTAGAAAACCTGTTTTCACAGGGAGATCAAGGAACACTTTTTAAAAGACAATTTTTCTTCTCCTTAGATAGGATAAGACAAAAAAACAGCAGGCAAATTGCCTTGTTGGCGGTGACTGATCAAAAATATCAGGCTATGAGAGAGATTGAATTTGGCAAAATGGATGGAGAAGAACTATCTGATGAAGAAGTGAAGGCACTCTCGGGATTTGATAGATTTTTCTCTCCAGCAGAGTTCCAAAAGTATCTTGTGGATAACAAAGGACAATGTGAGTATCTTTTATATGTCCGTTCCTCTGATCCTGTGGCAAAAATGAAAAGCCCAGAGATGGTAGTTTTGGATGAATTATTAGAAGATGATAATTTAAGAAGAATAGTTAAAGCTAATGCCATCACTTTTAATATAGATAATCCTACTTTGCCAATTGGTGATCGTAGACGAATAAATGATACAAAAGAATATATGGAGCAAATCGGAATGGCCTTTACAGCTTTTTATGGCGGAGATCTGATTTCTGGAGGTCGGCTTTCTGCTGATTTTGAGACATTTATCATAGCACAAGGAATAGATCCTAGAGCGGTGGAAGCTGGGAAAGTGGTTTTACGAGCTAAACCTATGAAAGGTACTTATGGGGGTTATGGTCATATCCGTGGGAAATTGGGTGAAGCAAAGTTTAGGCGGGAATTGAGACGCAATTTATTGAGTAGAGGAGCATATGTTGTTCAGCCTGAAATGAGAAATCCAATTATAACAAATAAAGAAGATGGGCAAACATTTGTCTATATTGATAGAAACTTTTTTTCAACAGATGGTCAAAGTTATGAATTTATGGGTGGGGTAAGGACATTAATGCCAGTGAGGACAAGAGAGGCGGAAAACAATAGAATTCACGGAAATAGTTCTTCAATTTACGCAGAAATAAGTTGATATAATGAATTACATTAATGAAAATTAAAACTAAAAACCATACTGTGCTAGATAAAATTGTTTCCTTGACACAGGAGTTTGTTCCTATTACATCAAATTCAGAAAATACTGCTGAGTTAGATAAGATATTAGAAATTGCTCTGTCGAACTTAAAAGGTTATACAATTGAGCGATTTGAAAACAAAGGTGTTAAAAGTGCTTTAATTTACAATGCTAAAAAAAGACCCTCAAGATTTAGGGTTATACTAAATGGACATTTAGATGTTGTTCCAGGTAAAGACTATCAATATTTGCCAAAAATTAGGGGTGACAAGCTCTATGGAGTTGGCTCTATGGATATGAAGGCCAGCGTCGCTTGTCTTATCATGGTCTTCAAGGAGGTAGTAAATAAAATTAATTATCCTATTGCTTTACAACTTGTTACTGATGAGGAAATAGGAGGTTTTAATGGCACAAAATATCAAATAGAAAAGGGTGTAAAAGCGGATTTTGTGATTGCTGGAGAGAGTACTGGTCTTCAAATTGCAAATAGGGCAAAAGGAATTTTACAAGTAAAGATTTCTACCAAAGGTAAAACCGCTCACGGAGCTTACCCTTGGAGAGGTAAAAATGCAATCTGGGAAATGAATAAGTTTCTCAATCTCTTAGAAGAAAGATATCCTATTCCTGATCATAAAGCATGGAAAACAACTGTTAATTTGAGTAATATCAAAACAAGTAACCAGTCTTTTAATAAGATTCCTGATGACTGTGAGATTTGGCTCGACATTCGTTATCTTCCAGAAGAAACTGATACTATTGTCAGTAGCATAAAAGATTTATTACCCCAAGACTTTAAGCTGGATATTGTTGAGAAAGAGCCTGCTTTATTTATTGATGAAAATAATCAATATTCAAAAATACTCCTGAGGGTAGACGAACAAGTTACTAAGAAGAAGGTGCGCTTTTATGGGGCGCAGGGCTCTTCTGATGCCAGACATTTTACGAGAGTTGGCATCAGTGGAATTGAATTTGGACCAATAGGTGGAAATATCGGGAGTGACAATGAATGGGTAAGTATAAAAAGTTTGGAGCAATACTATCAAATCCTTAAAAATTTCCTGCTCTTAATATAGACTTGGGGGTTTTATTTATCTCCCCACTATCTTATATAATTTTTCACCTAATTTTATTATTTTATCTAGTAGTACTTGGCAGTTTTGCTTACTCGTGATATATTAGAACACATGTCAAAAGTTACTATTATGCCTCCAGAGGGAATATTTAAAAGTTATGATATCAGAGGAATTTATCCTCATGAGTTAAATGAGGAATTTGCTGTTCCTATCACAAAAGCAATCTATAAACTTCTTTCCGAGCAACTTTCGAAAACAGAACCTTTAAGTATAGCTGTAGGTAGAGATATGAGACTTTCCTCTCCTGTTATCTTTGAATCAGTCACGAAAACCTTAATGGAGTTAGGTGCCAAAGTTATAGATTTAGGAATTGCCTCCACCCCTACTTTTTATTATGCAGTTTTTTCAAAAAAGTATGACGGAGGAATTCAAATTACCGCCTCTCATAATCCCAAAGAATATAATGGCATAAAAATTGTCAGATCCTCCCCAACAGGACTAGTAAAGATTGGTAAAAATACCGGCATGGAAGATATTAAGAGAATGGTTAGGGAAGGTGTAGCTTTAGTGGCAAGAGGTGAAGGTAGAATAGAAAAGTTAGAAGGGATACTAGAGGCAGAAATTCAAAATGCTTTAAAAATTGTAGGGTATCCTGAGGTTAAAAAATATAAAATTGTGGCAGATGCTGCTAATGCTTTGGGAGCGCTTTATATTAATGCTTTATTTAAGGCCATCCCAGGGGAATTAGTTAAGATGAATTTTGAACTGGACGGAACTTTTCCTGCACATCAGGCAGACCCTTTGCAAAAAGAGACTCTGGTTGATTTACAAAAAAGAGTGAAAGAGGAAAAGGCTGATTTAGGATTGGCACCAGATGGGGATGGAGATAGGTTATTTTTCATAGATGAGAAAGGAGAGATTATTCCACCATCTTTAATTACAGCATTAGTTGCAAAAGAACTATTAACAGATAAAAAAGGTGAGACAATCCTTTTTGATATCAGGTATATTTTAACTCCAAAAAAAATTGTGGAAGAATATGGAGGTAAGTATGAAGTTACCAGAGTTGGACATGCATTTATTACAGAAAAGATGCACCAAACAGGAGCAATCTTTGCTGGTGAATCCTCATCACATTACTTTTTCAGGGAAACAGGGAATGCAGAATCCCAGATACCGATGATTTTATTTGTGTTAAAAGTTATGACAAGAGAAGGAAAACCAATATCAGAAATAATTAATAATTTAAGGAAATCTCATGAATCAGGAGAAACTAATTATAAAGTTAAGAATGCATTGGAGATAATTGAAGCGCTTAAGGAAAAATATAAATATGGAGATATTTCCACATTGGATGGAATAGCGGTGACTTTTGAAGACTGGAGATTTTCTGTCAGAACTTCTAACACTGAACCACTTTTAAGACTTAATGTGGAGCATATAGGTAAGAAGGATTTGGAAGGAAGAGTGAATGAATTAGTTTCAGAAATCGAAAAACACGCAGTTTTTGAAAATTTGCCAAAATAGACAATTTACCGATGGAAAAAATAGTTTAAAACACCTCAAATCTTGTGAAATTTTTTAATTCTGACTCTGTTACATCTACCCTTTCTACTTTAGCAAGAGATGGGCCCTTTTTACACCAGTCCGTAAATTTATCTAAATTTTCTTCTTCCCCCTCTGCCTCTATGTAGACAGAACCGTCTTCCTCGTTTCTGGCAAAACCCGTGACAGCAAATTCATCAGCTTTTTCTTTGGCTGTATAGCGGAAGAATACCCCCTGAACTCTACCATAAATTTTAAGATTTGTATGTTTATACATTTAAGAAAATTGTAAAATCATAGGCAGATGATCGGATATTGTCACATCAGGAACCTGGAAATCAATGACATTTACATCAGATGAGACAAAAGTGTAATCTGCAAATTTTTGAAAATCTGATTTTCCAAAATACGGATTTAAGTTACTCCTGGTTTTTTTAATTTTAAATTCTTTAATTAAATTTCTCATATCATCCTCAAGCAATTTAATGCTTTGGGTTTGTGGCAAGAGATTAAAATCCCCAACCATGATTTTTGGTCCATTTTTGGAATTTAAAAATCCTTTTATTTTAACAGAATGCTCAAGCCTTAATTTTGTATCCAATTTAGTGCCCGGAAATGCGATACCATGAATATTTACCAGTGTAAAATCTTTTTCTGAGACAGTGAAATTGATAGATTGAATGGTGATCGGTAAATTAGAAAAATCTTTTTTTAAGGATGTTTTTGTTTTGTTGCCGTAGAGTAAAATATCCTCCTGGGAATTTATTCGGATATTTTTTTTGATAAATATTGTTTTACCTACACTTAAATTAAAATTTACACTGGTAGCATCTGAATCGAAACCACTGATCTCAATGGAATAGAGAAATTGAAAATCAGGCAGTATTTTTATCAACTCATCCAATAGATTTGCTCGAATATCTTTGTACCGTTTTATGCTAGAAGTAGTGTTGTAAATTTCCTGAAAGCAGAAAATGTCGGCAGTTTGAGACTGTTGTTTCACAAAATTTATTAAGGGCTCAAAAATTTTCCCACCCCAGGTATTTAAAGAAATAAGCTTCATTTTGGTCGGGGTGACAGGAATTGAACCTGCTACTTCACGCACCCCATGCGCGCGGTCTACCGATGACCTACACCCCGTAATTTAGGTATTTTATCAGTTTTGTAGTTAAGACTCTACCCTGTCGTATAATTCCCTATGTATCCATACATCCAAACCTAAAAAATTTGGGGTATTGACAAAAATTTTAATCTGGTATAAAAAGTGTGAACTAAGTTATGGTACAAAATGGTGAGGCAAAAAAGTTAGCAATTTCAGCTGCTCTGGCACAAATTCAAAAGCAATATGGGACCGGTGCTATTATGAGGCTGGGGGAAAGAGTAGAAAAGTTAACTACACAAGTTATCTCCACAGGCTCTATTGCGTTAGATCTGGCTTTGGGAGTTGGAGGATTACCAAAAGGAAGGATTATAGAGATCTTTGGTCCCGAGGCATCCGGTAAAACCACTGTTGCACTACATGTGATCGCAGAAGCTCAAAAAAGAGGCGGGGTGGCTGCTTTTATTGATGCGGAACATGCCTTGGATCCACAAAGAGCTCAAAAAATTGGCGTTAATTTGGATGATCTGTTAATTTCCCAACCGGATACCGGCGAACAAGGCCTGGAAATTGCGGAGGCCTTAATTAGATCTGGAGGAATTGATGTTGTAGTGATAGACTCTGTGGCAGCATTAGTGCCTAGGGCAGAGCTTGAGGGAGAGATGGGGGATGCTGTGATGGGTATGCAGGCCAGATTGATGTCTCAAGCCTTAAGAAAATTAACCGGAGCAGTATCAAATACAAATACAATTATTATTTTTACAAATCAGTTAAGACAAAAAATCGGAGTGATGTTTGGAAATCCCGAGACTACTCCAGGTGGGTTAGCTTTAAAATTTTATACTTCAGTCAGATTGGATATCAGAAAAATTGAAAATATAAAATCCGGGGATATTGTTGTTGGTTCAAGACACAGAGTGAAGATTGTTAAAAATAAGGTTGCTCCCCCATTCAGAATTGCCGAATTTGATATGGATGAGGATGGTATATCCCATGAAGGAGAATTGTTAGATGTAGGAATTGAGTTGGGAATTTTGGAAAAATCCGGAGCATTTATAAAATGGGGTGAAAAAATATTGGGTCAGGGCAGGCCTGCAACTACCTCTTTCCTAAAAGATAACAAAAAAGAGGCTCAGGCTTTGGAAAAAGAAATTAGGGAAGCCTGGGGGAAGCAAAAAGAGGGAAAAGAAAAAATAGTGGTGGGACCTCAAGAAGATGCAGGTGTAGTTGAAGAAGCTATCTAGATGCCCAAAATTACTTCAGTAGAACCTCAACAGAAAAATCCTAAAAGATTCAACATTTTCTTAGACGGAGAATTTGTTTTCGGGGCAGATGAAGATTTGGTGGTTAATAATCGTTTGGTGGTGGGGAAGGAATTATCTGCATCCGATGTGGAACAGTTGATTAAGGAGACAGAGGTGGGGAAGCTGATGGAACGGATGTATCATTTATTCTCCATTAGAGCAAGGAGCGAAAAAGAAGTTAGAAATTATTTTAGAATCAAGAATCAAGAATCAAGAATCAAGGAAAAGGAGCAAGTAAGTGATTTGGTAATAGATCAGCTGGTGGAGAATTTGAAAAGAAAAGGGATGATTAATGATTTAGAATTTACTAAAGCCTGGGTGGAATCAAGGAGTAGAAAAAAGGGATTAAGAGTGATTAAACAAGAGCTTTTTCAAAAAGGTATTGATCGGGAAATTATAGAGGAAGTGATAAGCGGACAGCGGGCCCACACTGAAAGTGGGGAGGGTTACAGTGAACAGCAAACAGCAGAAAAACTATTGGAGAAAAAAATGAGGGTGTGGAAAAACTTGAAAAATTTAGAATTCAAGAAAAAAGCTTATGAATATTTAATGCGACGCGGTTTTGAGTATGAAGTAGTAAAAGAGGTCATTGAAAATCTGATCAAAAAGATGTAATATATTGTAAGAGAATCAGTAGTAGAGTGAGCAAAATTATGAAGACAATTCTCAAAATTTTAACTCCTCGCAACTCCATTTAACTGGAGCTATTTTTGATTCTCCAAAATTATGCAACGTTCTTTTGGTCCTATGAATAAATCACAATCCTCCAGTCCCTTATCTGGTGGAGACTACTCACGTAATGAAGCAGAGCTTGCCAAAAGAGAGGGAATTTTAGAAGAGAGAGAAAGACAGATTACTCAGAGACAAAAATTAGTAGATGAAAAACTGGAAAGTTTGGAAAAGATTAGAATTGATTTAGTAGAAAAGCTGGAAAAAGTTTCCAAATTCTCTGCTGAAGATGCCAAAAAAATACTTTTAGAAAATATTGAAAAAGATTTAGCTACAGAAATTAGTAAAAAAATTACAGAAGCAGAAGATGAGATAAAACTACAAACTGATGAAAAAGCCAAAGAATTATTAGCAGAAGCAATGCTTCACGGAGTGACAGATTATATTTCCGAGTTCACCACCTCCAGAGTTAATTTACCTGATGAAGAAATCAAAGGAAGAATTATTGGTAAAGAGGGAAGAAATATCAGGACTTTTGAACAAGCTACAGGAGTTGATGTATTAATGGATGATGAAATTCCCAATAGTTTAACACTGTCATCGTTTGATCCTGTCAGGAGAGAAATTGCCCGGGTTTCTTTGGATCGGTTGATTGCCGATGGCAGGATTCAACCGCAGAGGATTGAGGAGATAGTTGAAAAAACCAAAGAAGATATTAATAAGCTCATGAGACAGGCAGGAGAAAAACTTTGTCACGATGTAGAGGTTTATAATTTGCCGGTGGAGCTGGTAGATTTAATAGGTAGATTTAAATATAGATATTCATATGGACAAAATTTAATCCAACATACCCAAGAGGAAACACAGATTGGGGTGGCTTTGGCAAAAGAAATTGGGGCTGATGTTAATGTAGTCAAACTTGGTTGTTTACTTCATGACATAGGTAAAATTGTGACTGAAGGAGACGAGGGCACTCATGTTGAAAAGGGCGTACAGCTTGCCAAGAAATTTAATTTACCGGAAGAAGTGGTGAATTGTATTGCCGAGCATCATGAGGATAAACCTTTTTCCTCAGTTGAGTCTATCTTAGTATATATAGCTGATGCTATCTCAGGTGGAAGGCCAGGGGCCAGACACGAAAATGTGGAGGATTATATCAAGAGGATGGATGATATTGAGAAAATTGCCACCTCATTTACAGGAGTTGATAAAGCCTTTGCTCTACAGGCAGGTAGGGAAGTTAGAGTAATTGTGATGCCGGAAAAAATTTCAGATGAAGAGTTACCAAAATTGGTTCATGATATTGCCGAGAAAATCTCCAAAGATGTCATGGTGCCGGGAGCTGTGAAGATAACAGCCATCAGAGAAGTAAGAGCAACTGAAACCACCATGACTGTCCCCCAGTAAAACTAATTTAGCCCTTTACAAAAGCCTAATCTTTTGATAATGTAACCTTATCCTATTATGACAAAAAATGAGCTGATTGTTAAAGTTGCCAAAAAATCTAATTTAACCAAATCTGCTGCTTCAGATTGTGTCAATTCCACCTTTAATTTAATAAGAGACACTTTGGTCAAAGGTGAAAAAGTAGTTATCACCGGTTTTGGAACTTTTCTAATTAGATCCCGAGCTGCCAGGAGAGGTAGGAATCCTCAAACAGGAGAGACAATTCAAATCCCCAATAAGAAACTGCCTGGATTCACTGCCGGTAAAACCCTCAAGCGTTTAATAAAGTAAGATTATCTTCTGAAAGGAAGTCTGGGCAGATTTGGGAAAAAACCTTGCTGTGTAGGGGTGGGTGGAGGAGTAGCTGTGGGAGTACCAGAAGCGATTCCTTCCCGAATCCCCCGTAAGAGTTCTGCTCCAATCCAGCCTGCCAATCTGCCAATATCTTTGGGTAGCTCATTCCAGCTTACTCTGCTGATTTGTTCTTTTAATCTCTGAAGGGCGGTTACCTCTACACAATTCCTGTCAACTCCGCCATCAGATAGCCTTTTGGCATTAAGGATGGCCGGATTTGTTAATGAAGATGATGCCAGGACTTCAACTTGCAAATTATCAATTCTTTGGTTTGGTGTCCATGCTCCAAGTAGTGACAAAAAGGAACTACCCAAATCATTTCTTTCTCTAAGCCTGTCAAAAATACAATTTGAACTTAAAATTAGCCCCACCATTTCGGGTCGATTATTTTGATTTAAAGCATCAACCACGGTAATATAGGCTTCTCCTCCTTCCCAGGGAACTCTGAAGATGTTACCAATTAATACATTTCTTAAAGCTAGAGTCTCATCTACTTTACTCTCAGTAGTCAACCTCCTATTAATATTATCTTGGGGTGAGGAGGGGATAGAAGGAGCCTGCTCTCTTCCAGGTGTTGGAGTGGGAATGATGGGCTTGAAGGGTACAGGAGTTGGTACGGCAGTTGGTTCGACTCTGGTTGGAATAGGTGTTGGTGAAGGCAGACGGTCAGGTGATGGTTGAATATTGCCTGGACGAGCAGGCGTGCAGGCCAAGAAAAGAGAAGCTCTCAGCGGCACCACCGCCCTTTTAATATTACGCCACCTCTCAGTCATAGTGGGTGGAATTATACTACTTTAGGTGTTAGGATTCAATATTATGGGGTAGTCGATTTCTGAAAATGCTCGTAGACAGCTTTTGACAGATTAGCCATTCTTTCTTCCGCACCAGCAGGAGAGTTTGTTTCCGATAAAACCACAATAAGATAATCCTTACCATCTAAAAAAATAATTCCGGCATCATGAGAAAACCAACCAATCTCCCCGGTTTTATGAGCAATAGAATCCGTCGGTAAATATTTGGCCAACTTATCATTTAATGTTTGCCTTTTCAAAAGATCCATCATTTTTTGGGTATATTCAACACTGGCCAATTCTCCTTTATATAGTTTTTCCAAAAATAAGGCTATGTCGGATGGGGTAGTGGTGGGGTTTTCTCCGCCGGTACCAACCGTCGATTTATCTAAATTATTATTTTGTAAAAAATCCTTGATCGAGGATAAGCCTATTTTTTTAATTAGCAGTAATGCCGCGTAATTGTGAGAGATGGTGATCATCTGGTTGAGAGATTGATCAACTGTTAAGGTGATAGTGCCCCTTTGCATCTCTGCCGAATCCGGGTCAATATTAAAATCCTTATTTAAAACAGCTATATCCTCACTTAAGGTCTCATCTAAATTGAGTTGGCCATTTTGAACTTGTCTGATGGTTTCTGCCATTACCCATAATTTATACAGACTGCCTGCATCAAAAATTTTATCTTCCAAATTGGAGTATTTCTCTTCTATTTTTAAATTTTTGATGACAATTCCATATATCCCCTCCGATCCTGCCAAAGATGTCTGGACTAAAGCCTCTAAGCTTTTGCTGAATTTGGAATCCGGGATATTTTGGGAATTAGAGAAAGGATTATAAAGAGAAAAGGGAGTGGTTATTAAATTATTAAAAATGATATATATCACTGCCAGAATAAAAAAAAGATAGAAGATTTTTTTTAACCTACTACCTTTTTTCTTTCTGCGCAGACTAAGTTTATAGATTAAATCATCGCTCATTTAGGGGTTTTGAGAACTCCGCTTTATAGCCACTCTTTTGGATTGTCTGGACAATCATCTCCTCTGTAACTTTTCCCTGATCAAACTCTATTTCAGTTTTAGCTTGGGCATAACTGGTTTTGGCACTCTTGATACCGTCTAAATCCTCCAAATCAAAATCAATACTTAAGGCACAAGAGCCGCAATGCATGCCAGTTATTTTAAACTCCTTTTTCATATCACCTCAATTGTTCCATTATACATTCCCATAGAACAAGTCCAGGTTAGTGTGCCAGGACTTTTTGGGGTAAACTCTACAGGTGTAGTTTGATTTTGAGCTAAAGTTCTACCAATTCCCAATTGAGGAATTCTAAAAGCCGTAGTACATCCAAAACCACCTGTTGAGGTAAGGTTTAATCTGACAGGCATACCCGATTTAACCTGAATTCTGTTGGGAGTATAACTGGTGGGATAGACTGTAATATCAGCAACTTGTACCCCTTCTTCAATTCTGACATTGGAATCTTCCGATGCATAAGCTCCACCGGACAAATCAATATAAATAGGTATGGCCTCTCTAATGGTCTGTAAAGTGATGGGGGAACCGGCCAAGATTAAACTGCTGTTGAAAGTGGTAATTCCCAGATACATCACTAATACTCCTGCCAGCTTAAAAAATCTGGTTCTAAAAGTATCACCTAAAATGGTGGTCACAAATCCTAAACCGAAAAAAAGCGGAGCTGTTCCCAAAATAAAAACTCCCATGATAGCTGCCCCCAGAAATGGACTACCGGATGAAATGGCAAAAGCCTCCATGGCCAAAGTTGTTCCACAAGGGATAAAAATAGTTAAAGCTCCTAAAATTGCCGGAGCAAAAATATCTTTACTTCTGGATGCATCCCTGATTTTTCGGGTTAAAAAGCGGGGAGGCTGGATGATGGCATAACGGAAAATGGGATGAACATTCAATAAATCTAAAGCCACCACTACCATGTAGACTCCTGCCAAAAGTTGCATGACAACCCTGGCATTATCAGAAATGGAAAGAGCCGATCCAAAGGCCCCCAAAATAAAACCTAAAATAACATAGGCTGCAAATTTGGTGGTTAAAAAGGCCGCCACCGGCCAGATGTTATGTTTTCTGGAAGACCCTTCCTGAAAATCCTGTTCTTCTCTTGCTGCAATAGTAGATGCCAAAAGTCCACCCTGCACAGCCAGGCAAGTTAATCCGCCCACAGTTAAACCGGTTAAAAATATCAGCCAAAGATCCATTGGATAAATATTTTACACTATTCCATTATATCTTAAATCTTTTAAGTAGAAGGGAGTTAGAGACAACGGATATTGAGCTTAAAGCCATGGCCATGGAGGCAAAAATGGGATTTAGTAAAAGTCCAAAGAAAGGGTATAAAACTCCCATGGCCACAGGAATAAGTGACACGTTATATCCAAAAGCCCAAAATAGATTTATCTTGATAGTCCTCATGGTTTTTCTGGAAAGCTCTATTGCAGATGCCACTGATCTTAAGTCTTTATTAATAAGTGTAATATCTCCTGCCTCAATTGCCACATCTGTGCCAGTCCCCATGGCAATCCCCACATCTGCTGCAGCCAAAGCCGGAGCATCATTGATGCCGTCTCCCACCATGGCTACAATGTTAGTTGGTAGTTTGTAGGTGGCTCGCCTCGCTGAGTCGGCGAAGCGGGTAGTTTGTAGTTCTCTGACAATTTTTTCCTTATCTTGAGGTAGTACCTCTGCATAAACCTTTTTAATACCTACTTGCTTTGCAATAGCATTGGCAGTTCTTTGATTATCGCCGGTAATCATCACTACCTCTATTCCCTTTCTCTGGAGCGCATCCACTCCTTCTTTGGCAGTCTCTTTTAAGGTGTCTGCCACAGCTATCAACCCCACGAGCTTACCATCTTGGGCTAACATCATGACAGTTTTTCCTTCCTCCTCTAGCCTCGCAAGGTCAGACCTTGCGTGCGTAATGTCAATATTTTCTCTCTCCATCAACCTCATATTCCCCAGAGCCACTTTTTTCCCGTCAACAACACCTTCCACCCCGTGACCTGGAATTGCCTTAAAGTCTACTACTTTTATAAACTTCACCCTTTCCGCCTCACCCTTGTTAACAATTGCCTCTGCAAGCGAATGTTCTGATCCTTTTTCTAAAGATGCAGCCAGTTGTAATATGAGATCCTTCGACTCCTCCGACGTGATGTCGGAGTCGCTCAGGATGACAGACGTTGGGACAACGTCTGTCACTTCCGGCTTTCCCTTAGTTAATGTTCCTGTTTTATCAAAAATCACCGTATTTATTTTATGAGCAATTTCCAAACTCTCGGCATCCTTAATTAAAATTCCATGTTCAGCCCCAAGACCTGTTCCCACCATTATGGCAGTAGGGGTTGCAAGTCCCATAGCACAAGGACAGGCAATAATTAAAACCGCAATGGCATTGAGCATGGCAAAAAGAAATGCCGGAGTAGGTCCAAGAATATACCAGACCACGAAGGTCAAAATTGCCAGCATGATTACAATCGGTACAAAGTAAGAAGAAATTAAATCCACCAATCGCTGTATCGGGGCTTTACTGGCTTGGGCTTCCTGTACCAGCTTGATAATTTGGGAAAGCATGGTATCTGCCCCGACCTTGGTAGCTTTATATAAAAAGGTGCCGGTTTTATTAATGGTTGCACCAATGATTATGTCTCCTTTAGTTTTGTCAACTGGGATACTTTCTCCTGTCACCATTGATTCATCTACAGAAGACTCTCCTTCTAAAATTTCCCCATCAGAGGGAATTTTTTCTCCCGGTCTAACCCTGATTACATCTCCAATCACCACCTGATCTATCGGGATATCCACTTCTTTACCGTTTCTTAAAACCCGAGCGGTCTTAGCCTGAAGACCGATCAGTTTTTTAATAGCTTCGGAAGTTCCAGCTTTGGCTTTGGCTTCAAAGTAGCGACCCAGTAAAATTAAACCAATAATAATGGTGGCCACATCAAAATATGGCAGGGGTTCAACCCCTAATTGTTTAATAATTTGAGGAAATATTGCCACAAAGGCTGAATAAACATAGGCCACCGTAGTGCCAAGTGCCACCAAAGTATCCATATTGGCTGTTCTGTGCCTTAAAGCAGGAATTGTGGCCTGATAAAAAACTAGGCCTGCCCAAAATTGGACCGGGGTGGCCAGGATTAGTTGGACCCAAAAATTTTGCAAAATAGAGGGAGCAAACTGCATCAGTCCCGGAAAAGAGCCCCAAAGAATTAAAGATCCCAAAAATAAACTTACCACCACTTTATTTCGTAAGGCTTTCAGTTCCTTTTCCTTCTCTATTTTTTGCTGATCTTCTGTTTTTAACTCCTGCTCCACGCCTGCTTTGTAGCCAACATTACGAACAGCAGATACCAAATCAGTGTCAGTTACTTTGGTTGAATCATAGACCACAGACGCTTGCTCGGTGGCCAAATTAACTACCGCGCTACTCACCCCATCCACCCTGCCTAAGGATTTTTCTATTAATCTGACGCAGGAAGCACAATGCATCCCTTTGATAGGAAAGGTTTTTTTAAGTTCACTCATTTGACTATTATCTTTCCATGATACATATTCATACTACAAGAATAACCAAACTCTCCTACTCTTTGGGGAGTTATTTCCACAGTCACTTTCTGATTAAGAGGCAACTCTTTGCGGATTTTAAATTCTCCCAAAACCACTTCTGACAAACAATCAGTCGGGTCTGTCCTTAAGAAATTTATCTTGGTAGTTTTACCCAATGGTATGGAAATTACCTCCGGTGAATATCCGCCGGAAACTTTAATGTCTATTTCATCTGTTACACTAACTTCCTTTTCTCTCTTTCTCAGGAAAAAGAAGTAGGTAAAGGCAACTCCAGCCAAACCGGCAATAATAACGATTATTTTGTCTGTTTCCATAAATCACTTAGCCCATCTGTTATAAAGGGTAATCATCCCGTATGTTGTTACCCAAGTCAGGCCCACCGCACTCACCAGTCCCCAAACTATTGATCCCAAACTAGGTGTGAATGCTGTTTTGACTGACTCCAAATTTATGGTATGCATCCAGGATTGGGCGATATTAAAGAGCAAATCCGGCGCAATATATGAAAGCATGGCGCAAGCCACCACCCAAATAGCCATCACGCTAGATGCCGCATTGGCAAAAGCTTTAGCATTTAACATTTTCTCACCCCCTTTCCCTTTACTTGACAGATACCCCCAGGGGGTATATATTATTAGCATAGTGAATAAAGATAAAAATGTCAATACTTCGACTCCGCTCAGTATTGACCCTGAGCAAATCCGAAGGGTCAAGGACGATGTTCGAAAGCGGATTAACATTATCAAAGGACAACTTGATGGTCTGCTGAAAATGATTGAGGAAGATGAATATTGCATAGACTTACTTAATCAAAGCTTGGCTATTCAAAATTCCATTAAAAGTCTTGATGCGCTTTTGTTCGAAAGGCATTTAAAAACACATGTTGTTGATCAGTTCCACAATGAAACAAATAAAGCGATCGAAGAACTACTAAGATTATTTAAGAGAATCCACCAATGAAAATGTAACCAGTGGCTGTTGCCAAAATCAAGCTAATGCAACAGGAAAAAAGTCATGCTGTTAAGGCGTTACAGCTTATCTATCTCTGTAGACAACTCTTGATTTCTGACTGCCATTTGGACATCATCTCTGACAAATTTAACGATTCCCTCTTTATCAATTACGACATAACTGTGTCCGGGAAACTGGCCTTTATGCATTGATGAAGGAAGAGTTAAAACCCCATATTTCTGTGAAACCTGCCTGTTACTGTCAAAAAGCACCGTTGCTTGAGCAAGCTCCGGCATTTTATCAATAGCCTGTTTCCAATTATTTTTAGGATCAGCAGTAATGCTTAAAACTACTGCCTTGCTCTGCAACTGAGTATCTTTACCAAAGGCAGAAATCTGGTTCCAGCAAGCCGGATAACACATTAACCCCTCGTTAAAGAAGAGAATGACATTTTTGCCTTTTAACTCACTTAAAGTAATCTTTTTTCCATCGTAGCTTTCCAATGTAAAATCAGGGGCACTTTTACCAATTAAGCTATTAAAAATAGCCGCATCGACAGATGCTCCTCCGTGGTGGCTAGCCATAGAATCAGATTGAGTTGCTTGGGTGATTTGAGTAGCTTGTTGATTGGTAGAGATTTGATCTTTCTTGTTGTTTATGTTTATTTGTATATTAAAGTTGCTGATAAGTAGAATCAGCACCAGGACTATCCCAGTACCTAAAATTGCAATAATTACATTTTTACTCATCAAAATCACCGCCTCTTCTTTAAGGATGTAAATTGTTTAACGGCAAAATAAGTAATAGCAAGAGCAATACCTATAAAAATAACTGCCCAGGCAACTTCAGGGATAACTTTAGTAAATTGGCTGATAAACTTGATAAATTTTGTAAGATATATATTTAGTGCAACCTGATATGAAGAATGAGAAGCGAGCTGTTGGGTTCTGGCAAGGTAGATGATAATAATCCCTAAACTTAGAAACATTAATCCGGAAAAAAGGTTAGCAAAAGTCAAACTAATTTTTTGACCTAACGCACTGTAAGATACACTTTTTCTGAAGGCAAAAAACTTCTTGGTAAAATCAATTTTATCTAAGAAAAAGGCAATAAGAAAAAGAGGAAGAACCATCCCCAGCACATAAGCCAGTGTATAAACTCCTCCTAAGAAAACTGATCCGGGAAGTGCTGATAAAGTTAAGACTCCGGCCAGGACCGGTGCGCAACAGGTGGTAGCAATAGCAGAAAATATGCCTAAGACATAAACAGATATAAAGTCTTGTCTTTTTAACTGTGGGTGAACACTGAAAGGTAAAGAGAACTGTTGTCCCAAAAGCAGTGTCATACCTAAGAATATTAAGAAGACTCCTCCTATCAGAAAGATGGTGTCATGATACTGGCTGAAAATTTGAGTAAGCAGCGATACCCCCAGGCCAATGGGAAGAAAGATTGATAAGATACCGAGGAAATAGATAAAAGTCATTAAAAATACCTTGCTTTTTTCCTTAAAAATTGAAGCAAAATAAGTTGGCAGTAAAACAGTAATGCAACAGGGTGCAAAAAGCGCGGCAATTCCTGCAAAAAATGAAGCTATAAATGATGCGCTAATTAAAAGGTCCATATAATTTATAATTTATCAATCTCTGCTATTAGCTCCTGGTTCCTCACTGCCATTTGGACGTCATCCTTTACATATCGGGCAACTCCGTTTTTATCAATAATTACATAAGTATGTCCGGGCAGCTGCCCTTTATGCATCGAGGAAGGAAGGGAAAGCATTTTATAGTCTATAGAAACTTTTTTATCAGTATCAAGAAGGACTGTTGCTTGGGCAAGCTCCGGCATTTTCTCAACTGCTCCTTTCCACTCATCCTTCGGATCATTAACAATAGTCAGCACCACTGTGTTTTTGTTGGTAAATTCACTATCTTTGCCGAAAGCCGCAATTTGGTCCCAACAGGCTGGGTAACACATTAAGCCTTCACTAAAAAAGAGGACTACATTTTTACCTTTTAAACTGCTTAAAGTAACTTTTTTACCGTTATAACTTTCCAATGTAAAATCAGGTGCTGCTTTGTCAACTAAACTATCCAATGATGCATTTGCCCCTTTGTTTGTAGAAGAGCTTTGTTTGCTATTGCCACTCAGTAGAAAAACTGCTCCAACCAGCATGGCAACTGTAACAAGGACACCTATTGTAATAACAAGTTTATCTTTACTTATAGATCCCATTTAAAACTCCTTTCGGCAGTCCCACCAACATTTTTTATCCTTAACTCTAAAGACTTAGGTTTTGGTGAGATTGGGTTGAATTTTAAAACCCCGCTGCGATGGTGACCGCCGGGAGGAGAACCCTCCCAAGATATAGGATTGTACGACTTTCCCTGACCATCTACAAGTTCAGATACTGTAACTAAGTCTTCGTTAAGTTCTTCCGAATGGGTGTTTAGTGTAACCTCAAAATCCCAAGTAGCCAAATCTTCTTCTAAGCTACGTGGTATAACAGTGACAACAACAGGGCCTTCGTTGCTTTCTTTTGTTTCTAAACCACTATTTTTGTTTTGGGTTGGATCAACTGTATTAGTAGATGTACTTGCACTCTTTGGACCTATGCTGATAGAAAAACTATCCTTGAGTACAGCAACCAAGATTACAAGCAGTATTGCAACTACGATAATTGTAACTTTTTTCATATTTTTTGAGAAACTTTCAAGACTTTATTGCCTATGTAAAATATTCCTAATAGATTAAAAAATAAGCCGATCCAGAAGAATTGAACTTGATATTGGCCAATAAAAGTAATAATTCCTGTGACCCCAAGAATTGGTAAAATATTCGTCAGGTAATGAGCACAGCAAGAAATCATGGCTGTGGTAGAGGTTGCCCCAGTGGTGGCTAAAACTTGTCCGGTTGATTGCTCTCTAACAATACCTTTAAGATAAGTATAAAGGCTAAATTGTACCCCAAACCCTAAAGCAAGACTGATAATGTAATACCAAAACTGGCTAAACTGCTCCCAGCTAAACTTCCACCCCGAGACCAGAGTTAAAATCAAAAAATATATAGATAAAAGGGCAGAGAAAGCAATAGCTCCTCTTAATAAAGCTTTTTTCAGGATGTCTACATTTATAGTTAAACTACTCATCTAAGTTAAGTTTAGCACAAATGATACTACAATGTGTAGTATAGAATTTTATCCTAACATTGCACTGAGTAAAGAATGTTTGCAGGCCTACTCACTTTTTTGTAATATTTACACTGATAGAAAAGAGTTTGCTCAAAATATCGAATGAACCCGTCTTCCACATTAAGAACTGGTTAAACAAAAATGCCCCGATAATTATGGCCAAAAGGATTACTTTTATGGGTATTTTAGGAAAGGAGATTTTAGGGGTTGGGATAACGATATCTTTAGGGAATCTCAAAGGTGAGAGATAAATTATCGCTCCCAGTATTAAGATCCCGCCTATAAATATGAAGAAATCGTAATAATCACTAATCATTTTAATCCATGCCCTCCGTCAGAACCTGCACCACCATGGGACTCATGGGGTAATGCAGCTTCGTTCCCAGTTGCTAACAGATAATCTTCCAGCATTCCTTTTGGATACCACAAAGCATACCAGCGATGTGATTCACCAACCAATTGTTCATCAGAATATTTATCACCGTAATTTTGGATCATAAAGCGGTAAAATCCTCTGACAGCTTTGGCATGAGCACAGCCACAATTTTTATTCATCGTTACATTATTAGCACTACCGCAGCAATAACTGCAGGTCATCATAGTAGAAATAAGTTTTTGATATCTTGTTTCTTGTTCGGTTGGTAATCTTATGGATGTTTCGTAATCCCCCCATTTATTTTGAGCATTTATCGGGTCATCAAAAGAAATATCATCGGGAGCATAAAATGGTTTACCTGTTGCAATCATCACCACTTTAGCATCAGCAAGAGCATTCCCGCTACTGGGATTGGCCATGACCT
>MFDM01000033.1:0-3588 GCA_001776905.1 Candidatus Daviesbacteria bacterium RIFCSPLOWO2_01_FULL_39_12 | reverse complement strand
CGTCAGGATTTATTTTCGGAGCGATAATTATATAAGTGGATTTTGTTTGTATACCTAGTAGTGTTGCTACAAATCCTTTCTGGTGAGTCATACCCATCGCCGCAGAAACTTGAGCCATCAAAAGTTGATTTATAAGAAAAAGTGCTGCTAGAGCAAAAACAAGTATTTTTTGCATTGGTATAATTAAAATTCTCTTATTCATACTTATTGTTTTACTCCACTTGGCGTGGCTGATGGTGTAGCTGACTGAACCCTACCCACTATCTGATTAGTTGTTAAATCCTTATAAACTACCCCTTTAAGTTGCTGCAATTCTCTAAACACAAACCAACCGTCCTGTTCAACTGTCCCCACATTTTTCCAGACATTTTTTAAATTGGTATACTGATTTGCCTCAGGTGATATGAGAATGGTGGGAATTTTAATAATCTTATACTTACTGATCAAACTCTGTCCTTCCCCTGAAAAAATATCAACAGTTCGCTCAGACCTTAAAGCAACGCCGTATCCTTGGGTTAGAATTGGTTTCTGAACATCAGGTGCCTTATAACAATCAATGCAGCTTGCATCAGTAAGGTATATAAGGTCAACAAATCCAACTAATTGTCCCTTAGTTAAATCTCTATATGGTAAAGGAAGATTTCTGGTAACATAGGTTTTGTCATTCTCAACTGTGCCAAAATTTTGCCAGGTACTTTTCGCACTGTCATATAAATCAAATTCAGAGGAAAAAATAAAAGTAGGTACCTTGGTAATCCTATACTGGCTAATTACGCTCTGTCCGTCATAAGAATTCCAACTAAATTCCCTGATCTCCCTTACTTTAACGCCTGCCTTTTTGAAATTTTCCACTACTATTTTCACATCTGTGCACTTAGAACAAAGTGGATCGGTAATTAATGTGACTATAACTCTACCCATTTCTCGTTTGGTCTCTGTGTCTACAAAAATTGGTGATAACTTTGTAAAGATGAAAGTATTATCGCGAATCTCTCCACTCTCTTTAACAAAATTTTCAAGGTTATTTTTGGTCACTTCTCCTGTCACAAAGTATGTTGGAACTTTTTTAATAGCAAGTTGCTTTATGGAGGCACCGGCTTCCGGGGAATCAAAATTTAATGTTTTCTCCTCTTCTACTTTAACATTTTGTTTCTTAAAGTCGTTGACAGCCAGTTCAACATTGAAGCAGTCCTGACAATTGGGAGTGATTATTTTAATGAGTCTAACATTGGCAGGACGAGCTGCTTCTTTGGCAGCAGCAATATCTCTATTGATAGCCGCGAGAGTTTTAGTGGCAACAAGTGTTCCAATAACAGTGGCGGCAAGTATGACAGTTAAAATTATCTTTGGCCATGAAATATTAGAGACGATACTGGATACGACATATTTCCTGTTCATAATACATAGACAGTGCGTGCTTTATGCTTAGCATCCTCCAACCATTGATTTCGGTACGTCTGTATTGCTTCCTGTACCGGCTCCACTATTTGTTGTAGTAGCCGGAGCAGCCTTCACTGATGCTGAGCTGGCTTGGGAACTAATACGTACTAATTGGAATGTTTGGAAAAGAGTAATTACAGCAATGAGTCCTAATACTATAATTTGTAAATTCGGTTTAGGGATACGCAACACCATAGTATTATTATCCGGATTTGGCGAATGACGCACTGTGTTTGCTTCTAATCGTTGATTCTCTGTCATAAGGCACCTCCTTTCTTATTGGACTACTACTTAGTGTAGTAGAATAATCTAAGTTTTGTCAATACGTTGAGTAAAATTGAAGCGTCAATGAGGAATTGATTAATTAGTAGCTGATGAGCATGGGATGGTTATTACATTGCTTTTCCGGTAAAAACAGATGGGTGGGAATGTAGTTTGTTGGTTGCTCGGTTTCAGAATGGCACTGCTTTGGGTAAGATTGATCTATAGGACATAGAAAAGAAGCAGAGTCTGACTCTGAATCCATATGAAAAGCGCTAACCGGTGTTTGCAGTAAAAACCAACTGAAGAGAACAAACAAAAAAGTTGTTATCAAACTTACCCGTGAAAGCCTAAATGATTGTTTGGCTCTTGGATTTACCAACCGATGAATCCTGACTTCAAAATAGTCAGATCCAGAAACATTGGAGACAGCAGTAAAATTTAATTGTGGTATAGCTAAAATCTTTTTAAGCGCGCCACGCAAAAAAATTGAGTTTTGTTGGTGGTTTATTGTCCATTGATCTGCTAATAATTCATTAACAGCTTCTATATTTTTGCGGAGATCCGCAAAAAGAGGTAAAAAGAAAAACATAGAAGAAAGCGTTTTTCCTATAAGTACTTTAAGTGGGTCCCTACTTATTAGATGAGACTCCTCATGAAGCAAAACTGCTTCTAATTCTTTATTGGTTAATGATCCAACAAGACCTGTGGTGATGACAATAAATGGGGAAAAAATCCCACAGCAAAAAGAAAATAGATTTTTATCATCAACCAAAATTACCTTATCACGAAGTGACAAACTTGTTTGATTTGTAAGACCTAAAGTCGCAACAATTCTAACTAGGCCTTTGGGGATGCTAACCCGATTGATGAGTAACTTTCGGAGTAAAAGATGCGTCCGAATAAGTTGCAATAAAAGAGATAAAAGACCTATCCCTAAAATAACTCCGATAGTTAAAATAACCGCATTTGGAAGTGAACGGGGAACTTCAAACATAATATTAGAAATAAACAAGTTTGTTGTTGGCACAATAAACTTCTGACAAAAAAAGAGAGTTTTTGAAACAAATAGAGGAGAAGCTTTATATAAAAGAGCAATTATAACCGAACTAACGGCTAGCGCGGCAAAAGCTAAACAGATGAAACTATAATTAATTCTTTTCACATCAGATATAATAACAAATTCTTGCTTTAATCTTCACTGAGCATTTTTAACAGCTGCTGTCGTTTCTTTGGGTTTATTTTCTGAATCTCTTTTACAAAATGAGTTAGCACTTCTTTACCTAAAGTTGAAACTGCCGATGAAAAAATACCATGGACAGCTTTAGCTATAAATTGTTCTTTTGTTACCCTTGGTTTATATAGGTAACTTAATCCCTTAAGACGCCTAACTAAAACACCTTTATCCGTAAGTCTTGCCATAATAGTCATCACAGTGGTATAGGCGATTTTCCGTCTCTTACCTAGAATCTCTGTTGTATCTTTAACTGACATTACATCTTTTTGGCGCCAGATAATTTCCATTATCTCGGATTCTAGTTCCCCTAAGACCCTGCCACTAACTCTTTTTTTGTTCATGATACTACCTATTGTAGTGCCCACTCTTCCTTTAGTCAAACTTCTTCTACATTGACCAAGTTGATAAAAAGGTAGATAGAGTAGAATAGAATGCATTAAACACATCTTTTGGAATACTTACTGTGTATATTCCCAAATCCTCATCAAATTCCAAAAGATCATCACGTTGTTTTGGGTGAAGACTACTTTTGAAGCCAAAAACTTTTGATATATGTTTTGGGTCTAGACAAGATTAACCGCCTTTAGGTGGTAAAATAGATTGTCTAGACAATGAGAAACAGGTATTTAAAACATACACATATTTCTGAG
>MFDM01000032.1:1594-5144 GCA_001776905.1 Candidatus Daviesbacteria bacterium RIFCSPLOWO2_01_FULL_39_12 | reverse complement strand
CTCTGCTCCAGATTCTAATACCATCTCGGCCACTTTTTTGGATTGATCGTATTTTGGATCTTCAAATTTACCTAATGGCCCGTTCCACACAATCATCTTAGCTCCCATAATAAGATTTCTCCAGCTTTCGGTAGTCTCAGCAGCGATATCCATACCATCCTCATTAAGTTTACCAATTAAAACATTGTTCATATTTTGTTGTGCGATCGCATCATCAAATGTGAACTCTGAGGCTAATTTTCCACCTACTAAAACAGCATCTGCGTTTTTTGCTAAAACGCCAATCACAGGTAGTTTATCTTCAACTTTAGCCCCACCCATAATAGCTACAAAAGGTTTTTTCGGGTTATCCCTAACCTCCCTTAACACCCTTACCTCCTCAATAAAATGCAGTCCAGCTGCATGGGGCATTAAGGTAGGCACTATGGTTGTTGAAGCTGCCGGAGTATGGGCAGAGAAAGCCTCGTTAACATAAACATCACCCAATGAGGCTAGTTTATGAGCAAAATCTGAACTAGCTTCAACCTCTCCATGAAAAAATCTGATATTTTCTAAAAGAACTAGTGTGGATGTTGATTTGGCTGCTTCTTCTAAAGAAGTTGCAAGTTCCACATCCTGCCCTAACTCCTGCTGTAACCATTCCTGGATGGGTTTGGCACTTAAATCAGGAGAAGGAGAAGGTGGCTCATCTCGCTCCTCGGGCGGAGCGGGTCTGCCTAAATGACCTATTATGATAACTTTTGATGCATTTTCTAAACAAAATCTTAAAGTAGATAACCCAGCTTTAAGTTTAAAATCTTCAGAAACCACCATTTCTCTTTCATCAGCCGGTTTACCCTGAGCGAGCGGAGCGAGTCGAAGGGCCACATCTATATCATATCTTAGAAGAACTTTTTTATCTTTTACAAAGCCCTGGGTAACAACTTCCATATTTTGAATATAATTGTTATAAATATTATAACAGTTATAATTGTTATAAAATCCCCCAAATTTCTAACAGGGGTATTCTTAAAATTTGCTTTCACCAAATGTTTCCCAGCATCTATATCAAATATAGGCAAACCATAACTTTCTCCATCAGATAAATAATTAAAATCCACTTTTTTGCTATCTATTTTTATTTCCCAGCCGGGAAAATAGAATTGATTTAGTCTTAACTTAGCTGACTGTGTAGTCTCTACCTCAGCTAAAACTAAATCTGATTTATCCCTAATCATCTTTATTTCCCCTATTCCCCTGACAAATTCCAGCTTTCCGGGCGATGGCTTATCCATTACTTTACCCCATTTTGGCAAATGTTCACCATAAGTTGTGGAGGTAGAATTTAGCGATAGATAATAATCTTCCCCCGGATCAAAAACTTCATTTATATTCCAGTGATTCCTGTTTGCATAAATTACAAGTAGCAACAAGATCGCAAAGATAATCTTCTTTCCTGTCACTCCGATGAATATCGGGATCCATTTTATAAGCAGTGCTGCAGCAATAGAGGCAGAAAAAATAGAAATTGCAGAAAATCTTAAGGGAAATTGAACCAAAGCCAAAAATGGCAAATTTTCCCATAAAGGTAAACTGACTTTAAGCATTAAGAATATGCTTATTATGAATATAGCTAGCATAAATCCCCCAATTACCTTAATCTCTCTCATTCCCCTTCTCACCCAAATTAAAACTGCCAGAATTAACATCACCCCAATATGGATTAACCCCAGCTGATAAGACATATCTCCTACCTCAGGATTCTGGGGATGAGATAGACCATAACCCCAGGGAGAGCGGATCAGCTGCCAGAGAGAGGGAAACTGATCCTGGTAAAATTTGCCGAAAATTTCAGCAAATCTGATGTATTGTGCCTCAAAGGTAGCCGGCAGCCAAAACCAGGCAGATAATCCCAATCCCAACAAAAACATTACCCCAACAACCCTTAACTCCCTAACCCTCCTAACTAAGAACCAGACAAAAGCCAAAATCACCGAAGCAAAAATTAAGGCCGTCACATTATGGGCAAGAATGAGCCCTGCCAGACTAACCCCCCCCACCAAAGTTGCCCATTTTTTACCCTTTTTAATTTCCACTAAACTCCAGAAAACAAAAGGTAAAATCCCCAAAGCCAAAGCAGATCCCACTGCAGCCGACACATAAACATTCAAAAATCTAATGGGGGCATAAAGGTAAAATATGGCCCCCGTAAAAGCAGCCAGTCTATCTTTCAGAAGAGCATTCAAGAAAAGATACATCCCCAAAACAGACGCCACCATTGACCAAAAAAGCACAGCTTTCACAGAATCCACATATCCCATTCCCAGCTTATGAAAAATTTCTCCAACCATGGCCGGGAGTGGATAATTAAATAAAAAAACCGGGTAGCCATAGCCGTTGTTTAACTCCCCAGACCACCGGGGTGGAAATTGCCCTTCAGATAAAAGTTTATCCATGGAGATTTGTCTCACGACATGATGTGTCAGATCATGAGAGGTAAACCCACCGGGGATAAATAAACTTTGTATGGCAGGGATAGAGACAACAAGAAGCAGTAAAACAATCATAAGGTCTTTGGAGACATACCTCATAGTGCTTTTAATCCAGGGTGGTATCTTTTTGCTTGGTAAAGCTCAATCTGTACCTTATCGCCAACAACTATCTTGCCTGCTTGGTGCACCACACCTGTTAAGCCAAGTTGTTTTTGGTCTTCTACAGAAAGAATCGTTGGTCCTACCTCAGGCTCATCTTTCAAAACAGAATGGATTGGAAAATGCAGCCTGGATCCTCTGGGTAAACAACTAAAATCCTTTATTCCTCTGATATATAAAGTTGCTTCTGCCTCAGGCATAATATTATCAACCTCATCTAAAGAATATGCCAGCCACTGCTCAGTATTCCTAAGGGAAACCCCATTAATTACCCTCATAATTCCAGCCCATCTATCTAACCCCCCATTACTAAACACCCCTTGGAGCTCAAATGTTAAAACATTAACAGAAATGGCTGGTTTATCATCAGGAGGATTAAAAAAGAGGGCTGCAACTTCACCTTCTATACTCATACTTTGATTTTACAACTAATTATCAAAAAAGTTTTTGCCAGTTTTTAAGGCTTCAAAAGTATGATATTCCACTTCAAAAAGGGGCTGAGGCAGATTTTTAAAATCATACCAATTCCATTCCTCAGTTTTGTGCGGTTCTAAGACTTGGGGTTCACCACTCATCCACTGCGCTATCAGACCTATATCCACATAATGTTTACCAGTATATTTTTTAAGATTAGAAATACGTACAAATTTAATGTTTTTAATCTTAATTCCTGCTTCTTCCCAACACTCTCTTTTGACGCAATCCAATATAGATTCCCCGAATTCTAAATGTCCTCCGGGAAAAGCATATTCCCCTTTTCCATGAGCCCCTTTTCTTTTAGCAAGGAGTGCTTTCCCATCTTTTAAAACCAAAACACCAATCCCAACTTTAGGTCTTTTTTTACCAGCCATAGCCAAAGTTTACCATAAATGTTAAAATTATCCCCTAGGGGCGCGTAGCTCAGTGGTAGAGCACTTATC
>MFDM01000032.1:0-1561 GCA_001776905.1 Candidatus Daviesbacteria bacterium RIFCSPLOWO2_01_FULL_39_12 | reverse complement strand
ACCCATCTCCTTTTTGACCTGGTAGCCAAGTAGTAAGGCAGGAGTCTGCAAAACTCTTACGCGCGGGTGCAATTCCCGCCCAGGTCTCCACTAAAAAGCCTCCAGAAATGGAGGCTTTTCTTATTTCCCGATTTAATCGGGGTTTAATACCAAAAGAGTGGTGGGGATAGAAATCATCTTTCATTGACTTTAAAAGATAGCGTCCTATCAGCGCTTTTCGCCTACCATTCAATAGGCATTTGGCTGGTCGTGAGACCAAACCTGGATCAAATACGAGTTTTGCTCTATCTCGCCAGAGGCGGAGGAAGAGAACCATCATATTCAATCAAAACTCCAGAAAGGAGGTGATCCATCCCCAGCTTCAGCTAGGGATACCTTGTTACGACTTAAGCCTGATCGCTGGTTTTAGACTCCCCCGACATACATCGGGGTTCATCTACCCCCAACTTTCCTGCCTTGACGGGCGGTGTGTACAAGACCCGAGAACGTATTCACCGCAGCACGCTGATCTGCGATTACTAGCAATTCCGACTTCATGGGGTCGAATTGCAGACCCCAATCTGAACTGAGGCGAAATTTCAGAGATTAGCTTGCCGTTACCGACTTGCATCTCGTTGTTTTTCGCCATTGTAGTGTGTTTGTGGCCCAGGGCGTAAGAACCGTGCTGACTTGACGTCATCCTCGCCTTCCTCCCCGCCATAAGGCGGGGCTGTTCCGTATGAATTATTTAACATACGGTGAGGGTTGCGCTCGTTTCCCAACTTAATGGAACAGCTCCGAATTTGCTTTTGCAAACTTTAGACTATACCACCATCCTTGAACAAGGATGTCCGGCGTATAATGGAAGTTTTGCTCTGGATTATCCAGTACCTTCCATATTAGTCGTTACAGGGTCAAGGAAGTTTGTAATACATACTTGAATGTATGTATGGTTTTACTAACTCGAAAAACTTTGATAAGCTATTTCTTCTAATCCTTAACTTACCATTTCCTTTTAAAATCGTTTTAATGTCAAAAATATCTAGCTTTTTTACCAGTTCCTGTCTACTTTCTAAATCAAATGACTCAGTTGAAAATATACATTCACCATATGAATAACATCCATCATCCATGTGCCAAACGGCAATAGATAATGGTGATATCCATTTAGCTAAATCTTTTGGGTATATCTTACGATTGTTTCGATAAAATATATTTCTCCAACTCTTGAAGTATTGTCGAGTCCAAAATCTATAAGATTTAGTAACTCTATTGTCCCTTTTTTCAAAGCGGACAACTTCTTTAGGTTGTGAATAACTTATCGTGGCTAATTCTTGATATTTCCAGTCAACGTATTCTTTTTGTTTGTCAGATTGCTCAATTTGAATCTTACCTAATTTAGTTAGATAAGCGTCTCCTAATAAGCAACCAACAAGAATTTCTACTTGTCTATCAGAAACATCAAGTCTTAAGTTTTTTCGAGCAGTGAATATCATTCTTCCTGACTTCCTTCGGTATTACCTATACTTTCAGATTACCCAAAGGTAACCCAAAAGTCAATCAGTTTCACCGATATGAGCCG
>MFDM01000031.1:36485-46975 GCA_001776905.1 Candidatus Daviesbacteria bacterium RIFCSPLOWO2_01_FULL_39_12 | reverse complement strand
TTATGATAGGATCCATACCAAGCTCAAAATGCCGCCTGCCGTTTATGCAACATTAGTTAGAGAATAATGTCTTCATGAATGGGGTACTTGACACACAGTACTTCCCCAGACAATAAATTCAAGGTAAGAAGGGCTTGGTTTCAAGGTCTAGTAGCAGTGCTGAGTAACGGAATTACGTTTGAAGAAATAACTGATCCGGTGGTAATACTGAAGGTTGAAAGAGGACTTAGAAGATTTACATCAGAACGTTTCCACCGAAAACTACTTACTACCAAAAGGGATATACGTTATGCAAATCTGCTTATAAATTTGGTACTTGGAGAGAATACTAAACCTTAACTTCCTCAATAGTTCCAGCCATGTAGAAGGCTTGTTCACTCTTACTATCATGTTTGCCTTCCAGGATTTCTTTTTAATCTACAACCTCCGAGGCTGCTACAAGAATTAGGGATATTTGAAAACCCAGGTCTAAAAGGGCAAAAATCAATCAATTTGATATAAACCGCGCATAAAATTCGTTTGCTACAATTACCTCTAGACCATTATATTTGCCTACAGTTTTAATATCGTAAGATATTAGATAGTGCACTCCATTTTCTGCACAACAATTAATAATGCCCTCATCCTCTTTTGATCCTTCAATAAGATATTTCTTATTTTTTGCAGGTGGTAAAATAATAGATGATTTCTTAAGTTCGGTAAAAATTTCAGTGAATAAAGGTTCATACTTTTTAAATTTTGGCTCGGAAACTATTCTTTGATACTCAATTATTACTTCTTGCGGAATACATATTTCGAAGTCAGAATTAATAAGCTCTCTTATAAGCCTTCTGTAAGGACCGTCTGTTAACGTAGCAGATATCAAAACGCTTGTATCAACTACTACACGTTTTCTACTTTTTCCTTGATCTGAGCTTATTGATTTCATCTACTATGTCTTTTTCTGATAATTTCAGTTCCTTATTAATCTTATCTCCTAATTTAAAAACTTTCTCCCAATTTGTAGAAGGAGAGAAACTCCCTAGGGTTTCAAAGGAGGAACGAAGTAACTGTTGAACTTCATCAGGTTGAGAAATAATTAACCAGGTAGAGTTTAAAAAGTCGCTATTAACCATTTTATAGCTCATATCAATTTACCTCCTTAGGTGATTTTACTAAATTTACAAAAAAAGTGTATTCTCCAATTTTTTCACCATTTATTTCTACTTCAATTAGATATTCTCCAGTTTCCTTAAATGTCATATTGACTAATTGTAAAGATAAACCAAGGGTTTTTTGCTTACTACCAACTGGTTGATTAACCCCGGGTACATTGACTGTCAATTCTGGAGTTTTTATTACTTCTTCATTATTCTTTTTGTTTTTTACCTTAACTGCTATCTTAGCCTCTTTTAAATCATTATCCAGGACAGTAAAGTTACTCACTAAATAAGCCCTCACTAAAGTTCCCGGAATGTTAGTAAGGTGTACAACATCAAAAATCCCTATAATGCTCAACTTTCCCTCTTGAGAAAAAGAAGCATCATCACAAAGATGGATAAAATTTAATTTAAAACCCTTCATACGAGTATTATACCTTATAAGACATTTCTTTACAGCTTTCTAGTATAAATTCTACTTAACCTCTTCAATAGTTCCAACCATATAGAAAGCTTGTTCACCTTTACTATCATGTTTACCATCTAAAATTTCCTTAAAGGCCCTGATTGTTTCTTTGATGGGGACATAAGTACCCTTTATTCCTGTAAAGACTTCTGTCACATAAAATGGTTGGGTTAACATTCTTTGGATTTTTCTGGCCCGGGCTACTGTCAGCTTATCCTCATCAGATAACTCCTCAATCCCCAAAATGGCAATAATATCCTGTAAATCCTTATACCTTTGCAAAACTTTTTGCACTCCAAAAGCAATATCATAATGTTCCTGACCCACAATTTCCGGAGTTAGTGCTCTGGAATTGGAAGCCAGCGGATCTACAGCCGGATACAGGCCTTGTTCCGTGAGTCCACGGTCCAAAGCAATGGTAGAATCCAGATGGGCAAAAGTGGTGGCCGGAGCAGGGTCGGTCATGTCGTCTGCCGGAACATAAATAGCCTGAACTGAAGTAATAGAACCTTTTTTAGTAGAAGTAATCCGCTCCTGCAAAGCTCCCATTTCTGTTGCCAAAGTTGGCTGATAACCTACGGCTGACGGAATTCTTCCCAAAAGTGCTGAAACCTCACTACCTGCTTGAGAAAACCTAAAAATATTATCTATAAAAAGTAGCACGTCTTTTCCACCCTCATCACGGAAATATTCCGCCATGGTTAAACCGGAAAGACCCACCCGAAGACGAGCTCCGGGAGGCTCATTCATTTGTCCAAAAACCATGGCTGTTTTATCTATCACCCCGGAGGCTTTCATTTCATGATATAAATCATTTCCTTCACGGGTCCTTTCACCAACTCCTGCAAAGACAGAATAACCCCCATGTTCGGCAGCAATGTTTCTGATAAGCTCCTGAATAATGACTGTTTTGCCAACTCCTGCCCCTCCAAAAAGACCGACTTTTCCTCCTTTAACAAATGGGGCCAGTAAATCTATAACTTTAATGCCTGTTTCAAAGACCTCGGATTTGACAGATTGTTCGGAAAATAGGGGAGCTGCTCTGTGTATTGAAAGAGTCTTTTTATTCTTTACTACACCTTTATTGTCAATTGCTTCCCCTAAAACATTAAATAATCTTCCTAAAACTTCCTCCCCCACAGGCACGGAAATAGGGGAGCCAGTATCTGTAACCGGTGTTCCACGCTTGAGCCCATCTGTTGATCCCATAGCCACAGCCCTAACTTGCCCTTCCCCCAAATGCTGCTGAACCTCTAAAACCAACCTGTTTTTGCCGATATTGAGTTCCAGAGCATTATAAATAGTAGGCGCTTTTGCAGAATCAAACTCTACATCAACTACTGCCCCAATAATTTGTACTACTTTCCCTTTATTCATAATTATTCCATTGCCACTTGTGCTGTTGTTATTTCCAAAAGTTCAGTAGTTATGCTTGCTTGTCTTGTCTGATTATAAGTTAAAGTCAAATCTTCCACCAATTCCAGGGCATTATCTGTGGCATTTTGCATGGCAATCATACGGGCAGAATGCTCTGAAGCTTTAGTTTCCAAAAGTGCCTGATAAATTTGTTCCTCAATATGATGAACCAAAAGATAATCCAATAATGCATCAGCATTAGGTTCAAACAGGAATTCTCCGCTCTTTATCTCCTTTTCTATTTTTACTTTCTCATTAACAGATATGTACTCTTTAATATGTATATTTAAATCCACCGCCAATGTATCTAGTAGTATGGGGAGTAATTTAACCCTCCTCGGCTCCTGTCTTAGTGTTGACACAAAGTGAGGATAAACCAGATAGGCTTCACCAATCTCTCCAGCCATAAATGTATCTATTACCAACCTGGATAACTGTTTAGCCTGCCTGAAGGTAACTACATCCACATTTTCAAAATCGGCTTTTAAATCCTTGCCAGTTCTTGCCACAAAACTTCTGCCTTTCCTGCCAACTGTGTAATAAACCATGGCACCGGTTTGCCCAACCAAAGTTCTAATTAGATTAGTATTAAGAGCACCTACCAATCCTTTATCTGTGGAAAGCAAAATTATACCCACCTTGTCATTGCGAGGAACCGCAGGCGACGTGGCAATCTCTCTTCCACCCAGCAATGGATGGGCTTCCGGATCAACCCTGGGCAAAAGCCTTACCAAAGCCTCTGATAAATTCTCCACATAAGGCCTGCCAGAGACCGCCTGATTTTGGGCTCTTCTCATCTTGGTGGCAGCCACCATCTGCATAGCCTTGGTAATTTGGCTGGTATTTTTTATTGATTTTATTCTTCTTCTTAATTCTCTGGTATTAGCCATTCTTTTTGCTTCCTTTCCCAAAACTGTTTACAAAAGCTTTAGTTACTCTTTCCAACTCTTTCACCATACCAGCATCCAATTCCTTCTTAGATGCTATCTCATTCAAAACCTTTTTCTCCCTTAACTTTAAGTGTTGGACATATTTATTCTCAAATTCCTTAACTTTATCCACTTCCACCTCATCCATAAATCCATTGGTGACTGACCATAAAGCTACAACTTGTTCCTCAACAGACACAGGAGAGTAGGGAGGCTGTTTTAATACCTCGGTGATTCTTCTTCCGCGTTCAATCTGAGCCTTGGTAGCTGGATCCAAGTCTTGAGCAAATTGAGCAAAGGCCTGCAGCTCTCTGAATTGAGCCAGATCCAGCTTAAGGCGGCCAGCTACAGATTTCATGGCCTTAGTTTGGGCAGCCCCACCCACCCGGGAAACGGAAATTCCCACATTAAGAGCCGGCCTAACCCCCGCATAAAATAAATCCGGTTCCAGATATATCTGTCCATCAGTGATGGAAATAACATTGGTGGGAATATAGGCAGAAACATCATTGGCCTGGGTCTCTATAATAGGCAGGGCAGTTAAAGAACCATCTCCGTGTTCTTTGCTCATTCTGGCTGAGCGCTCCAGTAACCTGGAATGAAGATAAAATACATCCCCGGGATATGCCTCACGACCGGAAGGTCTTCTCAAAAGCAGAGAAACTTGTCTGTAGGCCCAAGCATGTTTGGATAAATCATCATAAATAACTAAAGCATCCTTACCAACATCCATAAAATACTCACCCATGGCACAACCTACATAGGGGGCCAGGTATTGCATAGTAGCTGAATCAGCAGCAGAGGCAGCCACCACAATGGTGTGGTCCATAGCATCCAACTCTTCTAACTTAGCCACCAGCTGGGCTATCTTGGAAGTCTTTTGGCCTATGGCTACATAAATACACACCACGTCCCTCTGGTTAATAATGGTATCCACGGCAATAGTGGTCTTTCCGGTATTCCTGTCACCGATAATTAGCTCCCTTTGTCCGCGTCCAATGGGAATCAGAGCATCAATAGCTTTAATACCGGTTTGAAGTGGAGTATTAACCGACTGTCTGGTGATTACTCCCGGAGCAATTTTTTCCACCGGATAGTGATCCTTAACCTTAATTGGTCCTTTTCCATCAACAGGAGAACCCAAAGCATCAACCACCCGACCCACCAATTCCTCACCCACCGGTACCTGCAAAACTTGACCGGTAGTTTTGACCTCCATCCCTTCCTTAATCTTGGTAAAATCCCCAAAAATCACCGCTCCCACGCTGTATTGTTCCAAATTCAGGGCAAGTCCTTTAGTGCCCGAACTAAAATCTAACAATTCCAAAGATCCCACATCAGAAAGTCCCTCAATTCTGGCCACTCCATCTCCAATTTCCACCACAGTACCCACGTTTTGCTTTTGAGCCTTAAATTTTAATGCCTTAACGTCCTGTTCAATTTTGGCAATAATGTCCGTTTTCATGTTTAAGCTGTGATGGCCTCCCTAAGTTGGGAAATTTTATCCCTTAGGGAATAGTCGGTTACACTATCTCCCACTTTTATTTTTAACCCCCCTAAAAGAGCAGGGTTAACGATATTTTTAACCTCACTGATAATATAATCAGCTTTTAGTTTAGCAACTATCCTGTTAAGCATAGTTTTTGGCAAAGGGATGGAGGATTCTACAATAAGGGTTGTTTGTGCTTTTTGTTTTTTTAAAGCCTTCAAAAACTCCGATACAGCAAAAATAGCCTGGGATCTGGGTAAAGATTTGAGGTTTTTAATAACTGAAACAACTTTTTTCTCATCTAACCGTCCATCAGGACAGCAGAATTTGCCACATTTCTGCGCCAGTTTTTTTAACTGCTTATTTTTTGTCATGACAGATTCCTTACTTCTTTTTCTATCATCCTTTCCTGATCCTCTCTGGTGACCTTTTTACCAGTCACTTTCTCAAAAGCCAAAACCACTAAATCCCCTAAATGCTCTTTCGTCTCCCGCTCAAGTATTATCCTTTCAGTCTTTATCGCTTCCAGGGCCTGAACATGCGCTCTCTCTATAATATTTGCTGCTGAATTATTCGCATCCTCTAATATTTGAGCTGCTGCTTCCTTTGTCTCATCTAAAATTTTTTGACTTTGTTGTAAAGTATTTGCAATGATCTTTTCTGATTGTTCATCTGTTTCCTGTAACTTTTTTTCTATTTCCTCGGCATTTTTCAAGCTTTCCTCAATCTTTTTTCTTCTTGCTTCCAAGACTTTTAAAATCGGTCCGTATAAAAGCTTTTTTAAAATAAAAAGCAGGATGAAAAAATTGACCACTTGCGCAGCCAAAAGAATAGGTTGTACTCCGAATTGGTTTAAGATATCCATAATCTAGACCTACGTTTTTGACGAAGTCAAAAAGGCAAGGTTCTGCGAGCGCGAAGTATAATTTCCCATACTGAAGCGCGAGCAGGTCCTTATTTAATGAATGCTATCACCAAAGCATAAATGGCTATAGCTTCAGCAAATGCCATACCCAAAAGCATGACCGGCAAAATTTTATTTTGGGCATCCGGATTTCTACCGATTGCCTGCAAAGCCCCGAAACCAATCAAACCAATACCAATTCCTGGCCCAATGGCACCCAATCCAATTGCAATACCTGATGTTATAGTTTCCGGCATAAATTATCCTCCTTTCTAGATTAACGTTGTTCTTCTGTCGCGTGTTTTTCAGAAAGTAACACCATAAAGACCAGTGTTAACATCATAAAAACAGCTGCCTGTACAAATCCTACAATAATTTCCAAGAAATAAAAAGGGAGAGGGACAACAAATGCAAAAATTGATGCAACTGTTGATAAAACCACCTCACCTGCAAATATATTACCAAAAAGCCGGAAAGAAAGTGAAACAATTTTTGTAAACTCTGACACTATCTCTAAAATCCCCACGAAAAGAAAAACAGGAAAAAATTGCAGGGAGAACCATCTTTTTAGATAATTGGAAAGACCTAAATAATAAATTGCAAAAAAGTGAGTCATTACAGCCGAAAGTAAGGCTAAAGATAGAGTCATATTCAAGTCAGAATTGATAGAGCGGAGCAGCGGTTCTCCGCCATATTTGATAGTCCCAAAACCCGGCAGCAACCCTAACCAGTTTGAAGTAACAATAAGAAGAAAAAATGTCATTACAATTGGGAAAAACACTTTGGCTCTTTTGCTTCCTGATAAATCCTCAACTGTTTTATATCCAAATTCAACAATCATTTCTAAAAAATTTTGCAACCCGGAAGGTATTGTTTTTATTCTCCATGTAGCAACTGCTGATACAATTATTAAGATTATCATTGCCACCCACGAAACCAGTAAGGTATTAGTGATCGGAAGTTGTTTGTAAAATCCCAATATTTCCGGCTTTAAAACAATCTGTTCCATCTTTATATTGTCCCAAGGAATCCATCATTTTACAAGCAGAGATTAAAATCGCAAATCTACCTTACTGCATTGGATAATGTTCAGGTGCAACCTTGGTTAAGGTGTAACCTGAACATGTTAATCAAGCTTTTCTCTTTGGGTTCTTAGAAACAAAAACCACTGTTCCAAAAAGGCCACAATTCCTTTAAAAGGGGTCTCAATTATAAAATCAAAAATAAATAAAATTATATTGATTTGCGCAACAGCAGCAGTCAACCTTCTGCCCACCTGAATAAATGGCATGAAGAAAAAATCAAAAGCCAGTGACCGGAAACTTTCCTTTTTGTCTTTTAAGATATACATATGCGCAGTCCTGTTGATTCTGTATGAAATAAAAGAAACAATAGCCAAAAAGAAAACAAAGACAGCTTGAGAGAGAGGATTAATCTTGAGCTTCGACAGTATGACTATAATTGCCCCAAAACTTAAGATAAAAGTTACCAGCCAAAATAGCATAAACAATCCTCCCAAAAGAGGATCAGTTTTTTTAGGTTTCTTTCTTAAAACTAAGGGTTTACTCAAATTAGGTTCATCGGAAAACAAAACTTCATGAATTTTATCTCTAATCCTGTAAGAATTTTCTCTGGAAGGAGTTTGTATGAAAAGACCTACGATCATCATCAGGATTGGCGGCATGAAGGTGTTGATGGTAATTGAGCTCCAAAGTATCCTGCCATATAAAAACTTTTCAAAAGCGCCCTCCACAAAAAGTGCGAAAATAGCTTTGGTAAAAAATATAAAAATGACACTTCTTAGGATGGCTCTTCTGACCTTACCTCTGACAGAATTATACCTGGCATCGCAAGAGCGCAGGATCATCATATCAAACTCATCGCTGTCTGTGGTTAAGGCGAAATTTTTCCCCTGATTTTTTCTTAAGACGTCATCCAAAATAATAAATGGCACAGTTTGGTCTTTAATAAAGTTGTAAAATCTGTCTTTTAAAGGATACTTTAAGTGATTGTTGATGGTACTGAAAGCTTGCGGAAAATGGCCAGAGATTTTTTCGATATTCTCCCAAGCCAAGGAACCAAAATATTGCTTGAAGAGGTGAAAACGCAGAAGAGCCAAATCATCATTGGCATAAGCCCGTCTGACAGCAATAAAAGCCTGGATATCTTTGATTTCTTTTGTATCATCTGCGATATCAATCTTATCCTTAAAAAGCTTAAAAATAAAATTAGACATAATATCCTCTTCCACATTCGGTCTTAAAATATGTTCTATCTCAGCGGACAAAAGATGGATAATCCACTCATTTATCACTATTTTGTTAAGTTTGGTTTTCTGACTGAGCAGTTTTTCAAAAGTTAGATAAAGATTGATGGTATCTGATACTTTTGAAACAATAGATTCGGCCACTGTGGAATCAGGGAAATATCTGGCCCAAATCAGTTCACGGATTAAGGGCGGGGCAATAGTTCCTCCGTCACCGCCAAAGAGTAGTCTTCTTTTTAAAATTCTCTCAATGGTTGAGCGCAAAATTACCTCATCATCCCGGTAATCCATGGCAGTTCTGAATTTCTCATACCAGGTGGCCAAGTCAGCTGCCACCGGATTGACTGAGATGGTTTTTTCCTCATCTTGAAAAGTGTCTTTATCGTAAGCAGAGATTAAAGTCTGGGAAACTGCTGATAAACTTTTGGCCATAACGGATTGTGTGGTAATATTACCACAAGGGTAAAATTTATGACCAATGATGAGAAATTTAAGCTAATAACCAGAAATTTAGAAGAGGTTTTAACTGAAGAAGAACTTAAACAACTGATTGAGTCAGGGACACCATTAAAACACTATATTGGTTTTGAAATCTCCGGCAAAGTCCATCTGGGAACCGGACTTGCCACACTTTTAAAAGTAAAAGATTTGCATGATGCAGGAGCAGAGACGGTTATATGGCTGGCCGATTGGCATGGATGGATTAACAATAAGTTAGACGGAACTTTAGAAACTGCCAAAAAAATGGCTCGGGAATATTTTGCAGAGGCGATGAAAGCCGCATATCTTTGCATTGGAGGAGACCCAGACACGTTAATATTTAAACAGGGCAGCGAGCTTTATACCCAAAGGAGCGAATTTTGGGCCACTATGATTGAAGTGGCAAAAGCCACAACTATATCCAGAATGATACGTTCCACCACCATAATGGGGAGAATGGCCGGCGATTCATCACCATCAGCTAATTTAATTTATCCTGCCATGCAAGCGGCTGATATTTTCGCTTTGGGAGTTAATATTGCCCATGCAGGAACAGATCAAAGGAATGTTCATGTTGTAGCTAGGGATTCAGCAAAGGAAGTAGGATATCCTAAACCCATTGCAATACATCACCATCTTTTACAAGGACTCTTAAGGCCGGATATACAGAAAGCGGATAAAGAAGCAATCAAGATTGCATTAAAAATGAGCAAATCAAAACCAGATAGCGCAGTATTCATCCACGATTCTCCAGATGAAATTAAAAGAAAGGTTAATAATGCCTTTTGTCCGGAAGGGGAAGTAGAATTCAATCCCATCCTGGACTGGACCAAATACCTGATCTTCTATAACCGTTCAGGTTCGTCCTCAACCAAGGTTGCACCTGAACCAAGGTTGCACCTGAACCAAGGTGTAACCTTAACAATCAAACGGGATCCGAAGTGGGGAGGGAATCTTGAATACGCAGATTACACAGACTTAGAAAAAGATTATGTGGATAAAAAATTACATCCGCAGGATTTAAAAAATGCTGTTTCGGAATGGTTAATTAAAAAACTGGAACCAGCAAGGATCTACTTTGAAGATCCAAAAAGAAAGAAGGCTTTGGAAGAAATCAGTGCTCTCACGTAACTGATAATTTACCCAGGGAAGCTACAGAGACTGAAATTAGCGGTGAAGCCACAATTCCTACTACCACCAACAAAGCCAAACCAAAGGCCGCATATTTGATTGCTTCTTTAAGTTCGAAATACCTTTCCCCACCTCTATCGCTAGCTAAATTATGAGCACTTGTTTCTCCAGATGTTCTTCTTTCTACCATAATTTTTACTTTTGCTTGCAACTTTCACTAATATCTTATATTATCTTATTAAGATGATGTATTCAAAAAGGTTTAGAATC
>MFDM01000031.1:21145-36438 GCA_001776905.1 Candidatus Daviesbacteria bacterium RIFCSPLOWO2_01_FULL_39_12 | reverse complement strand
GCCACTTTTGAGCGCCCTTTAGAGATGATACAATCCAGCTGATGAATTTACAGACTCCGCTAACTAATCTGGTGGGAATCGGACCAAGTCTATCTTACAGATTAAAAAGATTGGAGCTAAACAGTGTGGAAGATTTAATCTACCATTTTCCCTTCCGCTATGATGATTTTTCTCAAACTACCACCGTAAGGGAGGCCCAAATTGGGCAGGTGGTTACTTTGCTGGGAGAAATCTGGTCTATTAAAAATATCTTTACCAGAGCGAGAAAAGTTATTACCCAGGCCATTTTTAATGACGGCACCTCGCCAATTGAGCTGACCTGGTTTCACCAGTCCTGGTTAACCAAACAAATCCAAACAGGTGACAGGTTACAGGTTTCAGGAAAGCTCACAAAGTATAAAAGCAGATTATCCATTATTATGCCCCGCTGGGAAAAAATGACCGCAGGTCATCCCGCACTTGATGCGGGATCTATAAATATAGATTCTGGCTTTCGCCAGAATGACATGGTACACACCGGCAGATTGGTTCCGGTTTATCCTGAGACAGAAGGATTAACCTCCAAATGGGTCAGGACTAAAATAGATCAATTACTTCCTCAAGTTTTACCCCAGATCAAAGACCCCTTGCCGGATTATATAAAAGATGACATGCTTGCCTTAACTGATGCTATTAAAAAGATCCACTATCCTGATAACTGGCAGGATGTGGAAAAAGCGAGGGAAAGGTTAGGCTTTGATGAACTTTTTTATGTTTCGCTGGCTACTCAAAAAGCAAGAGCCCAGTGGAAGAAAAAACCCCTGATCCATCCCTTAAAAATCAATAAATTGGATTTAGGTGAGTTTATAAAAAAACTTCCCTTTAAACTGACCGGCGCTCAAAATAAAGTTTTAAAAGAAATAACATCTGATTTATCAAAAGCTCAACCAATGAACCGCCTGATCCAGGGAGAGGTGGGTTCAGGCAAAACTGTGGTGGCAACCATTGTGGCATATCTGGTTTACCAAAATGGCTTACGCACCTTATTTATGGCTCCCACTGAAATCCTGGCATTCCAGCACTATGGCACTATATCAAAACTCCTGGAACCTTTTGGCGTCAGGGTAGGGATTTATACAGGTTCCAAAAAAAAGGCAAAGGATACCAATGTAGTGGTGGGTACTCATGCCCTGCTGTCAGAGAAATTAACCACAACTGATGTAGGTTTGGTGATAATTGATGAGCAGCAGCGGTTCGGGGTTGAACAAAGGACTGTTTTGAGAAACAGGGCGAGGGTGCCTCATTTTTTAACCATGACTGCCACTCCCATCCCCAGGACCGTAGCCTTAACTTTATATGGGGATCTGGATTTATCAATAATTGATGAACTGCCTAAGGGGAGGCCACAAATTAAAACCTATCTTGTGCCGGAGAAAAAAAGGCTGGACAGTTATAAATTTATGGAAAAAAAGATTAAAGAAGGTGACCAGGCCTATATTGTCACCCCTTTTATTGAACCCTCCGAAACTATGATGACAGTAAAGGCTGCCAAAGTAGAGTTTGAAAAGTTAAAAAAGGTTTTTCCTAACCTTAAATTAGGGCTTTTACACGGCAGAATGAAATCCAGGGACAAAGAGCAAGTCTTGACGGATTTTAAAGCAAATATTGTGCAAATTTTAGTTTCCACATCTGTGGTGGAGGTTGGCATGGATATTCCTAATGCCACTATCATGATTATTGAGGGAGCTGAAAAATTTGGTTTGGCGCAACTTCATCAGCTGCGGGGCCGGGTAGGCAGGGGGACAAAAATTTCCTATTGCTTACTTTATACATCAGATTACTCTTCAGACAGACGCCGCCTCAAATATCTAGAAACAACCTTTGACGGGTTGCGCCTGGCTGAACTTGATTTAAAGATCAGGGGAGGCGGGGAAATTTTTGGTAAAATGCAATCAGGCAGGTTTGAATTTAAGATTGCCTCCCTTTCCGATATTCAAATGGTGGAGAAAACCCGCCAGGCAGCATCCCATCTTTTAGATTTGGATCCCAACCTTGACAAATATCCTCTAACTGCGGCACAATTGCAGAAACTGGCAGCAGATGTGATGCCGGATTAACTATGGCAGGAGAACCAAAACGAAGACATTCTAAAGCAAGAAAAAGGGTCAGGAGAGCAGCCATCAAACAGGCCCTTCCTCCTTTGGTGACTTGCAAAAATTGCGGCAAGTTAACTTTACCTCATATTGTTTGCGGAAATTGCGGGTTTTATCAAGGTAAGGCTGTTTCTAAAGAGCGGGTCAAAGTGACTAAAGCATGAAGAAGAAAACTGACCCCCGGCACCTGAAACGCCAGAAATTAATGCGGCAGCTTTTCTCCTGGGGCTTTTCCCGCTCCAATAAAACTCCGGCAGAAATTAGGGAAATAGTCTCCCGTTTAAAGAAAATTGACCGGTTAATTTCTCAAGCTGCACCTGACCGGCCGATTGCGCAAATTAACAAAATAGATCTTGCCATCTTGCGTTTGGCTACTTTTGAGTTAATAATAAAAAAAGAGACTCCTTTAAAAGTGGTTATTGATGAGGCGGTGGAGTTGGGCAAAGAATACGGGTCAGATTCGTCACCAGCTTTTGTCAATGGAGTGTTGGGGAAAATAGTCAAAATAATATGAGTAACGAGATTGCCATCATCAAAGCTATTGCTGAACACCTGGGGTTGTCTCCGGAGGATGTGGACAGAGGAGCAACTTTGCGGGATGATCTTAATTTGAGTCCAATTGAGCTCAATGACTTGCTGTCTGCTTTGGCCAAACAATTTGATATCACCTTTCAATCTGAAGATGTGGAAAACTTAAATCGGGTGGAGGATTTGATAGTGTTGGTGGAGGATAATTTAATTGATTGAAATGAGAGATGACTACTCCAAACTTTTAGCAAAACTTAAGATTAGGTTTAAAAACCCCAATTTTTTAGATCAGGCCTTTGTCCACCGCTCATATCTAAATGAGGTAAAAATAGACTCTCCTTCAAATGAGCGCTTAGAATTTTTGGGGGATGCTATTTTGTCTTTGATTGTTTCCTCCACACTTTTTAACCTGAGAGCAAAAGACACGGAAGGGGATTTAACCAATCTGAGAGCCTATATTGTCAAAACCAAATCCTTAGCTGAGGCTTCCCGAAAACTGAACTTAGGTAGATATTTAAAGTTATCCCGGGGGGAGGAGTCTGGTGGAGGCAGGGAAAATCCGCAACTTTTGGCCAATACTTACGAGGCTTTGTTGGGGGCAATCTATCTGGATCAGGGACTTGGGACTTGCGAAAAAGTCATCCGGGAAAGCTTGCTGCCCCAATTCATAAAAGAAATCAATCAGGGCCCGCCCAAAGATGCCAAATCCAACTTGCAGGAAATAGTCCAGGAGAAATTCAAAAAATCTCCGCTTTATAAAATCCTGGGAACCCGCGGTCCGGATCATGCCAAAAAATTTCTGGTGGCAGTCTATATTGGCGAAAAAGAAATGGGACACGGGCAGGGTTCCTCTAAACAGGTGGCAGAAGAGATGGCAGCAAAAGAGGCTTTGGGGAAATTAACTGTTCGGTAAAAAATCCACCTTGATTTTAGGATAGGGTAGGATTATTATTCATTTATTAATAATATGACCGGTAGTGATTTCAAGAAACTATTAGATGAAACTGTTAAACCGCTTCAGCAAGGCTTAGATGGAGTTAGAAGTGGCTTAGATGAGGTTAGAAGTGACCTGAGTGAAGTTAAGCAAGAGCTTAAAGAGGTAAAAGACATCCAAGAACAACGAATCTTACCTTCTCTTACTTATATTGAAACTACAGTAAAAAGTTATGCTGACAGGTATGTAATTAATGAAGATCATATCAGAAGAGTTGATAAAAGATTGACTACTGTTGAAGATAATCTTGGAATCCAGCCTCCCCAGGAACTTATGATACCTTCCGTTGAATAGAACAAAGTAGTATAATTTGCCTGAAAAACCCAAACAGTTGACAAACATCCCTAATTTTGTTAAACTATGGGATTAATATGGAAAGGGAAGTCCAACCGTTAAAATTTTCAAATAAACAAACCTTAGGCGGCTTAAAAGCCAGAGCTAGTGCTCTGGATAAAGCAACTGAGCGTTTGCAAATTGTCCAGAGAGAGTTAGGTGACAGAGATACACCAAGTTATATTAAACCTGGAAGCCGCTATAGAGATCCTATTAAAGATTCCATTTTCATTAGACTAAATCGTTCTAACTTAGCTCGCCTATCCAGACAAGATCGAGACGCAGGAATTGTAGAGATGGTTGAGGCCAAAGAAAGAATAGGAGAAGTCATTATTCCAGCTCTGGATACTCAAAAGTCTCAGGTTGCTCAAAAAATTGCGGAAGCAGAAGCTATAGTTAGTGATCTTGAGGAGGTTAAACAACTTAAGAGCGTTTTGGCTAGAATGGAAGCAGGAAGATCTAAAGGTTATGCAACTGGGAAAGATATTCTAATAATTAGGCAGGATTTACAAGAGGCTGAAGAACAAACAGTAATATATTTCAACCAACCTCAACCTTCAATTTCTCCATTGGAGACCCCACCTGCTGAACCTACTGATGAAATTCCTGAGGAGGAAAACATAAGAAGAAAGGCTCTTTTGGATGTAATTAATTCTGCTGCATTGTATGAAAAAGAGAGAAAAGTTTTTAAGGCTGGAGTAGTTTATTCAAACCGAAATCTCGGTAGTTTTGGTAGAAATGCTGAATGGGCAAAAAGTGTTTATCCTAATCTCCCTGTTGGACGGGCTATTGCTAATTTAGAAACCAGACGGAGAAGCGGATTAAAGAAGCTCCTCGGTAAAATTGAATTAGTTAGCATATATTTTCCAGCAGAGAAAAGAAAAGGTTATTACCTCAAACTTGTTGAACAAAAACCAGCTTCTAAGCCGGAATTTGGTGCAGAACCAGGTCCGGCCGAAGTAGACAGGGGAATTAAAGACTACAGCGGAAGATCTGCGAAATTTAAAAAGCAACTTCCTGATGGCCAAGAAATAGAGATCCGAGGCAAACAAACAGCTAATACTTTTGATTTGATAATAAATTCCACAAAGGAAAATCCTATTCCTTCAGAAAAAGTAAGCGCGCAAGCAGTACCACATTTAAGAAGAATCCTGGAGCCTCGAGGCTATAAAATAATTCAAACATTAGGTCATGGGGAAAGGAATAAGGGTCAAAAAGGTACTTATTATCTTGAAAAAGTGCAAACTCAAATTTCCCCGGAACAACAGGAAGAAATTATTCAACTTGAGCAAAGTTTGGCAATCTTACTTGCCTCAAGGCCTGCAATAGCAGAAGGGGTATCTTTTGATCTACCTCGTAATTCTGCTGTTCTACAAGAATTAGATACTTTAGTTACCCAAAAACAAGCCCGCTTAAAAGAGTTAGGGCAAGGTTAATTCTAAAGTTAAATTAATCCTATGGAAAGACTGACCCCACAATCTGTACACCAACAGCAAGAATATTTAGGAGGGCAAAAGGCCTGGTTTGGGGAATTGGCTGACAACCTACCTAATTCCGGCTGGATAGAGGAGCAGATACAAAAAAAGCCTCATTTCGCGGCATGGGCTCAAGGATTAAGATTAACAGACCTTACTAGTGAGGAACGTTTTGACCGCCTGGCCAGAGTAATTATTCCTTTACAACAGACTCTGATAGGAACAGTTCTACCTGGTATTGATGGGAGGTTAAAGCAACTGGAAATTCAGGAGACAGAAAGAGTAAGAAAGTTAAGGGACAATTTTATTTTAGATCCTCTTTATGCTCCAATCAAAGATTACAGCCAGGTAATATTTGTACCACAAATAATCAAATTTTTAAGAAATGCAAATCAGAGTACAAAAGAATTACTGACTGCGTTTCTGGAAAGTAAAGGACGCAGCAGAATTTTTAATGCGATAGTCAACTGGGACGGAGTTAACTACTCAAATAACAACTTTAATACTGGTCTTTCAGCGGCAATATTGGAGGAGGTGGGATATTTATTTTTAAGCCAGGGTAATCTTAACAAGAGTACTGCCATTCTATCCCCGGAAGAAACCGACCTGCTTTTTCAAAATCTTTACCCTGATCTATTTGGTGTTGCAGGCCCATATGGCTTTAATCATGGAGTCAGGGGAATAAGTGTACCTGACGAGCTGATAATTTCTGATACTGGCGAGTCATTGGAAATAGTCGCAATTGTGGATTATAAAAATATCAGCTCGGATAATTCTGATATGTCCCGCATGAAGGTACAAAGAGAGTATTACACTGCCAAGCAACTGGCAGTTCATTTAAGGCTGAAAAATTACCAGCCAATAGATCCTGCAGATTTAGGCAGATTAATTCATGCTATCAAGCCGGATTTGCCGGAAAAGCCACTAAAAGTTAGTCCCAAATTATACCTCTTATATGTTACACCTATGAACAGGAGCACTTATTTGGATATGAGGGGAATTGCAACGGATGAAGTGCCAATAAGCTTCCAGGCAATTTATGCTTTTGGTCAAACTTTAAAAAGAGTAAAATTACTGCAAAGGGGTCATTAAATATGGAAAGGGATTACTCACAATATTCAAAAGAACAATTAGCTACTCGGGGACGAATCTTAAACCATAAACTGGAAAGTGCCTGGGATGTTTTGGATAATATAGCAAACCGGGATTTTGTAGAAAAAAGACGCGGCCAAAAACCAAACTCTAACCCAAATTGGCTGGAAGAATTTAACCTTAAAGGATTGGAGGGAGAAGCTTATTTTAATAAACTAAGCAAAGATATTATTCCTGTCCAATTAAGACTTAAACGGAAATCTATCCCTGATTTTCAAACTGAACTAAATCGTGTTAACCAAGAATCTTATATCCGCACCAGCACAGAAGTATTAAATTTAATCATCGAAGATCCTGGCTTTACTTCAGAACAAGCTATAGCTATGCTAATTGGAACATCTACTCCAAAACCAATAACTCCTCAAAAGGCTTTGGAGGATTTGACTCGAACTGTAGATCTTTTAAGTGAAAGAGAAAAACTTCACAAGCTTGACCCACTAGGTTTAGAGGTCTTAGGCAAAGTCAGCCTCTTCGGTAACTTTAAACAAGACTTAAAAGACTGGTTTGGTCTTTCTAAAGCTCTTGAGATAAGAAGAACCACTGTTGTTTCCCAAGAAGACTTGACTGCTTTGACTAACCGTATTATTGGTTTAGTGCCGGAGGCTACTGTTGGTTCCTGGTTTGCTCGCGGAACTCTTACCTCTGAGCAATATCGGACACAAGCTATTAATTTTGCTCATTTTTCTCTACGGGTGGAAGAAGAAGGCGGACCTTCTTTTAATCCAATGGAAATAGTAAATACTCCTGATGCACGAAAGTTAGAAGCAGCTCAAGAATCAATCAGAAGAACATTATCCCTAATGGTCACGGCACACCCTCAAAGGCAGTTAGGAAGTCTCAATAAACGTTGGGGTAATAAATTAAGGGAATTGATTGACTGGTTAGGCGGTGGTGGGACAAGGTTGGTAGAAGACGATCCTAAAAATTCTAAAAGACCTATTAGTGAAAAGGTTAAAAGATTAGTAGTTGAAGCAATTGATAATTTACCGGAAGTGGAACAGGCAATGGTACTGGAAATTTCCTCCTTAGCGCTACTCAAAGATTTAGGCTATATTGACCTTGAAGAATGCAATGAAAACATTTTTGCCACCTATATAAGAGATGTTGCCTTTATTCCGGACTCCCGGATAGAAGAACGTGATGATGATTTTGCGCTTCTTCTTGATACTGCTATGAGACGCTCTGATGCAGGAACTTTAGATGTGGAACATCTAATTGATATTTTATGTGAATCATCCTATAGGGGTCGTATCATAGCAAAGATGATGGAAAGTGCCGAATTTCGTGGGCTTGAACATCTTCTTGCAGTATTTTTTGTTTCTCATCCAGCCACCGCCCCATTTGCCAGAGAAATTGAAGGCTTTGTACGTGAAGATCCTTATAATAGTCATGGGTACAATGAAATAGAAGAGGAAGATGTATTACCTCCCTATCGTAATTCATTTATATCTGAGCGCCGTTGGAAATCAAGGAGACCATGACTATGAGTGAGCGTTCTCTTGTTTCTTTTACTCTGGGACTCACCCCATCAGAAGAATCAGCGCAACCTACCCTTAACCCAGGACAACAAAAAGAGCTCCTAGGCATAAGCCGCATGTATGCCGGAAAAGTAGGTGTTGGATTAAGTGTTGACTCCTTAAAAAAGATAGGTGGAGTTGTTGGAGATGCTGTATTCAGAGCTCTAGCGGAACAAAATCAACCTTCTCTTACCCCCAAGGATAGATTAAGACCGCTTTTTCAAAGAGGATTGGAAATCAGAGAAGATTTAAGAAGAAAGGCTGAAAATCTTCATAATCTAAGTTCGAGAAGCCAACATACTTATTCTGATTCAGTTGGTCCTCTGGCGCTGCCTGCTTCATTAATCCATGCTGCGAATACTGATCAGCGGGTTTTTGCTCTGACTGCTGATTTAGAACCTGTACAACAAGTTGTAATGATGGGAGAGGAAAGGCTGGCTTTAGTTGATACCTGGGCAAAGATGGGTTTGACAGCTCTACCGGAAACTCTCCGGCCTGTCAGCCTGGAACAATTTCCAATAGTGCCTGCAACAGTGTCCGAGAGAGTCCAGATAATCCGCAACATGATCACATCTTTTATTTTCAGAGGCAGTCTTTCTCCATTAATCTCTACTGCCGAGTTAAGAGATTTTGTTAAAAAAGCTCCCTCTTTTTTTAGTGAGGAAGCAAAAGAGCTGCTTTTGGAACAAATGCAGGCAGACACCCCCCAGCAAAGATCATACCTTGAAGCTCTATATGCCCAAACCAGAGAACCTTTCAGGCTTTATACTGCTGTACCTGCCGATGATAACCCTAAAGGAATCGAGGATTTCTACAGAAGATACGCCGGAGTCTTATTGCTAATGCACCCATTTCGGGAAGAACAACAGATTATTACCAACCCCCAAAAGCTTAAGGAAGGTAGTCCCAGTCTCTGGGATGATCCAAGAATTATTGAGGGTTTTAAACTTCCCAAGTCGGATCTTTTAAGCCAGGCTTTAAGACAAGCCCAGGCAAGAGGCGATGCACTGACAGCGGAAAAGCTTAGAGCAGGAATTAATACCTGGATTTGGTTTGAAGGAGCCAGAGAAACTCATGCTGCAAAAATAAAACAAGATGAAGAAAAACTGGCAGAGAGAGCACAACTTCTTTCCGATATGTCAAATCCGGACTTTCCTTTACCAAAAGAGGCTTATTTTATCCGTTATACTACCCAAAGCCGGGCCAGGGCAAATGCTCTTTATGCCAGGAGAACATCGGAGCAATTAACAAAAGTTATCCGCAATATGCTTAATAAACAGAAAGAAGTTAGCTCCTATGAGCAAAGTTTAATCGATCAATACGGAAAAGACTGGCCGGAAGTTGTACAAATGCCAAAAAGTGCTTTTGTGGAAAAATTGCTGGAAGAGAGGAAACAGTTACAAAACAAAAACCATGTAGCAAGCCAGCGACTATCAGCTTTGGAAGAACTTCTGGCTATAGACTTTTTCTGGAATAAACTGGATAAGTTTCCACCAGGCATTCTTAAAAAAAACAGGGACACAGCCAGGAACAAATTAACCAGGGAACTGGAGGCAACGGAGCAGCTTCTTTCACAACCTGACTTTGACGAAAACCTCTTTTCCCCGGAAGAATTCAGTGCAGAACAACTAAGAGATCATCTCGCTCCTTCTTTTAGAAGACAGAGAGCCCTCCAACTGCCTAACCATTTAAAACCTTTCTATAAATTTTGGAAAGATATCTACGTAAAAGCTGTATATGAAACTACCAGTGAGGGTGGGGTAATACAAAATCAGAAAAAGTTAGATCTTAAAAAAGCCATACCGGAAATTCCTAAACTGCGGGTTCAGCTTTTGCAATTTGCATTACTAACTTTGGAGGAAAAAGATCAGTTGCTTAAACAACAAAGAGCTGCTCAAATCAGGCTTGAAGAGACCTCTGATGTAAAAAAACCTCTACCTGTAGAGGCAAGTTGGTCACAAAATGAAGCAAGATCATATATTAAAGAGGTCGAAGCCTCTAAATTACCGAGTCTAAAGGGGATAACCTTAGACGAGCTGGCAAAAGCCGCCTCAGAGATGATGTATTTTATTAACAGATACGCAGCAAAAGTTCTACCCAATCGGGTTATGGGAAAAGATGCATTAGAAGGTTGGCTCAATTCACAAATTAATGCTATAAACACACTAAAACCAGATGTAAAAAAACAAAGAAGTCAGGGATATCTTGCATACTTTAAAAAAATGCTTAGTTATATGGATAACCCTTTAATTCCTCTTTCAGGGGAAACCTCTTACGAGGGGATTGGTAAAAACTCATTTTTAAGAGCATGGCAGACAAGAGTAGATTTTGCATATGCCATTTGTTATAAATCAAGGGTACTAAAACAAAGCCAAGAAGCCTCTCAAAAATATGATTTATTAATGCGGGATGCTTTTGAAGAAAGGCTTAGACGGGAACTTGAGTCCAGAGAAAGAGACTTGGATAAATTAAGATCACATAATCTTGAAGAAGAATTACTGGAAAAAATGAGAACTCATAATCTGGTTTTAGAAGCCTAAGATCTACAGTTAGTGATTGACGCTCAATACAGCTTAAGCTATACTTATCTCCATGCTAAAGATCCGTCTAATGAGAATAGGGACTAAAAAGAGGCCGTTTTATCGGGTGGTAGTGGTGGATGAGCGGGCCAAAAGAACCGGGGGGTATATTGAGCTTTTGGGAACTTATAATCCTTTAACAGAACCCAAGGATATAAAATTAAAACAGGACAGGATTGACCATTGGACTAAACAGGGAGCCCAAATGAGTGATGGGTTTTTAAGAATTATCGGCAAAGCTCCAAAAAGGCCACCAAGAAAGCCTAAAAAAGAAAAGACAGCAGAACAACCAGCTACTGAAGTACCTGCTGCTGAAGAACCAAAAACAGAAGAAACTAAAGTTACAGAACAACCAACACAAACACCAGAAACTGTAACTGAACCACTAAATAACGAGAAAGGGTCTGTCCAAAATAAAAAAAATGAAGGATCTGCTTGAATTTATTATTACCAACTTAGTTTCCAAACCAGATGCTATTTCTATTGACGAAAAAAGTGAGGATGGCAATGTGGACCTAATTTTAACAGTAGATCCCACTGACATGGGTTTGATTATTGGTAAAAACGGCCAAACTATCAGGGCCATCAGAAAGCTTTTGACTGTTAGGGCTATTGCGGAAAATGTCAGGGTGAATCTGCAACTTGTGGAACCTGCAGGGGTAACAAGTACAGAAGTAACCAGTGACAAGTAAATAATAACTTGTTACCCTGCCTGCCGGCAGGCAGGCTTTACTGTACTAGTTACTTGTTACTATGAAAATTTCCATTATCACCTTATTTCCTGAAGTCTTTGATCCCATCTTAAATACCAGTATCCTTAAAAGAGCTCAAAAAAAGGGTCTGGTGTCTTTTAAACTAATTAACCTACGGGATTTCGGGGAAGGAAAACATAAAGTGGTTGATGACCGACCATATGGGGGAGGAGTGGGGATGATTTTGCGTCCAGATATACTGGCAAAAGCTCTTAAATCTATGACAAACTATTCACGATCGAAAATAGTTTGCCGCGTTATATTAACTTCAGCATCTGGAAAACCATATAAACAGGTCAAAGCTCAAGAGCTTTCCCAACTAAACCATCTTATCATAGTTTGTGGCCATTATGAAGGGGTTGATCAAAGATTTATCGACAAATATGTGGATGAAGAAATTTCCATCGGGGATTATGTTTTAACCGGAGGAGAAATTCCGGCCATGGTAATTGCCGATTCAGTAGTAAGATTGATCCCAGGCGTATTAGAAAAATCAGAGGCCACAGTGAACGAATCATTTTCAGAAGGACTCTTAGAGTATTCCCAATACACCAGGCCCGAAGATTTTGAGGGATTGAAAGTCCCAAAAGTTTTGCTATCCGGAAACCATGCTGAAATAGAAAATTGGAGAAAAGTACAAGCAGTCAAAAAGACCAAAAAGGTCAGACCTGATCTCACTCAAACGGATTAGTTTTGCCTCTGGGACCTTGGGGAATAACCTCTTCAATAACTATTGGTCTGGTTGAGGCCAACTTATCCAACAGCTCTTCATCATCTTTGGTAATTTCCGGCAAAGGCGTTTCTGCTGTCCCAATGGAGGTGGGAATTTGGGAACTGAACACTTCAACAGTGATCAAAGCTGTTGCCTCATCCCTTGCCGGCGGGGTATTGATTTCTAAGCGGGCCACCTTCATCAATCTAAAATTTGAATTGATACTATCAACAAATCTTTTCAGCAAACTTTTGGGTCCCAAAAGATCTAAAGAAAGTGTGTAACTGCTCAGTTTCAATGATTTGCTGTCTGTGAGTTTACTGGTTTGAAAATTGATCATTAAAAATTGGTATTGATTTGCCAGGTTTTGAATGATACCCAAACTATTGGCAAAATCAACATCTTGAGGTAATACCTGTAAAGTAACTGCCAGATCTTGTTTAATTTGTTCTTCGTCTACACCCTTTAGTTTTAGGATTTTTTCATTTAGCAAAACTGTTTTTTTATTCACGGAGGCAATCTGATTCTGACTAGACAACAGACGAGTGAGTTGCGGATAAAGCACAAAATAACCTATCAATATGGTGGGAATCACCACAAAAAAAGGAAAAAGGAAAAATTGATATTTGGAATAGGTATTTAAAAATATTTCTTTATTCACTTCATCCACCTTTCAACTTTAGGGCAACCCGATAAGTCCCATCCTTGCCTCTTGAGAAATTATCAACCGTCACACTGCTGACTAAACTTTCATTTTTTTGTTTATCCAGCAGATCATTTAAGAAATTATCTAAATCTTCAATATTTGCTGAAGTTAAAACCAGATTGGCGTTGGAGTTTTTGTCGACATTGATGATGCTTAAGGAGATTGAAGGATAAAGTAATTCAGATATCATCGCAAACATCAGGCTTGATTTAGAGGGCTCGGATTTAACTCTGGATATCTCTTTGACCCTATCTTTTAAAACCAAAAGGGAGGCTTCCTTTGATTTAAATTGCTCCAGTTCATTTTTGGCCTGATCTAAACCAGACTCAGCCTGTTTTAGCCTGGTATTTTGTATTATGGCCAGTCCAAAAGTCACTGACACCAGAAAGAAAAGGATGGCTATGATGATGGTACCGTAAAGTTGAAGTCTTTTGAATCGCCTTTGTCTGGCTAAAACTTCTGCCTCCTGTTTCGGTAAAAGATTTATTGAAATATTGAAACTTTTATCCATTTATCCCTCTCTTAGAGCCAATCCGACGGCTACGGAAAAAAGCGGAGCATCCTTTAATAACTTTTGCTCCAAACCTTTATCTTTTGATATCAGATACCAAGGATCTGCTTCCTGAACTTCTAATCCGAAGTTTTGGGCCAGGTATATCACCAGACCCGGCATCTTGGCCCCTCCGCCTGATAAAACCACTCTTTTGATTGGATTTTGCGGGTACTTGGCCTGATAAGCCTGGATGACTCTTCTGGCTTCCGAGGCAATAATATCGATGATGGATTTTAAAGCCTCGTATACTTTTCCCTCCAGTTGATCTTCCAACAAACCATAAACTTTTTTATACTCCTCAGCCTGGTTAATCTCAAAGCCAAATTGCTGAGCCAGGGTACGAGTTAATGCCAAGCCGCCTGAGGAGATGGAACGGGTCAGCCAGATCATCCCTTTTGATGTCACCGCGCAATCTGTGGTGGTGGCACCCATCTGAATAATCAGTGAAGTGGGAGAAAAAGGGTTGTTTCCCACCAATGCCCTGGTGGAAGCAATTATTTCCGTTTCTAAGGCTTGCGGCCTAAGTCCCACATTTGATAAGACCTTGATATATTTATTGACCAAATTTTTGGGGGATGCCACTACAAAAACCACAGTTTTGATATTTTTATCTTTCTGATTTGCCCTGGATAGTATTTGCCAATTTAAGTTAACATCGGTAAGTGGCATTGGGATAAATTCTTCGGCTGCAAATCTAATGGCTGAATCCAATTCCTGATTTGTTAAATAGGGCAGTTCATCAATCACCCTGGTAAAAACTTTTGATTCAGGCAGGGCCACTACCACCTCTTTCGAGGAGATCCTGGCAGCAGAAAAAAGCTTTTTTATGGCAATTCCCACAGATTCTAAGTCACTGACCCCATCAGATGCCATACCGGGCTGGGGAGAGGCAATTGAGCCTAAAGATAATAACTTGGGCACATTTTTATCAATAGATAAAGCCACCACTTTAATTGAGGAAAAACCAATATCTAAACCGACAGAAATTCTAGCCATAGGCAGTAATTATATTGTAAATTGAAACTTGTAAATTGTAAACTAATTAATCTACCTGATAGGTTCCTTTCACTATCGAATAAGACCCGGTCGGGCCAGATGAGAACATAGTTGAGGACAGTCCGGTCTCGTAATTGATGGTGGAACCGTTAATCAGTCTAATGCCCCAGGCTGTTAACTCTTTAAACTGATTGTTAGTGCCAGGTTCGATAATGCCTTTATCCGCATAAAATACGCCGGTGTTACCCTGGCTGTTTAAAACTACGGCAGAAATTCCATCGCTTCTGGAATCATAAGTAGACAGGGCCATCAGAAGTGATGCACCCACTCCCGTTCCCAAAAATCTGTTATTACTGTTCATGCTAATTTTTCCGTCAACCACAATTACTCCTGATGCTGCTCCGTATGATGAAGCCAGTCTAAAAACATTATTACTGTCCATAGTCAGATCACCGACAATATGAACAGGCGGGGTAACAGTGACACTGCAACCGCTGCCTAAGTTGACATTACCAATAATTCTTTGGGAGTTTAAAGCCGGGGGACAGCTGGTGATATCTCCGATTATTTCTCCTCCATTTTGATAAGCTTTGTCTCTCCAGTCCTGTATATTGGCTTGCGAGATCGGGAATACTTTGGGAGTAGGATCAGAAGATCCGGGATGGGAAGATCCACCTACATCCGAGTTAATCAGACTTTGATAGTAAGCATCCCCGGAAATATCGGCATTTTCAATGGTGTTGGCATGAGCATCTCCACCAATTTCAATTTTATTGGCAGCAGCCCTGATGGAAGTGATCACACCTCCCATGTAAGTTTTAAAGGATAAATCACCAGGATTGATGGCATTCCAGACAGCGGCAC
>MFDM01000031.1:0-21136 GCA_001776905.1 Candidatus Daviesbacteria bacterium RIFCSPLOWO2_01_FULL_39_12 | reverse complement strand
GTAATTTATGGTATCTGCTGAAGTGTCGATCACCAACCAATAAGTAGTATCGGCATTGAGGGTGGGGGATGAATCAAAGGTGACGTCTATCCAACCATAAGTTGAGGTAACCAGCGTGGAATACAAAGTGCCCTGGGTTAACACATTATTCTTGTCCGGTTTTCCGCCACTATCCTCTAAGATCCTAACAATTTCGTTAGGGGGGTTACCGACTGTTTTAAGTTTCAAAGAAATTTTATTAATGGTTTGCGTCATCGCCGGCCTAAAACTTTGCGCTACATCCAGCCTATCATCACTGCCGACTTGTTTCCCGAATATAAAATCATCACAAGTCACACAATCAGTTTGTTGATCAGGATTTGGTTGGGCACCTCCAGCCACCCAGGCGTCGCCGGAAATTATATTAGAATTACCTGCCACGATATTGCCGTTTGAATAGACGGAACCGGTGACAATATTGCTGTTCCCCAGCTCCAAACCGCCTTCTCCCACCTGTACTCCATAAACAAAAGCTACCCCAACTCCCTGTGACATTTGGATCTTGACTGTCCTTTTGGCTTTAGGATTTGCTTTGTTGGGGATAAAACCAGTGGAGGTGATTATCTTGGTGGATGCATCTTTGGCAGTTACACTCACTGAGTAAGATCCGTCCCCTAAAAATGTTTCCTCCTCACCCGTGTAATCATCACCAGATTTATTTAATGAAGCGAGAGCTTTATCAATACCTGCTTCTGCTAAATTTACAGCTGCTTCAGAAAATATAGCGTATTTGGAAGTTTCATAAAATAATCTTGAGCCTGCCACCGTGACCAAAGCACCTGTTAGAATAATCGACAAAGCCACCATTAGAATTGACAATATCTGACCGGATTGGTTAAGTTTAATCATTTCTTAAATTTGCCTCCCCTGTGGCAATATTTGTTTCATATTTAGACCCTGCTTTTTGTTTCAAAGTAATACTGACTCTAACTTTTTTGGCATCCTGGGGAGAAGTTGAATCTCCCGCTGCGTCCAAGTAGTCAAAATCTATTTCGTCTACATTTTTGGCCAGAATGGTATTGAATTGCCGCCTTGAACTGGCAGCATCCTTTATCAACAATACTCTAAGTTTATCTTGGTCCTGAATATAAATAACAAAGTCATACGCATTACTGATAATTTCGCCATTTGCATCAAGTGAGCTAAATTTTAGTACTAACTGGGTTGAAGAAGAAGTATAAGTAGGACTAGGTCCCTCAGGGTAAGATACTGCCACAATTTGTGCCTGACGGATATAACTTTTCAAATTAACTAAAGCATCGTTTAGATCCAGACCTTGTGATACCCTGGAAGTTTCTTTATAGACTAGTTCGGTATTGTTAATTAAAATTGCCGCCAGCATCCCTGAAACAATGACAGTTAAGCTCATCACAATGATCATTTCTACCAGGGTAAACCCTTTCATCATTGATTTAGTCCTCCCTCTGAGATAAAAGTGACCAGCTTGGCTTGTCTAATATTACCCTCCTCATTCCAATTTATGGTGATGGTGACCTTTTTCACAAGCTCTGACTGTATGCAAATTGCCGGATCGCAATCTGCTATTACTTTCTCGCCGCCACCTTCGGGTAAAAGACCGATTCTTAAATCATCAGTTTCATCCAGGCTTTGAGTACCGGGCGCTAAATTTATATATGATTGTTCCCTGACCTTTTCAACTTCCTGGGCAGCTATCTCTTTGGCCATACTCTGATTTCTTGACCAGGTCACCAGTTTGATGGAATTGGGAAAGGTAGCCAAAAGGATTATCAAAAACCCCACTCCAGCCAAAACAAGCAGTATTTCAGCCAGAGAAAAACCTTTTTCATGATTATTCATAGGAAAAGCGTCATTTATTTATTGCCGCCAAAGAGAAGATGGCAAAGTCGAAAAACCATGGTAAAACTGTAGGCTGTTTAAATAGTTGCACTCTTCTTTGGGTAGCTCCGGATGTTCCGGTGGAGACAATAATGGTGGCCTGAGGCGGAAAGGAGCAACTTTGGCCACAACCGCCCCCGGTTGGAGCAAAAGCAACCGGGTTAGTGCTGTTGGTGTAAAAAATTCTGGCTCTTGTTAAAAGTAGAATTCTGCCTGCTCCTAAATCAGTGGTACCTAAGTTAGAAAGCGTGGCTTTGCAGGCGAAACTTCGGTTTGCACCAAAACTGGTGCTGATTGTATAGTCCGGGCAGCCTGCAAAAGATCCGCCTGGAGGACTAAATCCGTTTCCAGAGGCTCTGGAAGAATCGGGATCAAAATAAAATGACTTCCTTTTTATCTCTCCGTTTTGTATGTAAATAAGTGAGGTCTCAACTGCCGGATCCTGACTAACATTCGAATTTCCCCAATATATATCAAGACTGGACTGATCATAAAACAATGAAGCCGGATTAGGAGCGCTACTGGGAGTGGCCAGCCAAACTTGGGCCATCTCTTCTTTGGAAATGGGAGGGGTTTCAAATGTCTGATTTAAAGCAGGTACTAAACCGGAGGTTTCTATGACTGCTTTAGATTGATTTTGAGTAGTAAAATCAACTCCGGTAGGCGAGCTGCCCTGTGATATTTGTACTAAAGCCTGTTCTATGCCTGCCTCGGCAGCCGAGAAAGCTCTTGATGATTCCTCAACCTTGGTAGAGGTAGACACATTGGTAATTGAGCGTTGAATAACAGATAAACCAATCCCCAAGCCGATGGTAATTACCAAAAGTAAAATCAGAACAATTTGGCCGGATTGAAACTTTTTTCTCATAACTTCATTGTTAACTTTTTATAAAGTCTTGTCAATTAATTCTCATCTGAGTTGCACTGTTGTATTAAACCTAATCGGATCAATGGTGGATGTTAGTATCTGCGGGGCGCTAACAGCCGGACTGATGTTGAAAAAGATAGTGATTAAATCATTAAAACCTGTTTTGGAATTTCTGGTGAAACTGCCTCCGGAAACCGAAGCCCCGTTGGTAATATTAAGATTTGTTAAGGAAGTATAGTTTGCCCCAAGAGGCGAGGTGCAATCACCCACATTATCTTGAGAGATAAAGCCATTTACGGGAGGCGAAGCTGTCGGAAGATTGAACTTGAATCTGATAAAAGTAACACTCTTTTGTATGACCAGAGTATCAAGGGTGGTATTTGCTTGCGGGCAGATCACCTCATCAGCACTCCTGATAGCTTTATCCATTGTCTCTAAGGCTGCCTGACCATTTTGTTTGACTATGCCCACAATTTGAGCCTTGCTTCCTCCTCTTAAGGAGCTAATAAAAATCTGCACCAAAACTACACTCAGAATAGACAGGATGCTTAAAACTATCAGAGTTTCTACCAAAGTAAAGGCATGCTTGTTCCGGATTTTCATATTTTTCTTAAGTATGTAGTCAGCCTGGACTCATGTGTCCCTGAGAAATCCACCCAGTTGACAATTACCGTCACCTCTTTTTTATCCTGGTAGCTTGAGGTGTCATCGCTAATCTTAACAGACCTTTTGAAACTGTCTCCTAAATCTTCGGCAGCCGTGTTATTTTGGGATAAATTATTATTTAAAGGATCCAGCAAAAAATTACAGGGCGAGGGTATGCATACCTCATATAATTTAATACCCCAAAGCTGGGAAAATTTGTTTGTTCCTCCATTAAAACCAGTGGAAACCGAACCGTCTCTGTCTCTGATGGAACGGACTTTTTCGATTCCTTCCTGAGCAAACTTGGTAGCTTGTAGCGAACTTTTGGAAAGGTAGGCATTTCTTAAAGAGGTAATCGTGGCAAAAGTCAAAGCTGCAATAACCATCAAAGCCAAAGCTACCACAATTATCAGCTCCAAAAGAGACTGCCCTTTCTCCTTATCTAACATCTATCATCCCTCCTTTATCAACAGTCACTGTAGATGTATTGCCGGTTTTAGTATTTCTGAGGTTGATGTTCAGAAAAGTTGAGGAGACAACACAAACGTTGTTGACAGGGCTTTCAAAGACCGGTTTACCGGACAGGGTGGGGAATCTAATATCCAGCATCTGGAGGGGATAGGAGGTGTCACAATTACTGTTTCCGGTGATCGATAAAATCTCAATGTTTGGATCAAAATTTAAACTTTGCTGGGTCAGAGGAGGATTTGAATCCGAGATATCGCATTTTAAATCTACCACTGTTCTGGTATTTCCCGGCTCAATTGTCCAGGCAGAAGAGCTACCACTTTGACAGATTGTCGCGGTTTGGGCATTACTTTGGGCCAGCCTGATGAAAGACTGCAGATCTGCTGCTCCTTTTTTTAAGGCAGTATCTTCCCTGGAAAAATTCTGCTGCAGAAGAGTCCCTATCCCAAACAGACTTATGATCGCTATCACCACCAACAACTCTACAAGTGTATATCCTCTCTCCCTCATGGCGGTGTCACCTCCAAGTTATAGCTACCGGTATCGGGACATAAGGCAGCCATAGATGAACCGGCTTCCAAGACTGCATATAGGCAGTAAAACTGACAGTTGGCGGGAGTACCACTACAGCTTGCGCCTGTTCTGGTTAAAGGAGTATATAGATAGAGGGGATAGGTGGAACTGGGACTGGGATCTGTGGGCACATCATTTAGATAGACTTTGGTGCCGGTGGGATCTGTCAAATTCATCCCGATAGTAAAGGTGATTTGGTTGGGAGGGTAGTTATGGGCATCGTTTTGGTATTGCTCTAAAGCAGAGGAGATAATTTTCAAATCAGCCTGCCTTTTGGCATCTCTGGTGACTCTGACTGCCATCATATAACCAACGGCTCCTACAGCTGAAAGAACCATAATAATGGCAATCACAATCAATAGCTCAATCAGGGTAAATCCAGACTGGGGCAGCTTTCTCATGGGTTAAATATATTATGGTAGGAAAGTGCAACTTTTGTCAATCAAGATGACAGCAGGTTATTGGGAGTTTTGTCTACAATAAATGGAGCGTGTACCTCCCCCTATTACCTCAGATTCAAGCAGCGTGCAAACCGAGAATGAATAGATGAGAGTCCCAGCGCCTGGGATTGGTCCGCCGCAAGGAGGAGTTCCGCAAGCTAAAGATACCACAGCAACAGTGCCTCCGGCCGGGTTGGTATTATTCGAGGTGGGCGTAGCAGCGGCGGGCAACCATGCAGTTGGTGAATTGACCGTATACCCTTGAGCTGATACATATAATAAAGCGTATTGGGGAACGCCTCCGGTTCCTTCCTGAGGAATACCTCCCCCTGAAAACCAGGAACCGGATATAACCGCATAAACAGAGGCTGTGGAATCCTTATTGACTTCCAAAGCTGAAACTAGGGCATTGACATCTGTTCTTCTTTTGGCATTACGGGCCCTGGCTTGAGCTCCGGAGAAAATGGTAATACCGATCACTGCTAAAATAGCAATAATGGAGATGACAACAAGCAGTTCAATCAGAGTAAAACCTCTGGGATTTCTGGCAGATTTGGGCAGTAATTTATGCATGACAACTTATTATTGGAATAAATTAAAGTATTTGTCAAGTATCCAGTTTCCCCAAAAAAGAGCAACTAGAGATCCTATGACTAAAAACGGACCAAAAGGCACCACAGATTTAAGACTCCCTTTTTTAACTAAAATCAAAAAAATTGAAAAAATTGCCCCGGTAAAAAAAGCCAATGTGGTGGCAATAATCGTATTAATAGGCCCTAAAGCTATACCCATAAACATACCCAGTTTCACATCCCCTCCGCCCATGCCCTTACCCTTGGTCAAAAGTATCAGCAGTAAAAAGAATGTCCCCAGCCCCAAACCTGCCCCTATGTGGGTAAATAAATCCTGGATGTTTGACAAAACCCTATCCTGAAAATATGAACTATACGGAGGAAGGAGGTATTTACCAATCGGATGAGATTGAAGGTATATATACAGGTAGGCAACTTTATACAAGTTGATGACAAAAATAAATATTGCGCTGATTATAATTGAGGGTAGAATTATTCTGTCAGGAATAAGCATTTTCTTATAATCCGTTAAAAAAAGCGACAAAAGGACGGTGATAAAGAAAATTTTAAATACAAGCTCCAAAGAAAATAAGATTAATTTTAAAGGATCTGATAACGCAGGCAGCGTGGAGTATGATAAGAAAAACAGGTAACCTATTAAAATTCCACTGATAATCTCCACTGCCGGATATTCCCAGCCAATTTTTTTTCGGCAATATCTACACCTACCTTTTAACAGAATATAGGATACCAATGGCACCAGATCATACCAGAGAAGTTTTTTTTGACAATCGAGGCAACACGACCTGCCGAAAAAAGACTTTCCAGAAAGTCCTCGATCAGCCAACACTTTAAGCAGACTACCCAAGACAGTTCCGAGAACAAACCCGAAAACTATAAACCAAATGGGAAAACTCATAATTAAAATGAGATGAGAAGTTTGAAGCGACCACCTCGCACTTCCCATCTCAAATCTTTAATACGTACAAGATCCGCCTGATGCTGCGATCAAACTCAAATTCAAACCAACCTCATATACAACATCATCATTGCCTCCATCTCCGGCCATCTTAGGTGTTTCTCTTTGTGATTCCAAAACAGTATCAATTTCCCATTCGGCTCCATCAGAACAATAAGCATAGTGATACGTTGTACTGTTTGTCGGATCAATCGGTAATGTGGCAAAAGCCACTGTCTGCTGAGAGGAGAGGTCAACCTTAACCCATCCGGAACCATTATTTGACCTGCTACCTACATCAGATGTACCGCTACATGGCGCTGTTGTATTGACACAAAGAGTCTCTGCAGCAGATGCAGTTGATTCCTGAACCGCCACTGCTATTGCTTGCTGAAGCTGCGCTAAATGTGACAGTCTGTCAGCATCTCTTCCTCGTCTCATAATTTCAAATGGATTAATAATTATGGCCACCACCACCGCCAGAATAGCAATTATTGAGATCACAACAATAAGTTCAACTAAGGTAAACCCGCTTTTTTTTATTTGGGCAGTTTTTTTCAAAAATTCCTCACCCCCTTTGACAAATTAGCCTATCATTATTATTGTATTCACAAATCATATGCTTTCGTCAAGTGGCCAAAGTAGTCAATGTATAGATAGGCAAGATGATGGAGATAACCAGAAAGCCCACAGCCAACCCTAGGATAATCAAAATGATCGGCTCGATTGCCACTGTCAAGTTTTTCACCAGATGATCTGATTCCGACTCAAAATATTCTGCCAGCTTAAAAAAGATCTCGTCAACTTTGCCTGTTTCCTCACCCACTTTAACCATTTGTCCTATCAAAGTCGGGAAAAGAGGTGGCGGCAAAAGCGACGAGAAAGTTAAACCCCGTTCAACTCCCAAATAAGATTCTTTGAGAGCCTTTTTAAAAACAGAATTACCTGTGATGTCTGAGACAATATTGATCGCATCAAGCAAGGGTAGTCCAGAAGAGATTAATAGTCCAAATGTGCGGCAAAAATTAGTCAAAGTTACCTGGGATATCAATTTGCCAATAATGGGGATTTTCAGATAAATCCTGTCTAAAATATCCCTCCCTGAAACAGTTTTACTCCAACGTTTTAGACTAAAATAAAGCAAAACAACAATTAAAATGATCAACCACCAAAAATTAGTGAATAGATATGACATTCCGATTAAAATTCTGGTCGGTAAGGGCAACTGAACTGTGGCTTCCGAATAAAGAGAGATTAGCTTTGGCACCACAAAAGTCATCATCAAAACCATCACCGCAATCATCATACAAATAACCACCATCGGGTAGATTAACGCTCCTTTAATTTTGGATCTGAATTCACGTTCTTTTTCCAGATTATCTGCCATTTTCAAAAGCACCTTATCTAGCGTTCCGGAAGATTCACCTGATTTGACTAAATTGATATAAACAGCAGGGAAAATATCAGGATGCCTGCCTAAAGCCTGGGCCAGCGTCAGTCCGCCTTTGATCCCATCGGAAATTTCCCCCAAAGCTTTCTTCAATCCCTTATTGTTTTCCTGCTCTTCCAAAATATCAATTGCCTCAGAGAGGACCAATCCTGCGCTGATCATGGTGGAAAGCTGACGGGTCACATTAACCAGTTCGGAAAAGCTAACTCTGTTGAAAATTTTTTCCAGAGTGTATCCGAGCTTTTGAGGCTTGAGTATGACTGAGGTAACAACCAAACCCTTTTTTCTTAAAATTATCGCTGCCGAACGAGAATCTGCTGTTTCAATCTCTCCATTTTGATCCTCACCGTCTAAAGTTTTTGCCTTGTAAATAAATATAGCCATCTCTTTATCTTAACAGCTTATTCAAAAGCTCCGGCCTTAAGGCATACCTTAAAGCAACTTCTCTGGAAATTTTACCTTCTCTGATCAGTAGCGCCAGAGAGTTTTCCAAAGTCGTCATCCCCATCTCAGCTGAGGTCTGAATCAGATTATCAATCTCATATGTTTTTTGTTCCCTGATAATGCTTCTGACAGCAGGGTTTGAGAAAAGTAGCTCCAGCGCCAGGACTCTACCCGGAGTGATGGTGGGAATTAGTCTTAAAGACAAAATTGCCTCCAAAGTTGAGGCTAGCTGCAGTCTGATTTGCTGCTGCTGATTTTCCGGAAAAACGTCCACCACTCTGTCAATTGACTGGGCAGCTGAATTAGTATGGAGGGTAGCGAAAACCAAATGTCCTGTTTCCGAAATGGTCATGGCAGAGGAGATAGTTTCCAAATCCCTCATTTCACCAACTAACACTACATCCGGATCTTCCCTTAAGGTTGACCTTAAGGCACGTGGCCAAGATTTGGTGTCTTTATACATTTCTCTTTGCGATATTAAAGACTTACCCTTAGGATAGACAAATTCAATCGGATCTTCAATGGTGATGATGTGATCCGCTCTTTGAAAGTTGATCTGATTAATAAAAGCCGCCAGGGTGGTGGATTTTCCATGGCCGGTCGGACCGGTAATCAAGATAAAACCTTGACGTAAATCAGCCAGTTTTGACACAACAGCAGGAAAACCCAACTCCTCTAAAGATCTGATGTTAAAGGGTATGGCCCGGAAAGCTGCGGCCGGCTGACCTTTTTGAAAATAGGCATTAACTCTGAAACGGGATTTATTTGGCAGCTCAAAAGAAAAATCCAGCTCCAGATCAGTCAGGTATAAATCTTTTTGGGCCTTGGTCATCACCGGATCCAGCAAAGATATTATTTCCGCTGAACTAATTGGTTCTGTACCGGGTATAGGGTAAAGTTCGCCATTAATCCTTAGCTGAGGCGGAAATCCCACCACCAGATGTAAATCCGAAGATTCCTTGACTACAGTCAGCTCAAGCAGTTGGTGAATAGTCATATCAGTCTTGCGCTACACGCAGCACCTCCTCTAAAGCGGTAATACCTTCTAAAACCTTTAGATAGCCGTCTTGTTTCATGGTCAACATTCCTTCACTCACGGCTGTTTCTTCAACTTTTTGGATGGTGGTTCGCTCCAAAATTAATTTGACAATTGACTCAGACACTACCAGCACTTCAAATATACCAATCCTGCCTAAATAACCGGTGTTGTTACAATCATGACAACCTTGACCCTTGTAAAGTTTAATCTGGGTTGATGAATTGACAAGTCTACCTAAAACAGCCTTAATGTTTTCTAAAACCTCGGGTGGAGGATTAAAATTCACTTTGCAGGAGGAGCAAATTTTTCTGACTACTCTTTGTCCCACCACACAATTTAAGGCAGATGACAGCAGAAATGATTCAACACCCATATCTAAAAGTCTGGGCGGAGCTCCGGCTGACGAGTTAGTGTGAACGGTGGAAAAAACCTGATGCCCTGTTAAGGCAGCCTGAATGGCCAGCTCGGCAGTTTCTCCATCTCTAATTTCACCTACCATTATTATATTAGGATCCTGTCTTAAAAATGACCTTAAAGCTGATGCAAAGGTTAATCCGATGGGGGGGTTAACCTGCACTTGGTTAACTCCGGGAATTTGATACTCTACAGGATCTTCAATTGTCAAAATATTAACTCTGGTGGTGGAAATCTTTGATAAAAGCGAATAAAGTGTGGTGGTTTTTCCGGAACCAGTCGGGCCGCATACCAGGATGATGCCGTGAGGTCTGAGAAGTTGAGTCTCTAAATTTTTTAAAGAACTACCTCTTAAACCCAGTTCCATCAGGGTGGGCGCACCGCTGGATTTAGGCAAAAGCCTTAAAACCGCTTTCTCACCGAATACTGTCGGGATGGTGGAAACGCGCAAATCAATCAAATTTTTACCTAAGTTGAAGGTAAACCGACCATCCTGAGGCAGTCTTTTCTCATCAATTTTTAAAGTGGCTAGGATTTTAACCCGGGAAATTAATGCATCATGAACTCCTTTTGGCAAAATAATCTTTTCCTGTAAAACACCGTCAATTCTGTATCTGACTCTGGTTTTTTCTTCTTCGGGCTCGATATGAATATCAGACGCTCTGGTCTTAATGGCAAACTCTAACAGCTGATTGATAATATTAGAAACAGGAGCTTCTCTGATGACTTGGGGTACGGCAGTTTCACCCAGCTGCACTCCAGGTCTGACCGAAGCCACCTCTTTTAAAGCTGAGGTTACTTCAGCTGTTAAATTTTGAGAATATTGATCATTGATGGTTTTTTGAATATCTTGAGGTAAACCTAAAAAGGGATGTATTCTTAAGCCGGACTTTTTTTCTAAGAACTGAATTATCTGAATATCCAAAGGGTCTGACATGGCCACAGATAAGACATTGCCTTCTTTCTCAAAAGGCATCAGTACATATCTTCTGGCTACAGCTTCAGGTATGAAATTTAATACATCTGTTTGGATAGCTCTTCCTTCAAGTTTGATAAATGGCACGTTTAACATTTGTGCCTTGGCTTCAGTAATCTTTTCCAAAGGAACCAAATTGTGCTGCAAGATAATTCTATCAATGGGCTGACCGGAATTAATGCTTTCCAATCTAATTGAAGACAGTTGATCAGAAGTTAACAATCCTTGTTTAAATAAGAGGTCTTCTAAGCTTAGATTTTGTCTTGTTTGGGCAGCTGGATTGGGCATATACTCATTATGTTAAAATCTGCTTGTGATTGCAAGAGTAATAATTTCATTATCGCTACGGGAAAGGGTAAAGGAGATAGAGAAAATTTTGTTGGAATATAATTTATCACTTAATCACCCTGATCTACTTTACTTTACTGGTGATGTCAAGATTGGTATTGCCGAAGCCAGAAGAATTAAGGATCATTTTGCCTATAAATCGTTTAGAGGTAAGATCAAGGCAACAGTTTTAGAAGATGCCTCTCAGATGAGCTTGGAGGCTCAAAATGCTTTACTTAAAACCCTGGAGGAGCTACCAACAGATGGACTTTTTATTTTAGGGGCAGATTCTGATTCCAAACTTCTGCCGACAGTTTTATCAAGATGCCAGATAATAAAGTTACAGGGGACCTCTCGACAGGGCTCGAGGCAGGCAGGGGACAGAGAACAGGTAGGAGATTATCAAGAAGATATAGAAAAATTATTGAATTCTTCAATAGAAGAAAGATTTGCATATATTGAAAAATTGAAAGACAGGGAAGAATTTTTAAAATTTATGGTCCAATATTTTCACCAACAGCTAACTGAGCCTGCTACCCACACAAGGCCAGGCCTTGCGAGGCTAGAGTTTTTAAAGGAACTTTTGCAGGCAGAAGAGTGGCAAAAGCAAAATGTAAATTTAAGAGCCATTTTGGAATATTTGATGCTAGTCATGCCAAAAGTTGTGTGATAAAATACAATTCCATGGCTAAAGATTCCTCCAAATATTCCGCAGAACAAATCCAGGTTTTAGAAGGGTTAGAACCAGTGCGCAAGCGACCTGGCATGTATATTGGATCCACAGATTTACGCGGACTTCATCATCTTATTAAGGAAGTAGTCGATAACTCAATAGATGAGGCTTTGGCAGGATATGCCAAAAATATTTGGGTGGTGTTGCATGAGAATGACTACATCACCGTGGCAGATGACGGCAGGGGCATTCCTGTTGAGATTCATCCCAAGGTGGGAAAATCCGCCTTGGAAGTAATCATGACCACTCTGCATGCCGGAGGAAAGTTCGGAGAAGGCGGTGGATATAAAGTCTCCACCGGCTTACACGGAGTGGGGGTATCTGCTGTTAATGCCTTATCAGACTATCTACTAGCCATAGTCAGACGTGATGGCAAAGAACACTTTCAAGAATATGTCAAAGGTAAACCCAAGGCCAAAGTTGCTCCTCTGACTTCCGATATCCGGCCTCCGACTTCCGACCATTTTAATTGGCCGGCAAAAAGCGGCACCAAAGTCACCTTCATTGCCGACAAAACCATCTTTTCCACTACCAAACCTGACTTTGACAGATTGACAAAACAGATCAAGCAAGTAGCATATCTGGTGGCCGGGATATTTTTCCATATCTTTGATGAAAGAACCAATCAGGAGGCTCATTTCTTTTTTCAATCGGGGCTAGCCACTTTAATCAGGCATCTTAATATGAATAAGATGCTAATTCATCCTGAGCCGATCTTGATAAAAAGGGTGGTGGGAGGGGTAGATGTGGAGGCTGCCATTCAATACAATGACGGCTTTGTGGAAAATGTGGAATCTTTTGCCAATGTGGTACCCACAACAGAGGGAGGGTCACATCTAACAGGCTTTAGAATAGCTTTGACTCGGGCCATCAATGATTATGCCCGTAAAATTGAGGCACTTAAGGAAAAGGATGAAAATCTGACCGGTGAGGATGTCAAAGAAGGTTTAACTGCTGTTATTTCCATTAAAATGGATTCGGATAAAATCCAGTTTGAATCCCAAACCAAGGAAAAGCTGGGTAATGCCGAGGTCCAGCCAATTGTGGCGCAAGTGGTCAATGAAGGTTTGGATATGTTCTTTGAAGAAAATCCTACCGATGGGCGCAAGATTTTGGAAAAGGTGTTGTTGGCTCAAAGAGCCAGAGCTGCAGCCAGGGCTGCCAAAGATGCGGTGATCAGAAAGGGAGCTTTGGAAGGGATGACTTTGCCGGGAAAGCTGGCAGATTGTCAGGAGCGCGATCCCGCTCTTTGTGAGCTATATATAGTGGAAGGGGACTCAGCAGGAGGATCAGCCAAACAGGGAAGGGACAGAAAATTCCAAGCCATTTTGCCTTTGCGAGGCAAGATCTTAAATACCGAAAGAGCGAGGCTTGATAAAATTTTAGAGTTTGAGGAAATCAAAGCATTGGTGATTGCCTTAGGAACAGGAATAGGGGATACAGTAGATTATGGTAAAACCAGATACCATCGGATTATTATCATGACTGATGCTGATGTGGATGGGGAACATATCAGAACTTTGCTTTTGACATTTTTCTTCAGGTACTTACCAGAAGTCATCAATAAAGGATATTTATATATTGCTCAACCACCACTTTATAAAATTCAACAAGCCAGAGAGTCCCATTATGCTTATTCGGATGAGGAAAAGGACAAAATTACCAAAGGATTAAAAGGGGATTCCATTATTATCCAAAGATACAAGGGCTTGGGAGAGATGAACCCGGATCAGCTTTGGGAAACCACCATGAACCCGGAAAATAGGGTCCTAAAACAAGTCACCAATGAGGATGCGGTTGAGGCAGATGAGGTTTTTACCATGTTAATGGGAGATGAAGTCCCACCTAGAAAAAGATTCATCCAAACTCATGCGAAACAAGCTATATTAGATATTTGACAAAACCTTCTCAATACCTATAATTTCACCAATATGGTTGAAAGATTAGTTGTAATTGAAGGTCCTGCAAAAAGCGGTAAAGCAGCCTTGCTTACTAGACTTAGAAACGATGGCTTTATCGGATTAAGGGGGATGCCATCACGACATCCAAGGGAAAATCGATTCCTGGCAAGGGCTGCTCAAGAATTATTGGAAGGTGTCCCTCTTAATTTTAGAGAAGTAATGGGCAAATCAGAAGAAGAACGAAACTCTATTGTAGATTACTTTACTCAAGTCATCATCATTCAGCAAAAAAGAGCCTTGAAATATATGCAAGATGGTAGAACTGTCTTCCTTAATCGGTCCGGAATTTCACTGGCAGCTCTTATGGACCTGGAATACTCAATTGCACTAGGAATGGAGAATACACAACTGGCAGAGTGGGCAAAGATGGCCGGATTACGAGTAAGAGAGGCCGTTTTTGGAAAACCTTTATCAGGAGATAAAACTTTTTTAGATATAGTCAACGGTCTAGTTCTTCTTAAAAAACCGATACCAGGAGAAATTACCAGCAGGCAGGAAGCTGAGGAACCGGAATTACAGGAAAGCCATTGTATATCAAGCCTTGCTGCTGAAATCGTCAGAGAGAAACGTATACCTCTGCTGGAACTTGATGCAAACCAATTTCGTTCGGATGAAGAGCTTGTAACAATTGAAAGCTTCCTAAATAAGCTTTGAAACGATTCCATTTTCTAAATGAAAACTTGACGCTAAAGCAAGCCACTATTGAAAGCAGGGATCAGTGCAAAATAACTTTAATTCTTCTTCAGTGAACTCAAAACTTATACCTTGGGAATCAGATTCCAATATAAACCTAAACGGCAGGGAGAATGAGGGAAGCTCTTTTCCTCTGACATTAAAGACTCCGGCATTAAATTGGATGATAAACTCCTGACCATACCTGACAGCTTGCCTGGGGAAACTTCCTAAAAAATACTCAAGCGGTGGATTTTGTCTTCTATTATTTGGTATTGTTATAAACTCCGAAACAGATGCAGCCGAGAAAATATTTTCTTCTGTTCCGAATATCACGGCAGGCCAAATGGGGGTGATATCGGGATTTTGCTGAAATGCCCGCCCGAATTTGACATTATCCCCAAACCTCAGAACTAATGCCAAATCTTCTGCTTCACCTTTACTCAAATACCTGACAAACTGAAAAGTCTCGATGCCGTATCGTTCCAAATTATACGGTCTCCAGGTAGGTTTGGGTAACTGCTCTATCGGATAGTCAGGTAAAATTTGCTGAAGGCTGTCAAAATGTATTATTTGTTTCACAAAAGCTGTTGTTGTCTCCTTAAGCTCTTCACTTTTAAGTTCCACATTACTTCTGTCAATTGGAGCATAACTTGAGGCATATCCAAAATCTTTAGGATTTACCCACATTGAGCCATCGTTCATGGAGGCAATCTGTGCTGCCAAAAATACCATTCCCAACCTTCTTAAGACTTCTCCTTTTGTTCCTGCTCTTTCTAAAAAACTCATAGAGTGTAAATTATATGCAAAAGACGGATAAATTCAATATAATGTAGCACATGATCAAAAAAGTACATTTTCTAGGAATAGGGGGGTCTGGGGCATCGGCTGCAGCTGCTATCGCCCAAGCTTATGGTTTTAAGGTTACAGGTTGTGATTTGGAACCTCATAATGAATTCACCACAGTTTTCAGAAAAGACCAGCTTTTAAAAGGCCACACTCCTGCACACCTCCAGGGTGTGTTAGGTAGACACATCAGTATGATTAACATTTTAGCTGTAACCCCAGCTATTTTTTCTTTGGATCCAGATAATCCGGAACTAATGGAGGCCAAAAAATTGGGGATTCCAGTTTTGACCTGGCAACAGTTTGTGGGGGAGTATCTTACTAAGAATAAATTTGTCATTGCTGTTTGTGGAACACATGGCAAAACCACCACAACAGCTATGATTGCCCAGATTTTAGAAGACGCTGGAGAAGATCCTATAGTTTTACTGGGAGCAATCCACCCAAAATGGAAAACAAATTACAGATTGGGAAAGTCTAAACCTGTCCTGAGCGACGGAGGAGTCGAAGGATATTTGGTGATTGAGGCAGATGAGTTTAATGATAACTTTTTACACTTTAAACCGGATATTTCCGTTGTTACCAATATTGAAATGGATCATCCGGAATATTTTAAAGATTTTGAATCTTATAAAAAAAGTTTTAAAAAGTTTCTTCTGCAATCAAAAAGCACGGTTGTTGCTAATCTGTCTGATAATAATGTAGCAAAGGTAGTTAAGGTTGCCATGAAAACGCCTAACCAAATTTCCTCCGATCGTGGTGCAAATGTCCAATATTTGGACTTTAATAAGCTAGAAGTAAAATTTGACCTTAAAATTCCAGGTAAACATAATATTTTAAATGCCAAAGCAGCTTTTCAGGTCGGACTACTTTTAGGAATAGCTCCTGAAATACTGCTACACAGTTTAAATAGCTATAGTGGAGTAGGTAGAAGGTTTGAATTAATTGGCATATACCATGGAGCTCAAATATACAGCGATTTTGGGCATCATCCCACAGAAATCAAAGTAACCATGAAGGCAGCCAGACAAAGATTTCCCAGAAGTAGAATCATACTTGTTTATGAACCGCACATGTTTTCCAGAACTAAGGCTCTTTTTGATGATTTTGTCAAAGTATTCAAAAATTTACCGGTTGATCAAATAATTCTGACAGATATTTATCCCAGCAGAGAAATAGATACAGGTTTAGTAAGCTCTCAACAACTGGCTGATGCTGCTCACTCTAATGCTCTAGTGTATCATAGTAAAGATCAACTCCTCCCAATGTTGAAACATCACATCCAAAGTGGAGATATTATCTTTTTCATGGGAGCAGGGGAGATAGATAAATTAGCTAGAGAGTTACTTTCCTAATTTTATCCTTTAAATCTGAACCAAAAAATCTGCTTGCCACCTGATAAACCCTTTCCGGTACATCAGTTACAAAAAATTCATATTTGAGATAAGGATTATTGCTTAATAAATTTTTCTCTGACAGCACTTTTTTGAGTTCAGTAACAGTCGGCCCGGCTGAATCAATCAGGATTACTCCTTTTCCTACGGCCTCTCTAATGGCTTCGTCCAGCAGAGGGTAGTGAGTACAGCCTAAAATCAAAGTATCGATACCACCGCCAATTACATCTGAGAGATATTCCCTGGCAATCAACTTGGTGGCCTGATGATGATTTAATCCTTCCTCTGCCATCGGCACGAATAAAGGACAGGCGCAAGATACAATCTTAATTTTGGGATCCAGTTTTTTGATTGCCAAATCATAGGCCCGGTTTTGAATCGTGCCCTGGGTACCTATCACTCCAATCTTTTTATTCTTGGTAGTTTTTATGGCCCTATCAACTACAGGTTGCAAAACATCCACCACCGGCACGGGAGAAACCTTTTTAATTTCCGAAAGTGCATAAGCAGATATAGTATTACAAGCCACCACCAGACATTTCACTTTTCTTCTTAAAAGAAAATCAACCAACTCAAGGGCAAATTTGGTGACTATTTCTTTTGATCTGGTGCCGTACGGAACTCTGGCTGTATCTCCAATGTAAATAAGGCTCTCGTTTGGAAGCTGCTTTATTATCTCTTTGGCTACAGTTAAACCACCTATTCCAGAGTCGAAGATTCCAATTGGATTATTACGCATAGAAAAAGATATAATATCATACCATGAAGGTACTTATCTTTGGTTTGGGATTAAATCAGGGAGGAGTAGGTTCTGCTCTGTTCTTTGCCAAACAGGGCACGGACGTTAGAGTGACTGATTTAAAAGATGCCAAGGCTTTGAAACCTTCCCTAGATCAGCTCAAAGCTTATCCCCAAATTACGTACACATTAGGCAGACATAAAAAGGGAGATATAGACTGGGCAGATCTAATAATTAAAAACCCGGCCGTAAAACCTGGAAATCCCTTTATTGGATATGCTCTAAAGCAGGGGAAACAGGTGGAAATGGATATGGGGATATTCTTGGAATATGTGGATCCATCTCAGATAATTGGTGTCACAGGAACAAAAGGAAAATCCACTACAGCCTCACTCATCTATGAAATTCTTATGAAATCCCGGCATGATTCAGAGGATGTGATCCTAACTGGCAACATTGGCAGAAGCGCCCTGGATGTTATCCCACACATTAAGCCAAATACTCTGATCATTTTAGAAATTTCTTCCTTCCAACTGGAAACTTTTGCAACTCATAAAGTTTCCCCTAAATGGGCTGTTGTTACCAATATTACTCCCGACCATCTAAATTATTACCAAGCTATGGATGAATATATTGAAGCCAAAAGGATTATTGGCAAACACCAAACACAGGATGACTATTTATTTTTAAGGAAAAATGATCCAGTGACTTCGAAAAATAATTTCTTAAAAGGATTCGAAGGTCAAATAATATTTTTTTCTAAAGATGACCTACCCAAAGATTTTAAACCACATCTGATGGGGGAACATAACCTGGAAAATATGGCCGCAGCTTTGGCCGTAGCAAGAGCTTTTGGCATTCCCAAAGATTCAGCATTAAGTACTCTGGTTAAATTTAAGGGTGTACCACTTAGGATGGAACTTATCAAAACCTGGGGCGGGGTCAAAATTTATAATGACACCACAGCCACTTCCCCTGAAGCAGGAATTCAAGCCATAAATACCTGGGGTGGCAACCTACAGACACCCCTAGGGTGTCTAATTTTAATTTGTGGAGGAATGAATAAGGGGATGGATTATACCAAATATGCCACGATCGTGGGAAAATTGGTTAAAAAAGTCTTCTTTTTGGAAGGGGATTCAACAGAAGAAATCAGAAAGCAGCTGTCAGCTATCAGTCATCAGCAAGCAGACAAAATTATGGGTACGTACAATAATTTAGAAAAATTATTGATTGATGTAGAGAAAATTGTCGAATCTGGAGATACCATTCTATTTTCCCCAGCTGCCACCTCTTTTAATTTATTCCAAAATGAATTTGATAGGGGCAGGAAATTTAATCAAGCTGTGGAAAAAATATTTCATGATTAATGGCCTTTTAAAGATACTCCAAAAAGAGTATCAAACATTAAATAGGATAGAAATCTCAAAAAATAACCTGCTTCATAACTACCAGTATTTGTCTTCCTTAAATAGAAAAATCAAAATTGCTCCGGTTTTAAAAAGTAATGCTTATGGGCATGGGATAGTGGAGATGGCAAGGATATTAGACTTGGTTGGGGCACCCTTTTTTTGTGTGGATTCACTTTATGAGGCTTACCAGTTACTTAAAGCTCACATTAAAACTCCCATCTTAATCATGGGCTACACAGATCCACAAAATTATATGGTAAAAAAACTACCTTTTTCCTATGCAGTTTATGATATAGAGACAGTAAAAATTTTAAGCAAGCACCAGTCTGGATGTGACATCCATATTTTTGTGGATACCGGCATGCACAGGGAAGGTATCCGTTTTGAAGATTTACCCGAGTTTTTAAAAATTTTAAAACAATTTCACAATTTAACAATAGAAGGCTTAATATCCCATCTAGCCTCAGCTGACAATAAAAATGATCCTCTAAATAAGATCCAGATTAAAAATTTTCAGAAAGCTCTTATGATCTGTAAAAAGTATAAGATCCACCCTAAATGGACTCATATCCAAAACTCTGGTGGTTTAGCTTTACACCTCGGAGGTGTAGGCGTAAATATGGCAAGGGTCGGACTAGCTTTATATGGAATAGATGAAGATCCAAATTTAAAGCCAATCCTGACACTGAAAAGTAAAATTATTCAAATTAAAAAATTAAACAAAGGAGATAGGGTGGGGTATGGAGGAACTTTTACTGCTAAAAAAGAAATCATATTAGGTGTACTCCCTCTTGGATATTATGATGGGGTGGACAGAAGACTGTCTAATAAAGGATTCGTCACGGTGGACGGAACTAATTGTCCAATTATTGGCAGAGTCAGTATGAATATAACCACTATTGATCTTACCAAGCTATCCAGTCTATATATTGGCCAGGAAGTTTTCGTTTATTCGAATAATCGAAGCGATAAAAACTCCATAGAAAACACAGCCAAATTCTGCCAAACAATCCCATATGATTTATTAGTTCACCTAGCAGAATCAACAAAAAGAGTGGTTGTATGAAAGTATTAATAATCACCGGTGGTACATCCTCCGAAAGAAGAATCTCTTTTATGTCTGCAGGGCAGGTAAGGAATGCTCTGATCGAGGTTAAACATCAGGCCGTGCTTTTTGATTTGAAAAAAGGACATCAGCAACTTAAAAAAATAGCAAAAAAATTTGATGTAATTTTTCCGGTTATACATGGGGAAGAAGGTGAGGGAGGAAGCTTGCAAGAGTTTTTAGCCTCGCAAGGCATCCCCTGTGTGGGAGGAGACTGGGAGGGTTACAAAAAAAGCTGGTATAAAATTCCTTTTAAAAGATTTTGTGATAAAAATAATATTCCCACCTCATCCTGGAAAAAAGTCAAAATTAAAGAGGACATTCTCAAGTTTGGTTTTCCGTCTGTTCTAAAAAGCTCTGCTGGTGGATCATCTAGGGAAGTAGTCGTCATGAATTCCATTAGGGAGCTCAGAGGTTATCTGTGTAAAAAACTTCTTAAATCAAATTTACCATTATTTGTGGAAAAATATCTGCCTGGAATAGAGATAACTGTGGGGATACTTCATAATAAAGCTCTACCTGTTATAGAGATTGTTCCACCTAAAGGTGGTTGGTTTGATTATAAAAATAAATACTGGGGTAAGACTAAAGAGATTCCTCATGCGCCTTCTTTAGATGAAAAAACCAAAAAACTTACCCAAAGATTGGCCCTTAAAATTCATCAGACTTTCGGCTTAGGCCCTTATTCAAGGATTGATTTCATAGTTTCTAATGGGAAACCAAACGCTTTAGAAGTTAATACTATTCCGGGCTTAACAGCCTCCAGTTTATTCCCCAAAGCAGCCCAAGCAGCTGGTATTTCTTTCCCAGATCTTTTAGACAGAATGGTTAAGATGAGTTTAGGTGACTCCTATTGACTGTGGAATTCCTGAGCCTGGCTGAAGTTTAGCCAGCTTTTTAAGCATTAAGCCATCATCGGTTTGCATAACTTCAATTAAGCTTTGCCAAATAATTTCTTCACCAAAGATGAGACCCTCTTTCTCTTCATCCTTACCAAGAGTTCCATCTTTACACTTATCTTGAAGAATTGCTGAGGCTTTTTTAACTAAAGAAAATCCTTTGGGATCATTTACCATCTCCTCTCTGACTTCTGTAACAGCTAACTTGACAAACCCAATGGTCATTAACTCATCCATATTACCATTGGGTCTAGACAACTTTAGAGCGGATTTTCTCTAAAGTTTTTCAGTAACTTCTTGTACAT
>MFDM01000030.1 GCA_001776905.1 Candidatus Daviesbacteria bacterium RIFCSPLOWO2_01_FULL_39_12 | reverse complement strand
TTACAGTAGGTGTGGAAGTTTCTGTGGAAGTTGGAGTAAACGTGGGGATCTCTGTAGGTTTGGCAGTCGGGGTAGGAGTTTTAGTCGGGGTATGTGTATTTTCTTCTCTGAGTGTTTCAAGGTAAGAAATATCTTTACAGTCAGGACCATCCCCCACTTTTTTAGCTGTAACTCTATTGGTACCAATACCTCTAACGTCATAACAACCATTATTAGTATCAACAACGTAGACAGTACACCCGTCTCCCTGCTGTCCAGAACCGGCTTTAATTGCTGCTTTAGTGGCGATTTCCCCAGATCCCAGCGTTATAGAGAAGGGAGGATTTTCATCCTTTTGCGTATTTGAACCAGCTGGAAAACAACTACCCTGGCCATTTGCCTCAACTGCCAATGATAAATAGAAGTTATCTGGTATAGTGGGAGCTGCAGCAAGTGCGATTGCTAATCCTCCACTAATAAAGAAAACAGAACTAGTTTTAATCTCACGTACTTGAGCTGCTAACTTGTCACGAATATCACGAAATGTTAGTCTTTCTCTCATATCCTTGTAGGAAAAAGGATTATATAGGATTTCTCAAATATGTCAATATACCAGAAAAAGTTGCAAAAAGTTGTTTTCGTAAATTACTTATGCTTCCCAGGCTTAGGAGTGGGCTGTGGTTGAGTAAACCATGCCCAAAAATTATTGAAAATAATTTTCAATTACATACTGGAGTTGTTGTAAGTAAAGATGTTTGAAATTATACAGATTATTAGTTTCATAAAAAACGATCATCACATTTCTATATTCGTTAACATTAATACTTCGATAAGATAAAGGGGGGAAATTATAGGCTATGAGAACAGCGTTTGAAAGCATACGAGATGTCCTTTTATTCCCATCGGCAAATGGTTGAATGTAAGCAAGCATTATTGCAAGTATTAATGCTTTTTCCGGTGGGTATTCAGTTTTATTCACATGTTCGATTAACTGTCTCAACATCTTTTCAATCTCATGTTTATCTGATAAAGGCTCATACTGCGTTCCAGAAATTCTCACTTTCTGTGATCTAATACCAGAAGTTATTAAGCCTCTGGTTAACACTTGGTGTAACTGAATAATATCTGAAAAATCTAGCTTTCTAAATGAATTCTTTTTATCTAAAATCACACCAAACGCTTCTTTGTGATTTAAAATCATCACAGCTTCTTCATCAGAATGACCGCTCGCTCTAATATTCTGTTTGATCAAGGTTTCCGTTTCAATTAAGCTATAAGTGTTACCCTCAATTTGTGATGATTTCCAAGACAGTTCAATAACAAATCTTTCAAGTTCCCTTTTGTAGATTGATGGGTCCAGTTTTTCTTGAGCCTCTTTAAAAACCTTCTTACTCTTTTCCCACAGTTTAATTTCATCTGGAGAATATAAGCCGTTTAAATGACCAAAGACAGAAACATCAAATCTCTTTTTAATGACCCTGTCTTCTTCAATAAAATAACCATCAAGATCAAGATAGGTTAATAAAGAATTCGTTTCAAATAAACCATATTTAGTATTTTTCCCTTTTCCTTCTACTTTGACGAATTTATTAATAATTAGATCGTTTAAATCTCTGATAATTGTTATTCTCGAAATTCCTTTTTTAGCAGATATTTTCCCTGTAAGTTCTTGGCGGGAAATGTTACTTTTTTGTTTTAAGATTAATAAGATCTGTTTTTGACGATTATTAAGATTCGTATCATTCATATGCTTTAATCGTACCATAAATGATACGAATAGTGAATGTAATGATCTGTCAACCCTGAGGAAGCCGAATGGATCAAGAGATATTTATTGGTATATTGAGTACCACTTGGCTCCGTGTTCCTAGTATTAATCTAACTAATGCTTTTGATTGTATTATCAAGGCTTTGCAAAATCCTGTATGGATTGAAGAATTATTAATGCTTTCCATGTTTAGGGGTGGGGGTGGGCTGGGCAAACCAATTTACTAAACCATTTTTAAGATTTTGTGCAATTTCCTGCTGTCTTGCGCCTCCTGAAGTCTTTAAAAGATCGCACTCATTAGTATTAGAAATAAAAACTGTTTCCTGGATAGTTGCCGGCATAGTGGTTTTTAATAAAAGCCCTGAGGCAAAGTTAGTAAGTCCAAAATTGGTAAAGTTAGGTGTAGCGCTTAATCCACTCCACAATGCGTTATGCATAACTTGAGTAAATGATTTATCCTTACCGATTTTCCCATAAAGACCTTGCGTACCGTCTGTTAGTGGATTTGTTGAGCCGTTTAGATGGATAGAAACAAGCACTTCTCCGCCACTATTATTTGCAATTGTATACCGATCATTATTAGAAAGAGTCTCGTCATCATTTCTAGTCATGTAAACAGTAGCTGTATCTGCCTCAAGTAAAGATTTAAGATCATTTGCAATTTGCATATTCACATCTTTTTCTGGTAATCCAGAACAGGCAGTTGAACCAGAGTCATCTCCACCATGTCCTGCATCAATAATGATTTTATGTCCTGTTACTGAAGTTGCGGCAAATGTAGTTTGAGGAAGGAAAGAAAATAAAGCAAAAAGAAATAATAGCGAGATGCTTGTTCTTTTAAGCATACTTCCAGTTTATCACAAATCCTTTTGGTTAGATTAATAGCAACTCAGCTCCAATTTTCCAGACTCCCTTTTCTCTAAAAGCTGGAATTGTTTGACGTTTTGCTGCATTTAAAATTACAGTAACTGGTTTCTTTTGTTTAGCTGCATATTCACTAGCTTCAATGATTTTACTTCCCTTAAGATAAGCTATCCTTTTATGCAAAGCTTCCATAAGAGCAAGTGAAATTATCCTTTCTATTGTTTTAGTTTGCTTATCATCTCTATATTCTCCAAAAGAGCGATAATAAGCAGTCTTTTCTTTATCACGAATGATTATTCCAGGGAAACCCAATTTATATAACTGGTAGTTGATCAACACTCGACCGATTCTACCGTTACCGTCATTAAAAGGGTGAATAGTTTCAAATTGGAGGTGAAATCTAGAAATTTTATCCACAAAATAACTAATATGATTACTTGAATACTCAATTAAAACTTCCTCTAACATGCGTTCTACATGTTCTGGAGCAATTGCAATGAAAGTTCCAATCCGCACATACTCACCCTTTTTACGTAATCTTCCTGCAATACTTTCATCAATATTTCCAAGCAACATTTGATGCAGAAGCAAAAGAGTCTCTTTAGAAAGTTCATCTGATGATTTATTTCCGAAGAAGAGAACTCGTTCAGTCTGGATATATTCCATTATTCTTGCCAAATTCTTAGCTTCAAATACTTCACGAAGACTGACATTGCGGGAAACTTCCATCTCCAGAAGTATTTTTTCTGTTTCCTTAAGAGTAAGGGTAGAATTTTCTATAGCATTTGAGTTATAAACACTTTCCGGAATTTCAGCTTCATCAATAATTCTAAGAAGTGAATCTTTGCCTGCTTTTAAACGATTATACTCTTGCTTGAGGAGTTGTATCCTTTTTTGGATTGCAGTTGAGGTTGACATAACTTAAATATTATATCAGATTCACGTCATTTTGTCAATTTAACGTGAATTTATCTCATTTTCGGTATAAATTCACGTTATTTTTGACTAAAGTTCGAGTAAGGTAAAATGCTCGAGAATCGTAACTCTAATATAACCATGCAATTAGCTTGTTTAATCAAGACATTCGAAAATTGTAGGCTGGTACAACGAATAAAGTAAGAGAATTAGTTAGCCTAAATCTTTCTTTATTTCTTCAAATTCCTTTTTATTGATTTCTCCTCGAGCATAACGTTCTTTCAAAATATCCAAGGGTGTTTTGTTTTTATCTGCACTGCTTTGTTTAGTGCCTCCCAAGTAACGGACTAAAGCAACAACTCCTAGAATAATAAGAATCCAAAAGATAATCATAAAAATCCACCCGAAGCCAAAGCCACCCCAACCTCCGTAACCCATCATAGGATTTCCACCTCCTCCCATCATCCACCACATCATAGGTATTCCATATCCTGAAGGAAACAGAGCATTTGTATCGCAACCACTTGATCGTTTACCAAGAGTTATGTGCATTTGCGATTCTCCTTCTTCAACCATCATCCAAACCATCATATTGTTCATCACCTCATGAGATGAGCCTGCCATCTGCCCCATAAAGTATTCGCCAAGAACTTCAAAGTTGTCATTAGTAAGGTTTTTACACTCAACTTGTTTTGCTTGAAATCTTTCCCAAATTGCTTTTCCTTCCGCTTCCTCAGAAGCAGTATGGTCGTCAGATGAAGATGTTGCTTGTGCCTGTACAGGCTCTCCATTGACTATAAAAACCAAAAGAAAGAAGGCCGCTATCAGAATGGTAAGTTGTCTCATATTAATCAAAAAACAAGTTTGCTGACCCAATCTGGGACTTTAGCATTTTTAACCTCGTCATATTGAGGGGTATAAGGCTTGATGTCTAATATAGCCGTACCACTCACAATGTCCAAACCTTTAACTGTTATGATATTCCCTGATCTTTTGACCAACTCCACTGTTGATACAGCAATCCTATTTGGTCTTTGAGGGCAACGACAGGCAAAAATCCCAACAAATGGGATATCTTCCCGTCCTTGCGGATGATGTTTAAGATGACATTCTTTCTCTTTATCCATCCAGTAGACGACAATAATGTGCGAATAATCTTCAATGCCATCTAAACCTTTAGCATAAGATTTATCAATAACAATTTCTGTGACCACGTCTTTCCAGCTGGGGAGCATTGGTTTGGCAACATTATTTTTTGCTTTCCCAAGTGGCTTTATGGTAATAGCACCATTTTTATCTCTGCTATCTAAGAATGTGCAGACGATTGTTTTCATATGGTATGTAGTCACCGTTATTTTAGCATAGATTATTCAAGTTGAGCTTTTGCAAAATAAGGCCTTGTTTAGTAATTTCAGCCTCGTAGAAGCTCGTGGAATGCGATTTAACAGGCTTTTTTCCAAAACCTGATGAAAGATATAGCTTCGAGAGGTCTCACTATTTCACCTGAATCTACAACTCGCTAGAATTGATTTATTCTAAACTCGCTGGGTGATGTGGTGCGCCTCTTGCCAGTCCTTTAATGTTTGAAGCCCACCAATCTATGCTTCTCTGCATGGATTCTTTGGTAAAACTAGCAAAGGGCTTAAAAACAAGAGCAGTTTCAATATCATCAAAGGGTGATCCTTTTATACTTTGTGCTTCAAATACATACTGACTCACCCGACCACTTTTAAGGGCTTCAGCCATAGCTTTTTCGTTCACCAAAAGCCTGTTGACCATGTTTATAATAATCACCCCTTCTTTTAAATTGTTAATCCTCTCTTTAGATAAGAACCCCTTAGTTTCTTCATTTAAAGCAAGATTTATAACAACTGCATCAGCTCTATATAAAACCTCGCCAATCGTTCCCCTAGCTACGTGTTCCATTCTTGTAATTGGCTCATTATAGGCAATAACTGACATGCCAATTCCTTGACCTAATTTTGCTACCCTCTCGCCAATAGGACCTAAACCAATAACTCCAAGCATCTTGCCTCTAAGCTCCTGTCCGAGTTCTGGCTGGTAACGTCTGCGGTAAGTCCTCCTGTCATTTATGATGATTCGTTTTGAGGCACAAAGAAGTAAAGCCAAAATGTGTTCGGCTACTGCTTCAGTCGTGCAATCAGGAACAACACTAATGGCAATTCCTCTTTCCTGGCAATACTGCTTATCTACACAGTCTATATTGACAGCATTTAATGCCACTCCTTTGATATTTGGGCACGACTCAAGTATCTCAAGCAATATTCTTGAGGCACTTTTGCCATAAAGATCAGGATAAAATCCTAAAATCTCTGTATCTTTGGAAACTTTTACTTGGTTCTCTAAACCACTTTTACTATCTGCAAAAGAAACGTTATTTAAAAACTCCAACTTTTGCAGCTGTTCAACCGTAAACTTCGATTTGGGGTACAAAATAGTGATGTTTTTGTGCATAGGTTCTCCTTCCAACTAATAAAACGATATGTCTTTTCCTAATTCTCCAAAACTGTCTCTGAACCTATGACTTTTACTAATAAATAAGAGAGTTACAAGAAGTTGCCCCCTTATTACCTAGTTAGCCCCCAGTGACGGAAAGCTAATAAGTATTGATACTAAATATATATTAACACAAATAAATATAGAAAGTGAGGTGATAAACATGAGTTGGACAAATGCACAAAAACGTTACTCAAACTCAGCATTAGGGAAAGCTGCAAGGCTCAAATACCAATCGTCAGAAAAGGGAAAAGCTAGCAGAGCTGTCTATATGGCAAGAAGAAAAGCTAAACTAGCAGGGAAAGAACAATTAGAAGAAATTACCCCGGTGGAAACGAAAGAAGAAGCTAGTAAAATAGAGAAGGAAGCTGTTAATCAAAAGTAAGATCACAGAGCAATCCTTTCGAAAGAAGGCCAGTTTTACCGCTGGTCTTCTTTTTGCTCTAACCAGTCCGATAAACATCTAACTTAACCGCAATAATTCTTTGCAGATTTGGATAATATGATGGCAACATTCACCTATCTGGTTTGTAATAATTATTTTGTCATCTTTTTTAAATTGATAAAAAGGAATGCTTATTTCAGCGATGCCTCTTTGATTATCCTTTGCTTTAGCCATATAAAAATGGCTTGCGGAGTTTGGATGCACAGCTTCAGACACATCATCATAATTCCTTCTAAGCTCCGTAAATTGTCTTTTAGCCTCATCAATACAAGTTAAAATGTTGACCTGTTGAACTTGGTCTCCTTTCCTACGACTCCCTAATAAAGCCTGTCTAATCTTATTTTCCCTTTCTTGAATATTCGAAGTAGTGTTAATTTCTTGATTCCAATAATAGATATAACCCAATGTTTCGTAAAGCCCTCTTAGCATATTGGAAGCTGTTAATGGTCGTGAGTTTTCGACACTCCAAATGGCAGAATCTGTTAACTCATAAGTTCTGTTGAGGATTCCAATAATTAGTAGTAAAAGCGAACTTATTGAAGAGTCTTTTTTTATTCTCTTATAAACCAAGTCCTGAATTTCTTTTAAATAGGGTTTAATCTCACTTGTTTTACGAAAAGTAATATCATTTTTTTGAACTTGAATATCTGCTGTTTGCCTTTTCATAGGTCATAAGTTTTCAGTTAAAAATCTTTGGACACCTTGTAACATTGCTTCAACATCTTCTTTTTTATATTCACCAAACTTGCCATGATCTGCACTATCTCTTATTGCCTTCCAAGCCTGAATTTGTTTCTGAACTAAACGGTTATAAACCTCTTTATCAGCTAATTTTGTATTCAATGCTCCTATATCATCAGAACCTTTGACTTGCACCCCATGTTTCTCACAAATTTTTCTGAGGCCATCTTCTAAAACTGCCCCAACGAGAGAAGCTGCAGGGTCTTTGTATTCAGCTTCAAGCAGATGGTCGGCCATATCCAGAAAGTCAGTAAACAATTCAGCAATAACAAGTTCTTTTAGGTCTGACAAAAATCCAAGTTCAATATCTTCTTTCAGCCCTCTTAATATCCCGATCCCACAGTCGACATTACTCCTATATCCGTCTTTTACCTCTTTAATAAAATTCTTGTAGTATGGGCTGTCAGAACCTGATACTTTGAGAATTAAATTCTCTGCATTAGCCTTCCATTCATTAAAAATGTCATCATCTAGGGTAGGAAGGCCAATAACATTCGGAGGGTTAGGTTTGTGGGTGGCTTTAACTCTCTGTGCTTTCTCCTCCAACTGTTTAATTCGTTCGATTAGTTTGTCTTTTAAATCTGTCATTTTGGGTAATTTCATAACTTTCCTTGTATTTGTTTGCTCTCAAAGATAAACTCTAGATTTCCGACATGACCTCTGTCATGCTGTGAGCTATTATAATAGGATCCCTTCAAAACATTATCTTTTTTAAAGTATGTTAATCTAACTACTCCATCATGCCCGTGCATTGTATTTTTAGTATTTACATATGGTTCATTATGGTATTCATAATGTAGTTCCATGCGATTATCGCTTAATTTAACAAAGCCTGCTATAAGACTATACGAGTGCGACTCTTTGCAATAAAGATAAACGTCTATTTGAGAAAAATTTTGTCTTATTTCAAGAATGGCAGGAATTTTATTGTTATCAAAAGATGAAATAAGATGCCCTTTCCATCTTCCTCCAACAAAGGGAAAGTCAACTATTCCTAAAAAACTAAATATCGACCAGCTCCACACATGAGAGTTAAACAACGAATAAAGAAGAGCATAGAACCCAACAATACCAAATGTATCAACAAAAGGATAAAACCATAATTTGCTAAATGGTTGTAAAAGGTAATTTAATATCAGAACAAAACAAATACTCAATACAGGAAGGAAAAGAATAAAAAAAATTATTTGTGATGTTTTGGTTAAATTTATTCTCATAGTATCAGTCAAACCCTAGATGAGTCCAAGTTTGTTCCATAAAAGTTCGTGCTTGTTGCGCAGTATACCCTGTTGCAGGCAATAACAGTCTTAGATTATGTATTTCTCTATATTCTTCAGCTTTTTTTGAATCTCCCATATCCCCATATATAAGAATTATTATATTTTTCAGCATTGTGCTGTTTTCAGCTCCTGCAAATATACTATTAGGTAGATTCCACACAAGTGATTCAATGAAATACGAAGCCATCTCTTTTTTCGAAATTGTACCCGCATCTATAAGATCATAACGGATGTTTTTTAAAATACGAACCATATCTTTAAACTTGCCCTTTGTTATTACATTCTTTGTCTCTCCATTTTCATGGTGTTGCTCTGGATAGTTGAAAGTATCTATTCCTGCATCAGTAATGAAATGTATACCTTTGTGGGCTACTGTGGTCGCAGTAGCATAACAATTGTGGGTAAAGCAGGGAATAACATCTGCATGTATTCTCTCCCCATTTTTAAATACTTTTATACATTTATCTACTCGCTTTACTTCACCTGGATCAAATTCATCAGTTAGAATCCTTGCAACATCATCTTTAAATTTGTGGTAAGGGTATGTAACAGGGATATGCAATTCCCAATATCTTTGTAGTTCTTGAGGTGAAAGCATATGAAGCTCATGAAAATATGTTCCTGTATACTCTACAACTATATCTACATCGCTCTCCTGTTTTACATTTGTTCTGTTTTTGTAGGAACCTTGAAGAAACACACGAATACTATCACCGAACTCCGCACGTAATGCTCTTTCAATTCTTTCACGGGTCATTCGACACTTATCCTCCTCAGTTTCACTCGGAGGTTTTGCCCATCTTGTTAATTGATCTTCGCTAATGCTCATTTGATATATTTGTACCGACTTGACTTTCGTAACAGTTTCGGTATTATTAATATATACGATATGAACGGAAAACTCAAGAGGACATTGACCCCTAAACAGAAGAATATACTTGATTTTATTACCTCTTTTAGTATTAATAAGGGGTATGCTCCCTCTTTGGAGGAGATAGGTAATAAATTCGAGCTTGTTATCTCAACAGTACATCAGCATATCAAAGCTCTTAAAACGAAAGGATATCTCAAAAAAGAGGACAATCAGCCACGAGGAGTATCCCTGTTTGAGCAAACACCCGACTCAGTGGAAATTCCTCTTTTGGGAATTATAGCTGCTGGAACACCAATAGAGCCTATTGAGAATCCGGAACCGATAAAAGTGCCTAAGAATTTAGTCTCAAGACAAGGTGATTTCTATGCTTTAAAAGTTAAAGGTGATAGCATGATTGAAGACGGTATTTGGGATGGAGATGTTGTAATAATTAAAAGTCAACAAACTGCCGATAATGGAGATACTGTCGTTGCTGTTACTGAAGATGGTGCAACACTTAAAATATTTAGAAACAAAAACGGTACAATATTCTTAGAACCAAGAAATAAAAGGTTAGAGAATATATATCCTCAATCTTTAGAAATTAGAGGTATATTTAAAGGATTGATTAGAGATAACTCGATTTAAAACAATGACAAATAATATTATCCAGAGCTGGTTAAACACAATTCAATGTATTGATTGTTTAGAAGGTCTAAAAGAACTCCCCGACAATTCAATTGACCTTTTAATTGCTGACCCTCCATATGGAATCAGTAAAAAATTAAATTGTAAGGGTAAACGACTGGGAACAACTGCTAAATTAGACTTCGAATTTGGAGAGTGGGATAAGTTTAATGAGGAATGGATAGGAATAAGTATACCAAAAGTAAAAGGGTGGTTTATTTCGTTTTGTGCTAAAAAGGACTTAGGAATCTATTGGAATGCTTTGGAAAAAGATGGATTCATAGCGGTTGATGCTTTGGCTTGGCAAAAACCTGACCCTTTACCATTAAATGCTAAGTCGAGATTTTTAAATGCATGGGAAGTGGCAATTATAGGTAAAAAGCCAGGATCAACTTGGAATAGTAACTATCAACACAATATTCTAAAATTTCAGGCTCCTAAGGGAAAAAACAGAATACACCCTACACAAAAACCGCTCGAATTAATTGAAAAACTAATAGAGTTAACCACAAACAAAGATGACTTAGTAGTTGACCCATTTATGGGAAGCGGAACTACCGCTGCAGCATGTAAAATCTTAAAAAGGAATTATATTGGATTTGAAATTGACAAGGAATACTGTAAAAAAGCAATAGAACGAGTAGGAACAACCCCAACCACTCTATTTTAGTCAATTATTGAGGAAATATTTGACTGGCTTCTACTTTCGCAAGGTCTCCAGCGCTTAATGAAACCTGCAATCTTCTTACAATCTTGCCTTCTTTACTGAAGCGAATTCTTTTTTCTTCAAGTTTCTCCTCTAATCTTTTTACCACTTTAGTTGGGTCAGCAAAAAAGATTTTTAATACTTTCATCCTTGCCTTATCTATAATTGCCAAAACAACAGCTTTTTCTTGTAAAAATTTCGATAAGACCTTTGGGGAAATATCTTCAAAATTCCATGAATAATTTCGTGCTACTTTATATTCATAGAATTCTCCTTTTTCATCAACAGCATCATGAGCTTTTTGTTCAGAAAGTACTTTATGTCCTGTCTGTAAGGAAACTAATATTTCCCAGAGCTTGTTGCTTGTTAAAATATCTTTTGTGCCTACGATTTTTTCAATTCTTCTTGTGATTGAAAATATTCCTTTTAAATAAGAGGTGTAAAAATGCTTACAAGGAAGGTTTTTGGTAAAAGTTTTCTTTATTCCCAGAACACCCTCTATTTGCGAAGGGCTGACGTTAATCATTTTTCTTGTATTTTTAATTTTTATAGTCGCTTGTTTCAAATAATCACTCATTACTTTACCCGGAACTTGATAAAACCAATCAAATTCTGGCAATTCTTTCTGGTCTTCAATGTGGGCAAAAATAACAACATAACAATGATTTAATTTTTCAATAGTAGTATCGCTAAAATCATTGAACGTCCAACTATGATTGGAACTTGATTCTTTATAATGTTTATATTCATATTCTCCTGAATCATCCTTTCCGTCTCTTGAGCCTGCATGACTGGGTAACAAAATATGATTTAAGCAATCTGAAATAATAATTTCGAATATTTTGCTACTAGAGTAAATATCCACTAACCCGTACTTGCTCAATATTTCATCTTGGATATTTACTAATCTGTTAATAAGAGTTTTCAATTCATCTTCCATAGTTAAATCCAACCAAGAATCTGATAAAATTTATATGTAGATATTCTAGCATAGTGATGACTTATAAAGAGAACTTTTATGAAAATAAATACAGATTATAATTCAGGGCTAGAAAACAACCTCATACTGAATGATTCTTTATTGATTCTACCTAAAATTGAAGCTCATTCTGTTGACCATTGCATAACAGACCCGCCTTATAACATTTCGGGATATGACGGAAAGAAAAAAATCGGGTGGTTAAAGTCTAATGGTTATTGGACAGGTGAAAAAAATTTCAATAAAGTAGATGAAAAATGGGATAGTTTTTCAAACAAAACGTATGAGGATTTTACCCAAGTGTGGTTGAAAGAAATATTTAGAATTATTAAACCAAATGGCAATATTATAATTTTTGGTAGTCATCATAACATCTTTAAAATCGCTTCAATTTTAGAAAAGGAGGGTAAAAAAATACTTAACTTCATAACTTGGTATAAAAGAAATGCCTTTCCTAATATCACCCATAGAATGTTATGTGATAGCACTGAATTTATTATCTGGGCAGTAAACAACTCACAAAAAGAAGCCAAAAATTGGACATTTAACTATGATGCATTAAAAAAACTTAATCAAATAAAAAAATGTGATAAATGTAAAAAGACTCTAGACTCAAATTATAAATATTGCCCATTCTGCGGTAATAACAATTTAAAATCAATAAATCTGCAGATGCGCAATATGTGGGATGTTCTAGGTACTCCTACAACTGAGAGAAGGCAAGGTAAACATCCTACTCAAAAACCAATAGAAATAATTAAAAGGATTGTCATTGGAGCAACAAAAGAAAAAGATATAATTATTGACCCATTCGCAGGAAGCGGTACTCTACCTTTAGTAACTCAAAAATATAAAAGAAGATATATTGCTATTGAGAAAGAAAAAGAATTCTACGAATTAATAACTAAACGTCTCCAAGCTAACGAACAACTAAATATTCAAGATTGGTAAATAAAATTTATCTGTGAAACAAGTCTTCAACTTTTACATTAAACTTTCGTGATATCTTCATCAAGAGCTTTAATGATGGGCTGCCTTTTCCTGCTTCGAGAAATCCAACATAGACAGTTGAAATTCTTAACTGCTCAGCTAATTTTTCTTGTGTTAAATTGTGTTCCTTCCTCAATTTTCTAAGTTTCTTACCTAATGCTTGTAGGGTTTGGCGACTAGTTTTTGACATATACTCATATTGTGAAGTGTCCTAACTAAAATTTTGATAAACTAGAATTATAGATTTAGCCACAAAAATACAGTTGATTTCATATCTTAAAAAGACTAAGATTTATTTATAGAAAATTAACGAGAATGAAGAAGATCATTGTTTTATCATTTGCTACTTTGGTATTACTAACAACTGCTGTTTCCCCAATACAAGCTGTTCAAGAGTCTTCTGCTATCCCTGCCTGGTTTTCAAATGCAATTCAACCCATTAAAGATATACTTGCAACACTTATATCAAAAACAGATAGTTTTGAAGCGAGAATTGCTGAACTTGAAAAGAAAGTTGATTTTGAGGTACCAACAGCATGGAGTACAGAGTTTTACGAAGCATCTATTAATGATGGCAGCATCACAACTACTACATATACAATAAAAATGCTTCCTAGTAATGGTTCTCCCCTCACCATACCCAACACCCCTTCAAACAATTGCACTTGGAACGGACCAATAATTGATTCTTACGTAACAGCAAGAGCAATCGCACATTTACCTACAGGCGATATGTATGGTGTTGGTTCTTGCAGAGAAATTACGTTTAAGTCCAATGTCATTCTAACAAGCGGTACAACCTTTGAAACTGATATTTATCTATGGTGGCAAGGAACAGAAAAGCACACAAAACAGACTGTTGCCATACCAGAAAGACCATTCCGATCACTCTTAACAGTGGCTGGTGGTGGTTCACTATTAATAAGTCCGAGTAGTAATGGAATGCTCACCATACAAGGAACAGGAACAATAGGCATAGGGACAACTTATACCGCTATTCAAATTGATTGCAGTAGCTGGAACTGTAACAGTGATTTATTGAGAATTAACAATTGACTTTAAACAATAAAGATCATTTCCTCTTCAAACAAATAGAACACTCATTAACTCTAAATTTTCCTGTCTTAATTGCTTTAACCGCTGCTTGAGTATAAGTAAATGGTCCCCACCACTGACCATTTTTCTTGTTATATTGTCTCCCTGGAAACATTCCTTTGCCGTCTTTACAGTAAACACAATCTGATTTATGAATTATTGCCTTGTCATGGAGCCAATTCTCATATACATGATATTTCATCCTCATAATGCTCTTACCATCAAGTATATCATCATGACATAACGGCTAAACTCGCTATTTAGGGACATTTTTCGTAGAATCTAATATAAATAAAATGAAGATGAAAAATCAAAATGAAGATTTATTAGAATTAAAAATTGAAATAATTGATAACGGCAACACGAGTATATACCAGGAAATAGCTTTGCTGATTGATAAGCCTGAATACTTAAGACTGATAGATAAAATTCGAGAAGAATACAACCTTTATAACCCCGAGTCTTCTGATGGTGCAGACTTTACCGATATTCTCCTTTCATTTGATTTTGAAAGAGTAGAGACAAAGAACGTCAATTTATCTAAATATAAATCTCTTGAGAGGTTCAAAGAATTATTGCCTCAAGATTTCGACAATGTAATGGCATTCACAAAAAATAACGATGACGGCATGCTCCTTGCTCAAGCTGAGGCAGTACTTCTCTGTTTCGAGTTTGGTAAGCCATATTATTTTGTTCCAATCGTCTTACAGTCAATTATATGTAGTGATGTTGACTCTAAATATCTCCAACGTACTCAGGCAGTTGTACAAGACCAAGACTATGCGCTTTATAGATTTGATGAAATCAAGATTCCTCAAGTAGTCATCGAAATGTCGCCTTATTCAACCTACAATGATATTAAACAAGCAATAAGGGATGGTAAAAAAATCTTTAAGACTGACCCAAGATTTAAGTATTTCAGTAAAAAGCCTGATTATGTAAGTGAAATAAGAAAATATCGATATTGGTACTGGGAGCATTTAGCAGGGAAAAAATATACAACTATTGCTGACGAATGGATGGTTAATCCCTTAGCGGAAGAGTCCGACTCAGGAGCAGACGAAAATGTTGTTTTAAAAGGGATACAAACCTACAAAAGACTTCTTGAATCGTAAGGTGCATTTTACAAGCCTGTAACTTTCATTAACTATCTCATCTCATTAAGAGAAAATATGTTTAGAAAACATTATCTCAATGAGTATGGAAGATCAAGATAAAAATTATAAAACATCAGATTTCTGCTTAGCAGCATACCTGTTAGCAAAAAATGTCCCCTTAACAGGAACGGATAGAGAGGGAGGTAACAGGGTTACTTTCCTTTATCAATCTTCCGATGAGTTGAGTTTACTAATTTCTGAGTATTTTCAAATGCAAGCCGTCATTGAACCGATGGCTTTTTTTGCGGCCCAAAAAAGGCTGAAACAGATCATTTATCAAAAATAGTCAGTAACTAATCAAATATGAATATGAAAATACTAGATACCGTAAAAATTAAAATAAGGCTCAAAGGAATTGACGACAATCCCTTGGCTATAGTTACTCTGAACCTAAATGACGAAATCGAGCTTAGATTTTGCCCTATACTCTGGAAACAAAGTCATACTGGCCTTTTCTTCACGATGCCATCTCTTAAATCACACGGTTTTCAGAACTGTGTCGTCATTTTAAACGAAGAAGAATACAAAGAACTTCAGTCAAAAGTGATGCAGGAATTCTTGGAAAAAGCAAAAGAACACTATTATCCTGACGAATTTAAAAAAATTGAAGCCGCCGTAAATAAAGAAAAAGAAGAAGAATTAAACATTGATGAATTACCAATATGAACAACACTTATATTAACTTCCACTTATATGGACTAAATGTTTACTTAACTTATGTATACATAAGTACACATAGGGAATTAGGTATTAGTAAGAATTATTTAAGATTAACTAGAGAATTAGAAGAAAAGCATCAGTTTTTAACCATTTTTACTAGGAATACAAATAATCAAATAAAGACTACTAAAGACTCGTTTAGCTTCGAGGTTCAAGACTCTAATTTAAAAGTTAATAGGAATGGGAATGAATTGAATACCGCCCTTATGATTTCAAATCCCCAAAGAAGGGAGGTGAAATTGCATGAAAGATAGCACCAAAAAAATTGCAGTTGGCTACATACGGTCAACAACAGGAAATAAAAAGTCCCTTGAAGACCAAGAAAGAAGCATAAAACAGTACTGTGAAAAAGAATCTTTAGAACTAATGGCATTATTTATTGATTCCAAATCGTCAGGAAAGTTACCGGGTTATGCCATGGCTCAAATGTTCTTAGTTATTGGGACTCTTGGAATAAACAGTATTGTCTGTACCGACATTGATCGTCTGTCAAGAACAAGAAAAGAATTGATTTCAATGCAAAAGTTTATCAAAGAAGCAAGTGTTGAATTAAAGACAGTACAAGGCGGTGTTATAGGCAAGTAAATATGCCTACACAAAGGAGTCAGTCAAACAAACCAATCTTAAAAGATCAAATGGACCGACTGGCTCTTTTGTCGGATACCTCAATATCAAAAGGAGAGATATCAGTTAAAAGTAACAATTCCATAAAAGGAAACGGGCTAGATAGAAAGTTTGTTCAAAGGAAAGATACTACCCCCAGTCCTATTAAAGAAGAGCTAAATCGACTGGCAAAAGCCTGGTGTGAACTGTTACTTGGACAGGTAATGGAAGCACATAATCAACAGAAACTTCTCCGTGCCAATGGTGGTAAAACAGCGGAAAATATAAATATAGATAATAAAAGAGGTTCCGCCCTATCAAGACAAGAACCTCTTTCAGAAAGCAGTGGTTGCCCACTTACTTAGCAATAAGATTTTAACACAAAGGCAACCGCTATTTCACTTAGAAATAAGGAAAATATATGCGGTTACAAGAACAAAATACAAATCAAAGCGAAATTCCTCAAATCCTAGCTTATGTGCGGGTAAGCACCAATAATCAGAAAATGGATGGTCTTTCCATTGAAACTCAACAACAGCTCATTAAGGAAAAAGTAATGAGTATGGGTGGTGAACTGGTTGAAGATATTTATACTGACGAAGGAAAAAGCGGGACGAATATGAAGAGGGATGGTTTAAGTAATTTATTAGCACGAGTTACCAAAGGCGATATCACCCACATCATTGTCCAGGAAACTTCGAGGCTGAGCAGGAGCCTTCCCGATTATCTACTCATCAAGACGATGATAAAAAAATACAATATTGAAGTAGTTGCTTTATCAGGTATTTCATATTCTGGCGATGATCCGTACATGCAGTCATTTGATGAAATGATGGCTGTATTTAACAGCTTACAGCCCCGTATATCAGGCTATAAAGCAAAACAAAATGCAATTGAGAAGTTTAAAGCTGGATACTTTCCAGGGATGGCTCCACCTGGCTATGATAACATCATTAATCCAAACTCAACCTGTGCATACGACAAACGAATAGTTGCTCCATGCTCACTTAATCCGTTTATTACTAATATTTTCAAATTATATGCAACCCGAAACCACTCTATTGTTAGCTTACGGATGTATTTATTTGATAACGGGTTTAAAGGAAGATACGGAAAACCACTATCATATTCTCAGGTAGATAACATTTTGAAAAATCCTTTTTACTATGGCTGGATGGAATGGGGAGGAATGGAAGGTTGGGGCAAGCATAAACCACTAATTGATAAAGAAACGTTTGATTTAGTACAGGTGATACTTGCCGATAAGGGTCAATATGAAATCCGCAAAAGAAAGCACAATTTCCTTTTAAGGGGTATTACTTTCTGTGAAGTTTGCGGCAGAAGATATACGGCAGAATATCATTACAATAAAAAATATGTAGCGGGTGGTGGGAAATTAGGCATGTACCATTGCTGTGGCCTTGGTAAACGAGGGACTGGTTGTAAAGCAAAATACATTACAGTTACCGATTTAGAAGAACTTGTTAGGCAGGAAGTAGCTAAGTTAGAGTTTAAGCCTGAATTTATTAAAGCAGTAGATAATAATATGCGGGAAGTATGCGAAGATAAATCTTACGAAATCGAACTTGCTAAAAAAGCTGCAGAAAACCGCAGGGATGCTATTAAAGTACAAAGAGAAAGAATTGACGATCAATTACTTAATGGACATATCGGAGGAGAGCAACTTACAAGATTAAATGCAAAACTTGATGCTAGGATGTCTGCGGTTCAGAAAGAGTTAGCTGACATCAATAAAATCCGCACTATTGATACTAGCATTATTGATGAAATCCTCACTTTTACGAATAATATTGTAAAAAGGTATACCGAAGTAGATAACGATCACAAACGTGGTTTTTTACACTTTTTCTTCAAAGAAATCTTTATAAAAAATAAACAAATCGTAAGGATAACCTACACACCAGCAATACAAGTTCTCAATGAGGCTCGTTTGAGTATATTAAGAGCCGAGAATCATAACCCTAATACAACCACAGAGTTAGCTCGAACTATCAAAACTTTTGAAGATTTTAGACTAGTACAACAGATAAGAGAAGACGTAGAAAAAGTCAGACCCTCTCTTTTCCCCACTGCTGCCTAAAATTGTATATTAGTTCACACCTGGCTCGCTCTGGCCAACAGCTTTAGAACCTATGACTGGCTTAAACAATACCAACCAATTGATCTAACTTTCAATATTGTACAACAAATCTTAGGAACATCATCAATGACGGCATACCCCCCTATAACTAAGTTGTATGAATAAAACACAATTAAAGCAACTAAATAAGAGAGTCAATCAGCTAATTAGCAAGAAAAGGTTACCAACTCTAAAGGAGTTAGGTATACCCACTATACTTATAGAGAAATATGGTCTGTCAGAAGGGAAAAGAAAATATGAATAAAGCACAGATTAAGCAGCTAGATAAAAAGATCGATAAAATACTTAACTTCAGGAAAAAGATACCTATTTTTCCTATCATGGGAGGTGCTAGTCATAATTCATCAGCACTAAGGGTAGCAACAAGAGGAGTTACGCCAGAAGAAAGTAGAATTGCACAGGCTAAAGGGTTACCTTGCCCAATCCTAATTGATTTATCAAGAGAAAAGGAGTTTTTAGAATATTTAAAAGATGAAATGTAAAAAAATATTAGATAATAAGCAACGATGCAGAGCTTTTGCTCAAAGCGAAAAAGATTTCTGTTTCAGGCATGATCCAGAAAATCAGGAAGTAAGTAAGCTATCCAGCCAAAAAGGAGGCCAAAATAGGGCTTTGCAAGGCTTCTATGGTAAATCTGTAAGGCTAAATACCCCCGAAGATGTTAAGAAGTTTCTAGGACAAGTAATTAATGGTGTTTGGGCTGAAGGTGTACCAGTTCCCGTGGGTAGTTCAATGGGTTTTCTTACTAGGTGTTGGTTGGATGCATACGAGGCATCGGATATTGTAAAAAGATTGGATGAGATTGAAGAAAAATTGAAGCTATCTGGATCAGGTTGATTATTTATCAAGCAACAAATTAACTTACAGTAAAATCTAAATTCCTTATTCCAGGTTAGTAACTTTAGTGTATGTTAATATTCAAACATGGGAAAACTAAGAAGAGGTTTGGCGGAAGCATCACTTGCCGTGATAGATCAGGCTATTTCTCAAATACCTGATCCAGTACTTAAATTACAAATTTCCACCTTATCACTAGCAGTTAAAGTACCTTACTTCATATTAAGAGAGCTGCTTCCAACGGAGACAGATAAATTTTTAAAAGAAGTATTGGAATCAAGTAAGATAACAAAAGATGTTATTAATTCCCCAGAGTTCCAACAAGCTTTAGGGAGTACCCTTGCTAATTTAACTTATGCTCGGGGAATAGAGAGGCAAGAAATTATAAAAAAAGCTTTTATCGGTGCCTACATCAGCGGGGATGACTATGCAAAAAACCACTTGGAAAGATTGCAGGAAACAGCTGAATCAATGTCGCTTCCAGCCATTCAACACCTTGCCTTTATAAGAAGAGAGATTTTCCCCATCAGAGATATGGATTTGAAAAGTAAACCTGAGAAATCCCAAAAAATTGGTTACACCGATGATGAATATCAGGGGTTTTTAAAAAGAACAGCAGCTATAAGTAATTATTACAATAGCTGGCATGATGCTCAAAAGCAGGAAATTACAAAGGAATTTAATAGAAATACAACTGATGAAACTAAAAGAGCTTACGATTTAATTAGTGCTAACGAGGAAAAGAGAAGATTGCAATACAGTGAATATTGGTCAGAATACAATTCCCGTGGGATTTTTAAGCAGGGAAATGACCCTACAATAGGAACTTTTGGAGGTGGGAGTGGTACCGTCCAATATTTAACTGAATTTGGAGAAAGACTTTTGGAATATGTTGAAGCTATTAGTAAAGTAGAAGCTACTTAACAATTACTTTTTTAACCACTTTGTCACCTCTACTCTGATATCATCAGCTATATCATCTATAACCTCTCGCTTTTCAGACAACATTTTAATATGGTCAGTATACTGATGTGGTGGGATTTTCATCCTCTCGGGATTCATCATGGCAAAAATAGTCCATGTACCATAGAATGATAGAAGATTTTTGCTTGCTGTTTTGCTGTAAGGAAGAGATAAGCTAACTAATCTACTTGATTCTTTAAACCTTACGTGGTCTAATGGCACTTCATAGCCTGTACCTTGTCCTTCATCAACAAAGGCTAATATATCTTTAGCAAGCTGACGTTTCTCACCCCATTTCACATCAGAACGCTTAAAATGTCGTTCAATCCAACCTCGAGTAAAATATCCAACTGCAAAGATAAAACCTGACCACAAAACTGCTAAAATAGTTTGAGCTATTGATAAAACATTCATTCGCCTAAGTCTCCTCTTGTACGAATAGGGTCACCTATTAAATAAGAAAGGAATTTCTCGTTTGGTAATGATTCTCGTTTGTATAGTTGCCAACCCAGATCATACATTGTCTTCATATTCCAGATATGATGTTTATGCAGACTTTCCAAATCCAGAAGGAATACTGCCCCTGGACCATCCTCACTTTCAATTATTTTAAAGGTTTTTTGATACTTTTCTGGTGGGTATTTTTTTCTATAATATTCTATAGCTCGTTTCCTTGATAATTCTTCTCTGAAATAAGAACTTCCAAAATAAGCAGTAACTAAGGCAGCTATACCAATTGCTACTTTATTAAAATCATCAGAGATTACACTTATAAGTTGTAATGGTAAAAGGAGGTGTGTTAATACAAAAAGTATAAATACTAAAATAAAAAGTAATAATAAGCTATTAAGGAATTTTCGGATTTTTTGGGAAAATTTCAAAACTTCTTTCATCCCCTGAATTTTACTATATTCGAGTGTTTAAATCAGATGTTGGTTATTAAGTTAGCTCAATTGCTATGATTCTTAACTAGTTCTCTGCAAATGGGTTTGTGGCAAATGGAGTATAGTCAACAGATCCTTGAATATTATCTGATGGATCTAAATCTCCCCACCAATTATTTTCAGCATTCAGAGGAGTTCCCCAAGTGGAGGCGACTTTTATGGATGTACTACTGTTGAAATTATTCTCATTAACTATACTTGTATTATTAGTGGCGACTAGAATTAGACCACCGCTCGTATTAAAAACATTTTGTTTAACAAGGCTATAAGGAGTCGCGGCATCAAGGGTTATTCCGGTATCTGAACGGTCTATTGCATTGACTGTCCCTATGAAAGTATTGTTTATAAAACCGTTGTTGGTTGAGCCAACACCATCTAGTCCCGCCAATGCAGCAACATAAGGTGAGTTATTACCTTCCAAGATGTTATTTTGAATTATGCTGTTTTGCACACGAACTGTTCGCAATGCAATTTCTCCACTGCCTGCTACAACCCGATTGTATTGTATGATAGCCTCAGAAACAGGGCCACTGTCGCTTCCATTAATAGCCACTGCAGTTTGAGAAAAGTTTGTGCCAACACCATTAATAAGAAACCCTTCAAGCGTGACGTTATTGGCTGTAATAGCGACCGCACCCTGTGCATTAGGATCTTGACCATTAATGATGGTTTTAAGGTTTTTTCTTCCTGAAAGCTTAATCGATTTGTTAATCAATACATCTTCATTATAGATACCTTTATCAACGCAAACTGTGTCCCCATTAACTGCGGCATTAATTCCAGCCTGAATAGTCGCGTATTGTTTAGGAACTTTGATGTCACATTGCCGATTCGCTGGCGGCTTATATTCCTTTAACTTTGCACCCACTACTATTCGTTTTGGGTTTTTAGCAGCTAAAACAGGGGGTGAAAAAACAGAGAAAAAAATAAGAAACAAGAGAAATACACTCAAATAATGATTAATTTTAATATTCATATTATTTACAGTAACAATACTCATTAAGTCAGTAAATCACAACAATAAGTAATTTTTTATCATTTCCAAACTTTTAATATTTCAATCTTTTCTCTCTTTTGAGCTTCTTCCCATTTTTCGTTTAGGTAAGCCACATTTGCAATCCAGAGATTAGTGTTTTTGTCCAATTCACCTATAATAACTGCATTATCCTTATCACAACTATAATAGTAGAACTCTCCATTTACCATATCAGCAGTACCAGTATTCACCCAGCATTTAGTACCATTTGCTAGTTTTATAATCCAATAGAGCTCACGTGAGGTAGAACTATGTTCACTTGTGGGTAATTTCTCGGTTAAATTTAAAACGAAACCGCTTCCTGCCACTTCAGGATCAATATCACATACAAGTCTATTTGTGTCAATCTCGAAGCAGGGATCGTGTATAGAATTACCCGCAATACACCTCCAGGCTTTATCGTTTGCTGAAGCATTAGAAATTGTCCAACAACTTCCAGACTTACTATCTTTTGGGATATAGGTTTGGAGATAGTCGATTTCTTCTGTTTTTTGTTTTGTTAGATTAGTTGGTTGGCTTGTTGATGATGAATTAGGCGTAGGTTTTAATTGAAACCAATAGAAGAGGAATAACCCAATGATAATTAATAATAAAACTGATAATTTTTTAGACATTTTTTCAATTGCTCATAAATCTAAAACATCCTTATGCTTTTCCCTAAAATCTTTATAGCTTAAACCCAATTCTTTCGCTTTCATATCTCGCTCTTTACCCTCAACAAATTTCATAGCTATCATATGCCCTAATGCTAACACAGCAATAAATGAAGTTACGAAGTAGCCAACTAAGAGATCAAAATTTCTAGGGGCTCCATCGTCAACACCCGGAGATAAAGCAAACACGAGCGTTGCTCCAATAAAAATGGTTATAAAGCCGAAAAAGTTTTTAAAATAAGTTTTGCTGATTAATTTTTTCATCGTTTAACTTCTTTTAAAGGATAAGCAACATCTTGCTTACCAATCTAATT
>MFDM01000029.1:22367-23231 GCA_001776905.1 Candidatus Daviesbacteria bacterium RIFCSPLOWO2_01_FULL_39_12 | reverse complement strand
AAATAAAAAAGGTATTTTGCATTTGAGCAAAATTGGAGATATAAAGATAAAAATTCATAGGCAAGTTGAAGGAAAAATAAAACAAATTACTCTAAAAAAATCTCTTGGAAAATGGTATGCAATGATTGTTACTGATTTTATTCAAAAGAGAACTTGTGGAGAAAAAGAAATAGGGATTGATTTAGGTATAAATAATTATATTATGGACAGTGAAAGAAATTCTATTGCTCATCCAAAGACAATAGACAAGTATGCAGAAGAACTAAAAACTGCACAGCAAGACTTATCAAGAAAAAAGAAAGGAAGTCATAATAGAAGTAAAGCAAGATTTAGAGTTGCTAAGGTTCATGAGAAAATTGAAAGAATTAGAAATGACTTTCTTCACAAACTTTCTAATCAATATGTAAAAGATTGTAAATTGATTATTGTTGAAAATTTAGCAATCAAAGATATGATGCAATCTTCTTATAATGCTAAAAATATTGCGGATGCTTCTTGGAACAGATTTATCCAATTTCTTTGCTACAAGGCTGAAAGTGCTGGTTGCAAAGTAGAAAAGATAAATCCTAAGAACACAACTAAACAATGTAGCAACTGTGGAAATATCCAAAAGATGCCATTGTGGATAAGAACATACAAATGTTCGGATTGTGGGTTTGAGATAGATAGAGACCTAAACTCTGCAATAAACATAAAAAGTAAATTTATTGGTTCGGAACGAGCCAATGTGGAGAATAACTCCTCTGTTCAGATTGATCAAGAGTTGTCTATGAAGCAAGAAGACATAACCTCAACAGGAGTTAGGTTATGAGTAGTTCACATAATTTGTATAATGGTTCTTATGTAAATGGTAGACTTTAATAA
>MFDM01000029.1:21295-22350 GCA_001776905.1 Candidatus Daviesbacteria bacterium RIFCSPLOWO2_01_FULL_39_12 | reverse complement strand
CAAGCGGTTCAGGTCTTCATATGGGTCACGCTTTTAATTATTCCATAGGGGATATTTATTCAAGATTTAAGAGAATGCAAGGATTTAATGTTCTTTATCCCATGGGCTATGATTCTTTTGGTTTACCAGCAGAAAATGCAGCAATAAAAGCCAAATTTCATCCAAGTAAATTTACAGATGAATCCATTCATAATTTTATAAGGCAACAAAAAGAATTAGGTTTAAGTTATGATTGGACTAGAATGATCAAAACTTGTGATCCCGAATATTACAAGTGGAATCAGTATTTTTTCTTAAAGTTTATGGAAAAAGGTTTAGTATACAGAAAAAAAGCCATAGTCAATTGGTGTCCAAAATGTAATACAGTATTGGCAAATGAGCAAGTTCATAATTGCAAATGTTGGCGTCATACAGATACAGATGTTGAAACAAAACAGCTTGAACAATGGTTTATTAAGATTACCGATTATGCAGAAGAATTATTAAAAGATTTAGAGAAAATTGATTGGCCTGAAAGAATTAAATTAATGCAAGAAAATTGGATAGGTAAATCACAAGGAACTTTAGTAAATTTCAAATTATCAGATCAAAATAAAACTATCCAAATTTTTACAACTCGTCCAGATACTCTTTATGGTGTAACATTTTTGGTTTATGCACCAGAACATCCTGATGTTTTAGAATTAGTAAAAGATACAAAATATGAAGATCAAGTAAAAGAATTTTTAAAAAAAGTTCTTATTCAGGATAAATTTTCCAGAGCAGCAGAAGACAAGGAAAAAGAGGGTTTATTCATAGGAAAATATGCTATTAACCCTTTAATGAATGAGAAAGTTCCTATTTACATAGCAAACTTTGTTCTTCCAGATTATGGTACTGGTTGTATAATGTCTGTTCCTGCACATGATCAAAGAGATTTTGAATTTGCTAAAAAATATAACATTCCAATAAAAGTTGTAATCAATCCAAAATTAAATAAGTCTGAAAAAATAGAAAAGGCCTACACGGAAGAAGGAATTTTAGTTAATTCAGATAAATTTTCCGGATTAAATAAT
>MFDM01000029.1:15400-21267 GCA_001776905.1 Candidatus Daviesbacteria bacterium RIFCSPLOWO2_01_FULL_39_12 | reverse complement strand
ATTTAGAATCTAAAAAAATAGGCAAAGTAACATTCCAATATAAATTAAGAGATTGGTTAATTTCTAGGCAAAGATATTGGGGAACGCCAATTCCAATAGTTTATTGTGGTAATTGTGGTATAATTCCAATTCCTGAAAAAGATCTTCCAGTATTATTACCCAAAGATGTTAAATTTGGTGAAGGAAATCCCTTGGAAACTTCAAAATCTTTTATAGAAACAAAATGTCCAAAATGTAAAGGTAAAGCAAGAAGAGAAACAGATACCATGGATACTTTTGTTGATTCTTCCTGGTATTTTTTAAGATATCTGGATAATCAGAATGATAAGGAGATTGCTAAAGACAAAAGATTGACAGATTGGATGCCTGTAGACATCTACTTCGGTGGAGCAGAGCATACTTTAGGCCATACTCTTTATTCCAGATTTTTTGTCAAGTTCCTAAAAGATATCGGCATTCTAAAATTTGAGGAATACGCCAAAAAGCGGGTTCATCATGGGGTGATTCTGGGACCGGATGGTGCCAGAATGAGTAAGTCACGGGGTAATGTAGTCAATCCTGACGCTCAGGTTAAGGAGTTTGGGGCTGATGCTGTCCGGTTGTATCTTTGTTTTATTGGGCCATATGATATAGTGACTCCCTGGAATCCGGGAGGAATTCACGGAGTCTATCATTTTCTACAAAGGGTATGGGGACTACAAGGGAAAGTGTCAAAGGAGGGAAAAGTATCAAATGTATCAAGGGAAGATTTTAGATTCATGCATAAGACAATTAAGAAAATGAGTGAGGATATAGAAAACATCAAATTCAATACGGCTGTGGCTGCTTTGATGGAGTGGTTGAATTATTTAAGCGCAAAAGGCAATCTCTCGACTTCGTTCGAGACAAGAGTGCAAAGTGAGGAGTATGAGACATTTTTATTATTGCTGGCTCCTTTTGCTCCGCATATTACCGAGGAACTGTGGTCTGGCATGGGTCAGAAATACTCCATTCATCAGCAGTCTTGGCCAGCGTTTGATAATAAATACCTGGAAGATCAGCAGATACTACTGATTGTGCAAATTAACGGTAAACTTAGAGATGTTTTAAAGATAGCTAAAGATATAGTCAGCAATAAAGAGGCAGTTGAAGAAATAGCTAAAGGTCAACAAAAAGTTAAAAAATATCTGGCAGGTGCCAGGGTCGAAAAAGTAGTCTATATCAGCGGCAAAGTGATCAATTTTGTCACCAAGGTTGACAAATAGTTTAAAATCAATAATTATGAAATATAAAAGAGATGACAGATGGCTTTTATCCAGACTGGATGAAATTTGGTCCAATCATTTTCCGGATGTTAAGCAGAACAACAGGGTTTTTATCAGATTTGGACGTTCTTCCCGCCTGCGTTTAGGCTCTATTAAGCTTGATAAAAAAAGCGGCAATTCAATGATTACTCTAACCGGTATGTTTAAAAACGATCATGTTCCCTCAGCAGTGGTTGATCATACCATCGCTCATGAACTTTGTCATTATACTCATGGTTTCTCATCTCTCAGACCCAAACTTCATAAGTATCCGCACCACGGCGGAGTGATTAGGCAAGAACTTATATTAAGAGGCTTGGGTCATCTGGTAACAGCTTATAAAGCTTGGGTTAAAAAATACAGAAAGCAGTTTAAATATGCTTGAGCAGCTGAAAAAGCTGCCCATCGGAAAAATACAAGAGTTTAGAATTCCTCTAGCTCTAAGTTTAGTGGGTTTGGTTTTAATTATTGGTGGTTTAGTTACTTCGAATAAGCCAAATTCAAAAATAGAGCAGTTTCCCAAAGAGAGTTTGGTTGATGGTAACAAGCTGATTTCTGTTGATGTTTCAGGCGCGGTGAGAAAGCCAGGGGTTTATCAGATTAAACTTACTTCCAGGGTGGAGGATGCCGTTAGTGCTGCCGGAGGATTTACTGTGGATGCTAACCAAGAATACATAGCAAAATATATCAATCTAGCACAAAAAATATCTGATGGCAGTAAGATTTACATACCTTTTCAAGGGGAAAATTCAGCTGGTGGATCCAACATCCAGGGTGGGGTAGTATCTGGAACTAATGCCCAAGCTCAAGTGAACATCAACAGCTCATCTCAGTCTGAACTGGAAGCATTGCCCGGAATAGGCCCGGTCACGGCCTCAAAAATAATCTCAGGCAGGCCGTATCAGAAGGTTGAGGATTTGTTGGGACAGAAAATAGTTTCCAAGAAAGTTTTTGATCAAATTAAAGATCGGATTACACTTTACTAGCTTTAATGATTAAAAACTTTTTGCATTTTGATATATTGCCTCTGGTATTGAGCGTTGTATTGTATTTGCTGATTTATTTGTTAAGGTTGCAGCAAGGTGGTTGGGATGTAAAATTTGATCTTTTCAGCTCTCAAAGAGACAGCCTGGACAAAAAAATAGCCGAGTTTCTGCCTTCGCCTCAAGCTGAACTTCTGTCCGGAATTTTGATTGGCCAAAACAAAAAATTGCCTGCAGGATTTAAATTGAGCTTGAGAGATACCTCCACATTACATATTGTGGTAGCCTCAGGGCAAAACTTAAGCATGGTGGCCGGGTTTTTTCTGGGTCTATCCGGCCTGATAAAAAAGAAAAACGCCGTTCTGCTAGGTCTTTTGGCAGCTATCCTTTATACACTGCTAACAGGTCTGCAAGTACCAATTTTACGGGCAGCAGTCATGTTTGGACTGGCTTCTCTGGCGCAACTTTTTGGCAGAGATAAGGACAGTTGGAGGATTTTAGCAGTGACAGCCGGAGCAATGCTACTGATTAATCCTAACTGGATTACCGAGATTTCTTTCCAGCTCAGTTTCTTAGCTACCTTTGGGGTAGTGGTGGTGGCGCCAATTTTCCTAAAATGGCTAAAAGTTGTGCCTATCATAGGACAAGATTTGGCAGTTACTCTGGCGGCACAGCTAATGGTTACTCCGGTGATTGCTCAAAACTTCCATCAAATCTCACTGGTATCTTTGATAACAAATACTTTAATTTTGTGGACTATACCGTTCATTATGATTGGAGGGGCAATTATGATTATTCTGGGCTTTTTCTGGTCATTTTTAGGACAGTTGGTTAGCTTGGTGGTGATAGCGCTTTTGAGCTATTTTATTTATATAGTAAAATTTTTTGCTTCCTTACCTTTTGCCTGGGAATATATCGGGGAAAAATTATGGATTGTCTGGGTGGGATATTATTTAATGGTGGGAGGAGTGCTGCACTTTATGTTATCATTAAATAATGATCAAGGATCAGATATTAGGAAGTCTCAAAAAAGCAGTTAAAGAATCAGGTTATCCACCCACTGAGATACTTTTATCTATTCCTAAAAATCCTCAATTTGGAGACTATACCTCGAATATAGCCTTACAGCTTGCTAAACAGTCGTCAGTCGTCAGTCGTCAGTCGTCAGTAGAGATTGCTAATGAAATAAAGTCTAGACTCTTGACTTTTGACTCTAGTGACTACTTAGAAAAAATAGAAGTAGCCGGGGGAGGATTTATAAATTTTTTTATAAAAAAAGATATGTTGGCAAATGATTTGAGGGAGATTTTAAAAAAAGGAGAAAAATATGGATATTCTCAAATCGGTCATGGTAGAAAGGTCAGAGTGGAGTATATCTCGGCAAATCCCACCGGTCCTTTACATATCGGTAATGCCAGAGGAGGACCTCTGGGAGATGTGATTGCCAATGTTTTAACTTCTCAAGGTTATGAGGTTTTAAGGGAGTACATCGATAATAATGTAGGGGAGCAGGTTAAGGCTTTGGGAGCTACCATTATAGCTAAAATGTCGGGAAATTTGTTAAAAGATAATCAGTATCAAGGGGAATATCTTGATGAGCTGGTTAATAAATTGGAAGTTGATACAGCAGGCAAATCAGATGAAGAGATTGGACAGTTGGCCGTGGAAGAGCTTTTTGAGGACATTATGGCAGATGCTCATTCGATGGGAATAAAATTTGACCTGGTAGTGCACGAGTCTGATTTGAGAAAACAGGCAGCTAAGATAGTAGAGGAACTCAAGAAAGCAGGTGTTGTTAAAGAAAAAGAGGGGGCTTTATGGCTGGCTCCCTCTGATGAATTCTTAAAAGACAGGGAAACGGTCATCCAAAAATCTGATGGAGGATATACTTATTTCACTTCTGATATAGTTTACCATCATGATAAGTTTGAATCAGGAGCTGATTTAATAATTGATGTATTCGGGGCAAATCACCACGGACATATTCCGAGACTTCAGGCTGCCATGGCAGCTTTAGGGTACGATACCAACAAATTAAAGTTTATTTTATATCAGTATGTTCGGGTCAAAAGAGGCAATGAGGTTGTTAAGATGAGTAAAAGGGCGGGAAATTTTATTACGGCCAAGGAGGTTTTAGAGGAGGTGGGGGTGGATGCCTTCAGATTTTATCTTTTAAGATCTGCTCCTCAAACCCATATCGATTTTGATTTGGAGCTTTTAAAGCAACAATCCAATAAAAATCCTGTGCATTATGTTCAATATGCTCATGCCAGGATGAGCAGTATTTTAGTGAAGAGTGAAAAGATAGAGGTGCAAATTCAAGAGGTGGATTATGGTTTACTTAAAGACGATCATGAGCTTAATTTAATTAAACATCTGCTATCTTTTCCTGATTTACTGGAAGAATTAGCTTCAACTTTACAAGCGCATCAGTTAACAGAGTATGCCATAAATTTGGCTGATCTAACCAATAAATTTTACGAGAATTGTTCGGTGCTCCAGGCAGAAAATGAGAGGACGAAAGAAGCCAGGCTTGCCTTGGTACAAGCCTCGAAGATTACTTTGGCAAATGCATTAAAACTTTTGGGAGTGACTGCTCCGGAAAGGATGTGAGGCTTTGCCTCATCCTGAGGAGCCATTAAGGCGACGAAGGATCTGTCATTATGTTTAGAAAATATCATAAAAGACCTACTAATATAGTGTTTGTTATATTTAGACTATTTCTTAGTCTGACAATGTTTGCGCTGCTTTTAGGTGGATTATATTCAGCTTACAAACATTTTTCCGGAGTTGATTCTGTAAAATTGGATTTGACCTCAGCAGTTTCAAGCTTAGAAAAAATGGTTCCTCCTCAGATTGCTCAATATTTGCCTTTTAAAAAAGACCAATCATCTTCCTCGCTTAATGATGTGTTATCACAAATTACCAGCTCTTCATCTCAACCCGCATCTGAGATTGCATTTGATTTTGTCCTAATATCAGATTCACATAGTGATAATGTAAATTTTCAGAAAGCCCTGGGCCTAATTAAAAACTTTTCCAGCGTCCAATTTTTAATCGGCTTAGGAGACTATACAGAAGTGGGCACAATAGATGAGCTTAAAAATGCCAAAGAAGCACTAGATCAATCCGGCATCAGATATTTCTTAGCACCCGGAGACCACGACCTTTGGGATTCAAGAGATAAGTCTAAACCAGCCTTAGCCAATTTTAGAGAGGTTTTTGGTCCAAGTTACCAGTCTTTTGATTATCAAAATTTTAAATTTATCTTAGTTTTTAACAGTGACAATTATGCAGGCGTAGATTCAATGCAGCTGAGTTGGTTAAAAAGCCAGCTTGAAGATGGTAAAAACAGGGGATTAAATATTTTGGTTTTTGTCCACGAGCCTTTATTCCACCCCTCCTCTGATCATTTTATGGGTAGGGTTGAGCCTAAACTGAAGGATCAGGCCAGGGAGTTAATCAGATTATTTTCTGAAAATGGGGTAAAAAAAGTTTTTGCCGGGGATGCTCATTTATTTAGTGAGTATACTGAGCCTGAAACCAACCTGTCGATGATTACGGTAGGAGCTGTTACCTCTGAGAGGAATTTACAGCTGCC
>MFDM01000029.1:12890-15393 GCA_001776905.1 Candidatus Daviesbacteria bacterium RIFCSPLOWO2_01_FULL_39_12 | reverse complement strand
GCCAGAGTTTGGGTTTATGAAGACGGGACAATTCGAGTGGAAGATGTGGAGATAAAGTAATATAATGATTGATTATGCTTCAGAGAACATTAATTATCATCAAGCCTGATGGAGTGGCTGGGGGATTTACTGATGAGATTATCAGTAGGTACGAGGCAGCCGGCCTCAAGATGGTTAAAAGAAAAGGCATGATGGCTCCACTTGAGATAGTGGAAAAGCACTATCCGATGGATCCTGAATACCTGCGTCAGATTGGAGAAAAAACCATTGCTGCGGGACAAAAAGTCAAAAGCGCTCTGGATCAGGGTAGAAAAGTGGTTGGGTGGCTTCGAAAATTTATCACCTCCGGTCCTATCGTGGTTTTGCTTTTGGAAGGGGAGAATGCTGTCACTGTGGCCAGAAAGGTGACCGGTTTTACAGATCCTTCCACTGCAGAAAAAGGCACCATCAGAGGGGATCTGGGAACAGATAATATTCTGGATGCCAACAGGGAAGGAAGACCGGTCTATAACTTAATCCATGCCTCCGGATCTGAGGAGGAAGCTAAAAAAGAAATTAAGCTGTGGTTTCCCGGTTAATGTCGGGGACGGGAGAATTGAACTCCCTGCCTCTCGGACCCGAACCGAGCGGTCTACCGATGACCTAGTCCCCGTAGCAGAAATTATACCCCCTGAAGTGCTAAAATATCTATAGTTGGCCCTGTAGCTCAACGGATAGAGCAGTCCCGTCCTAAGGGAAAGGTTGTGAGTTCGATTCTCGCCAGGGCCGCTCAAACTATGCTGAAAAATTACAAACTAGCTTTACTGGTCCGTGTTGTAGGTTATTGTTTCTTTGTCAGCGGATTGGTAATGACTATTTTTATGTTAGGCCCGACCATGGTGGCTGAGGCTGGATATAGGATAGACCAAATGAGAGGAATAAGAAGACTAGTTGCACCTCAAACTCAGCCGGGTCAAACTTTTAGCAATATTCAGTCTCAAGAAGATTTGATCGTACCTGTTTCAACAGAGTATGGGATAGTGATTGAAAAAATCAATGCCAACGCCAGGATAATTCCCAACGTTAATTCTGGGAACGAGAAAGAATATTCTCGGGCCTTAACAAAGGGAGTGGCCGAAGCCTCAGGTAGCACCAAGCCCGGAGAAGCGGGCAATTTATACTTATTTTCTCACTCCACCGATGCTCCATGGAATATAGTCCGCTACAATGCTGTTTTTTATTTGTTACGGGAGTTGGTGGCGGGGGATCGGGTGATTATTTTCTACAACAACAGAAGATATGATTATGTGGTGTTTGATAAGGTAGTTGTCAGTCCCAAAGAGACTGCTTATCTGACCAACAAATATGATGTGCCTGTTCTGACTTTACAAACCTGTGATCCGCCGGGAACTCTGATTAACAGGCTGGTTGTGAGAGCCAGGTTGGTCAGCAGCTAAAGAAAAATTCGATTTTGTGTTATCATATCCATGATGTCCAGGAGATTTATTATTACCATTGTCACTTTGGTGGTGATTGCTACTGCAGCCGGGATAGCTATCTTTTTTGCCAAAGGTTATACTTTTTCCACTACCGAAAAAAGAATTTTGGGAACAGGCATTATCACTGTCTCTTCTGAGCCGGATGCCGCCTCTGTTTTTATAGACGGTCACCTGACTACAGCCACCGATGCCACTATTTCTTCTTTGCCCCCCAAGAAGTATGCTGTTAAAGTAGTTAAGGAGGGTTTTATCCCTTGGGAAAAAGAGGTTGAAGTGAAAGAAGGAGTGGTTAGTGAAGTAAAAGTTACCCTTTTTCCGGCTATCCCTACCATCTATCCAATGACCTTCAATGGAGTGGAAAATCCGCTGCTTAGTCCAGACGGCAGCAAGCTTGCCTACATTGTTCCTACAAAAACCAAAAAAGGAGGCGTTTGGGTTTGGACAATGATTCGTAACCAACAGATTGCTTTCGCCCGCTCAGCCGAGCCTCATCAGATAACTGAGAATACTGTCATTGATTTCTCCGGGGCTGTTTTAAGATGGTCTCCTGACTCCCAACAGATTTTAGTGACTGTGGGAAATACCCGCTATCTTTTAGAAAGTGATAAATTTAATGGTGAGCCGCGAGATATTACTCCCATGCTGGATGCTACCATCAAAGAGTGGGAAGAAGATGTGGTCTCGAAAGAAAGCATCCGGATTTTGGCTATTAAAGATATGAATTTAAGAAAAATAGCCTCGGAGTCGGGATTCTTACACTGGTCGCCCGATGAAACTAAATTCATGGCCGGAAAAGAGGATATAAAAGTTTATGATCTGGAGGAGAAAAAGGAGTTTAGTTTACCGCCAGCCCTGTCTCATATCTGGCTACCGGACTCAAGGCACATTATTTTAGTGGAAAAAGATCGGATTTCTCTGGTTGAATTTGACGGGAGCAATAAAGCGGTGATTTTTGCCGGCAACTTTTTAGATAACTTTGTGTTTCCTTGGCCGGATTCCTCAAGACTGGTCATTATTAGCTCATC
>MFDM01000029.1:6011-12874 GCA_001776905.1 Candidatus Daviesbacteria bacterium RIFCSPLOWO2_01_FULL_39_12 | reverse complement strand
TCCGAGCCAAATTTCTACGGAATTAATCTTCGTTGATTCCTTTTGATCCACTTTATAGATCTTGTGAGGCAGTTTTGTGGTTGTTAAAATATCCTCACATGTTTAACTTCTCCAAACGTATCGGGATTGATCTTGGTACTGCCAACTCACTGGTTTATCTGGCCGGCTCAGGCATTGTTTTAAATGAACCCACAGTGGTGGCCATTACCACTGATGACCATCGTGTTTTAGCTGTAGGCAGTGAAGCTAGAGAAATGCTGGGTAGAACTCCCGGCAATATTTTTGCTTCCCGCCCGATGAAAGATGGGGTAATTGCCGACTATGTCATCACTGAGGCCATGATCAGATATTTCCTGGATAAAGTTTGCGGTTCCTCCAGGCTGTTTAAGCCGGAAGTGATGGTTTGTGCTCCGGCCGGAGTCACCTCAGTGGAAAAAAGAGCCATTTTGGATGCTACCCTCTCAGCCGGTGCCAAGACAGCCTTTTTAATTGATGAACCGTTGGCTGCGGCCATCGGCGCCAAAATTCCCATCGCCAACCCGTCTGGCAACATGATTATAGATATTGGGGGAGGGACTACTGAAGCAGCTGTGATTTGTCTGGGAGGGGTGGTGGTACACTCCTCAGTCAGGGTGGGAGGAAATAAGATTGATGAGGCAATACAAGGCTTTATCAGGAAAAAATACAATCTGATTATTGGCGAAAGAATGGCTGAAGAAGTCAAGATGAAAATTGGATCAGCCACTTTTTTAAAGCCAGCTGAGGAACAAAGTTTGGAAGTGAGAGGCAGAGATATGTTTTCCGGGTTACCCAAAAGCATCGAAGTTACCTCCAGCGAGATCACCGAGGCTATCTCTGATGTGCTAAGCAAAATTATTGGGGCAGCCAAGGGGGTTTTGGAACAAGTTCCTCCTGAGTTGGCATCGGATATTATTGATAAGGGGATTGTGATGAGTGGCGGGACCTCTCTTTTAAAAAATCTGGACAGATTATTGACAGAAAAACTGGGAGTTCCGGCAGCTTTGGCTGAAAATCCGCTCCTTTGTGTGGCTTTAGGCACCGGAATAGCTTTGGAAAATTTGGACCTTTATAAAAGATCAGTTAGCAAGCGTTAGAGTTTAATTAGGCTAAATGCAGCGCGCATCCGGGTATTAAACTTCTAATTTATTTGAGCTTTGTAGACAGCTGATTGGACAGTATTGAGACTGTTGCCCCCTAAGACGTAAAGATAGGCACTGGTACCGGTAATTGCGATGACACTGGTATGTCCATAGAGTGGTTTAGGTAAGAGAGTGGTGGTGGAGAAAATTCCGGCGTTCCCGCTGGTGTCGACAATTGTTCTATAAGTCTCATCTTTATTAGGGTAGCCTCCGAGGATGTAAATAAAGTTATTGCCGCTGTCGTTTAAACTGGCAATAGAATGCCAATTTTGTATTTGTGGTAATTGCCCTTGGTTAACGGTAGAAAAAGCTCCAATATTTCCGGAGCTGTCAATCGCTGCTTTGTAAACTGCTGTAGATTCATACAAACTTCCATCAGTAGAATTGGTACCTACGCCTCCCAGAACATAAATATAATTTATTCCGCCAATGTTCATCACGGCAGTGGAGTGAGACATGAGATTATGGGGGAGTTGCCCCTGACCACTGGTGGAGAATGGCCCGATGTCTCCGGTTACATCAATAGTGGCTTTGTAAACTGTTGTTTGAGGTACCCCGTTGTTGCCTCCCAGAACATAAATATAATTTATTCCGCCAATATTGGCTATAACCGTAGCGTGAGCATTCAGAGGTTGGGGAAGCTGTCCTTGATTGGTAGTGGAAAAGGCGCCAATATCTCCACTAGAGTTGATAGTGGCTTTATAGACTTCAGACGATCTACCATAGATATCTCTGCCTCCTAACACATAAATATAATTGGTTCCACCGGTATTAACTGTAACAGTGGTATGAAGTCTTAGCGCTTTGGGCAGTTGGCCCTGATTAAGGGAAGAGAAGGAACCTATATTACCACTGGAGTCGATAGTAGCTTTATAAACATCTGTGAAAGTTTGATTAGTTTGGGAAGTCTGGGTAAATCCTCCTAAGACATAGATATAGGTGGTGGTGCCGGTAGTTGCGGTTACAGTAGTGTGCTCGTAAAGGGGTTTAGGTAATTGTCCCTGGCCGGTAGTAGAAAAAGTACCCAGTTCTCCTGTTAATGCTGGTAAAGTCTGTTGTATGATAGATTTCGGAGATGCATGATTACCCTTTTTGGCACTGGTTTTGGCACTGGCGAGGGGTGCAGTAAGAAAAAGAGAGGTCAGAATAATAATCAGCAAAAATAAAAGATAATCCTTTTTATTTTGGATTAACAATTGTGTTTTCATCTTATCAAAATAAATTTCTGTTTCTGCCTGGTTAACTAAGAAACTTAACTTCTTAACTTATTAAATAATAAATCATTATAAAGCGTTAATAACTATCTGTCAACAAATCGGGTATAATTTTTAAATGGTTATTGGTTTTGATGGATCAAGATCTTTCGCCAGCCGGCGAACGGGCACAGAAAACTATTCTTATCAACTTCTGAAGGCTCTGGCAAAAATAGATGAGGTTAATCAATATATAGTTTATCTTAGACCTGATTTTAGGCAAAAAGATATCCAAGAATTCCCAAACAATTTCAAATTTCAAATTTCAAATTTCAAATTTTTGTGGACACAAGCAGGACTGGCCCTGCAAACTTTTAAAGACAAGCTGGATGTTTTGTTTGTGCCTGCACATACGCTGCCGGTGATAAGAAAGCCAGGTTTAAAAACTGTGGTGACCGTGCATGATCTGGGATCAGAATACTTATCCTCCATGCATCAGTTTAAACAAAGACTGTATCTTTCTATTATGCAAAGATATCAACTGAAAACTGCCACCAAGATTATTGTAGTATCTAAAGCTACCAAAGATGATCTGATCAAAAGAGTGGGGATTGAGCCAGATAAAATCGCCGTAATTTATGAGGGATATGATAAAGAGTTATTTAAACCAATCAAAGATGAGGCTTTAGTTAATAGTTTGATACACTACGACCTACAACCTAAGACCTACTACCTATTTGTGGGGACAGTGCATCCGAGGAAGAATTTAAAAAGGCTGATACAAGCTTTTGCCAATTTAGTCTCAAAAGGCGACACCTTTCGTGCGTACAACCTGGTGATAGTCGGCGCCAAAGGTTGGTTGTCTGATGAGATATATCAAATGCCAAAAAAGTTGGGAATAGAGGAGAAAGTAAAATTCCTAGGTTATGTGCCTGAGGAAGATCTGCCGGCATTATATTCCGGAACTATTGCTTTAGTTTTTCCCTCCCTGTTTGAAGGTTTTGGCCTGCCTATTCTGGAGGCTCAAGCATGTGGCTGCCCGGTGATTACCTCTAATCTGTCTGCTATGCCTGAAGTGGCTGGCTACGTTCGTGTCAACCGAAACGTAGCTGGAAAGGGAGCGATTTTGGTGGATCCATATGATGTGGAGGATATAGTAAGGGGGATTAGGGAAACCTTGCCTGCCGGCAGGCAGGTTAGGGGGATTAGGGAAAAATTAATTAAGGCAGGGTTTGGGAATATAAAAAAATTTTCCTGGGAAAAGACGGCCAGAGAAACTTTAGCGATTTTGGAAAGTGTTTAGCTACTGAGAGTTTCCCTTACAGTAATAAGCTGGATTTCCACTTTCTAAATTTGCACAAACCATCCAGCCTATCTGAGCATATGAGGTAAACGGCTGCGGATTGTCAACAGTCCAGTCATTAAGCGTACAGTAATCACGGGTGGTCGAGTCATTTTGAATACAATACCAACAGCCATTTCCCCAGCCATCTGTGGCAGCAGAATTTCCACAACCTGTTGGAGGTGGAGGTACCACCGGTCCTCTTGGATCGGAAGGAATTGATCCAGATGCAAACCACAAAGATTGAACTTGCTGATATGTGCCTATAGATTGTTTGTTGACCTCCAAGGCGGCAGCTATAGCATCTACATCCATCCTTCTTCTGGCATCCCTGCTATTTCTTTGGACAATGCTGTAAATAATCGTGCCTACAACAGCCAGTATGGCAATGATTGAGATTACCACCAACAGTTCAATCAGGGTGAAACCCTTCGACTCACTTCGTTCACTCAGGGCAGGCATAAGTTTATTATGGTAACATAAGTTTATGAAAGTCAATAGAAAGGACGTTTTAGGAGTAAAGGTAGACGATGTAACAATGGATCAAGCATTGAAAACGGTGTCTGGGTGGCTTAAGGATAAAGGGAAACACTACATTGTTACTCCCAATCCAGAAATAATAATGAAGGCTCAAAAAGATGAAGAACTAAAAAAAATTCTCAATAAAGCTGGTTTGGCTATTCCTGATGGGGCAGGTTTAAAGTTGACAGGTGATATAGTTTGTAATACTCCTGGGGTGGACTTGATGGAAGGGTTAATAAAGTTGGGGGCCGAAAAAGGCCTTACAACAGGCTTTTTGGGAGGCAGGGATAGGGTAGCAGAAAAATGTGTAGAGCGCTTAAGATCTCGCTACCCAAATCTTAAAATTTCCTTTACTGATTCTGGTGGTGAAGTTAACGATAATGGTAAACAAGTAGTAAGCAGTAAGTATCCAGCTACAGATTTACTATTTGTGGCTTTTGGTCCTCCCAAACAAGAGAAGTGGATTTTTAAAAATTTAGCTAAATTAGATATTAAGGTGATGATGGCAGTGGGTGGAGCATTTGATTTTTTATCAGGTCAAGTCCCCAGGGCCCCTAAATGGTTAAGAGATTTGGATTTGGAATGGTTATTCAGGCTGATTATCCAGCCTTGGAGAATCAAAAGGCAATTAGCCCTCTTGAAATATCTGTGGATGGTGGTTAAAGTGAGATTATATGATCATAACTAAGACGCACAAAGACTTAAGAGATGTTTTACTGGAGCCAAAAGCTCCGGGGGTGAAAGATGCTTATTCTATTATTCCTGAACTAGAGCAAAGTATCACCATTTTATCTCCTGGTAAAAACGGTATGGAGTTTAATAAAACCCATGGCCATTTTCATAAGGGCCAGACTGTGGAGATATTTAACTGTCTTTCAGGTCAGGGACTGATGATTCTGCAGAGAAACGATGAGGTGGGGGAGGCCAAAGAATTTAAGGTGATTACACTTCATCCCGGTAAGCAAGTGGCTATTCCTGCTGGTTTTGGACACGGTTTAGTTAACATAGGTAGGACATTTTTAGTGGTTTCGGATAATACTTCATCTTCCCCTCAGGCGCAAAATTATAAGACTGTTAAGCAAAAGCGGGGATTTGCTTATTATGTGGTGGAGAAAAAGGGGGATGTTGGTTTTGAACCAAATCCCAACTATAAAGTCCATCCGCAGATAACAACTGAATAGTTAGGGTTTTGCGACAACATAATCCACGACAATTAGCAGACTCAATATGAAGGTGCTGATGGAACTTCGGTGGATGGTGTTTTTTGAGTAATGCCCAAAAGCCAAAGGACAGCTTCCTTCTTGTATCTTCTATCTCCTCTGGAATTAATTCTGATGGCCGGCAGCTTGCCTCTTTTCCCCCATCTTTTGATGGTTAAAGGAGAAACTCTCAATATTTCAGCTACTTCTTTAACAGTTAATAAATCAGGGAGATTTTCAAGTGATAATTTATCTGCCATTCTATTTCTTTGTATATCATAACAAAACAGATGATGTCAATACTTGATTTATATTATGGGCGGCAGATAGTATAATAAATATATGAGTGAGCAATCATTAGTCGAACAACAGCCACAACACTTAACTATTCCAGATTTTAGAGCGGAAGTATTCTAAGACTGTTTGATTACTGCTACTTCTATTATTGAAGCTCTACTGTTGCACCCGCTGCTGTTAATTTGGTTTTTGCCTCTTCAGCTGTGGCCTTGTTAACACTTTCCAGTACCGGTTTTGGAGCAGCTTCCACCAAATCTTTAGCTTCTTTAAGTCCTAAAGTTTGAACTAACTCTCTGACTGCTTTAATAACTGCAATTTTATTGGCTCCTGCTTGAGTTAAAATTACATTAAAGGTGGTTTTTTCTTCAGCCGGCTCTCCACCTGCTGCTGGAGTTGCTCCTGCAGCTGCTACTGCCACTGGTGCTGATGCTGAAACACCGAATCTGTCTTCCAGAGCATGAACCAAATCTGCTAGCTCAAGAACTGATAATTTCTCAATCTGTTCAATGATTTTCTCCAGATTAGCGCTCACAGGCTTTGGAGCAGCTTTAGGCTTCTCTTTAGTTTCCTCGGCCTTGGCTTCTTCTTTTGCCGGTTCAGGCTGCGGAGTTTGTTTAACTTCTTCCACCGCCTCTTTAGCTTCTTCAACAGCTTCGGTTGCCTCTTCAGCAGCCCCCACTGCCTTTTCTACAGCTTCTTCTACTTTTTCCTCAGCTTGTGCTTGATCTTGTTTTTGTTGATCGTCTGCCAATTTAAACACCTCCTTTCGCTTTTTGAATTTCACTTAATGCATATACCAAGTTTCTTAAGTTACCCTGCAAAACGGAAACTATTCCCTGCAGGGGAGCAACTAAAATTCCCACTGTTTGTCCTCTCAGCTCATCTTTGGTGGGCAAAGTTGAAAGTTGTAAAATTCTGGCCTCATCCAGTGCCTCAGTTCCTAAAAAGCCCATTTTAATTTTACCCAAGGTGGCATCTTTTAAAGTTTTTACCAGTAACTTAATGGGGGAGATTTCATCATCATAGGCAAAAAGAGTGGCGGTGGGGGTTTGGTAGGCGGTAGGTGGTAGGTGGTAGGTGGTAGGCATAGCACGCTCCAGCAGAGTGTTTTTAGTAATGGTAAATTCGGCTTGTTGCTCACGCAGTTTAT
>MFDM01000029.1:4315-5987 GCA_001776905.1 Candidatus Daviesbacteria bacterium RIFCSPLOWO2_01_FULL_39_12 | reverse complement strand
CATGGTTAAACCTCGGTAGTCTGTAAAAACCATAGCCTTGGCTTTACCGAGTTTTTCCTGCAATTTTTGTACCAGTTCTTCTTTTTGAGCTCTTGTTTTAGCCATTAAAAAACGCCTTTCTTGAGGCGTTTAACATTCAGTTAATTTTCGCCTCGGTAGGACTTAAGTTTACGCCTACTGTCTTAAGCTTAGTTATTTTAACCTATCCTCAACTAATCTGTCAACAGTTTATGGTGCCCATGATCCCGAAGCACCTTCTTTACCCAAATTCTTAATGATTATACCTAAATCCAGTGTATTGATGACTCCATCTTTATTAAAATCCGCATTTTCATTCCAATCGTTTGAGTCCTTAGTTGAACCCAAACTCTGCTGAGCTAAAGAGTAATCCTGTTTATTAATCAGATTATCCTCATTTAAATCCCCGCTGGTTAAAAGCAGTGGCGAGCCGGAATTTAAAGTAGCCTTAATTGGAGAGGCCACAAAAGCGGATGATGAGGCAATTTGGGCAGGGCCTTTCAGGATGGCCGTGTATAATCTGCCTGTTTGCAGTCCGGCCAAAGACAAACCACCAAACTCTCCTGAGGGAGGCATATCAATGGAAAAACTCAACAAAAAGCTGGGATTGGTGCTAACAGAGCCTTCTGCAATGCCTACAAACAACTTGGTTGACTGATCATTATCCGGTCTGCCTTCGATTTTAATTTTAAAAGATAAGGTGGGACCAAACAGAGCAGTGACTGAAGTTGAAGGCTGAGGGGTAGAGGTAACCTCCTCATCACTTAAGACATTAGATAATGATATTCCCTTGACCCCTTTTTGTGGAGGTAAAGGCTCAATTTCTTTGGTGACAGGTTGAACTTCTGATAATTTAGTTTTTGGCGCAGGAGGAGAAAGATAGGCTTTTTTGGTCTGTTGGGCCCAAAGATATGATCCTAAGGGGATTGATAAGATTAATAAAATATAAAATCCGATCAGAAGTTTCTCTCTGAAAGTGTAAAAGCGTAGCTTGGCGTGATAAAGCTCAGTTATCCGCTGAATCTTATTGGTAACTTTCTGGATCATATAAATATAGTATATTGTAAGTATCAATATGACAAGATCTACGTTTTTAAAAATTATTCTCAACACTCTTTTAGGGATAATCTTAATATTTCTTTGGTCCAGATTCGTTAATTTAAAAGAGATTTTTCAAAACCTATCCAAAGTTAATCTGCTATATTTAATTCCGGTCATCTTTTTTATGTTGGCATCCCCATTTTTACGGGCAGTCAGGCTAAAAATTTTCCTGTCAGAGATTAAAAAAATTAAACTTTTGAATTTATTTTTTCTAAATGGGGTGGCCATAATGCTTAATTTCTTTATTCCCATTCGGGCAGGGGAGATTGCTAAGGGGGTATATCTTAATACAAATTACCAGCTGAATATGGGCAAAGCAGTTATCTGGGTTTTCCTGGATAGGTTTGTTGATTTTTTAGTGGTTCTGTTTCTAGCAACGATTCTTTTGAGTTTAACTCCGACATCTCTTAGTATAAATATTATAACCATTATAACAATTATATTAACTTTAGCCTTAATATTAACCTGGCTAATTATTTATAAATCAAATTTTACAAATAAATTAATCAATTTTCTGAGCCATCTGTTAATAGAAAAGCATATTAAGATATAT
>MFDM01000029.1:0-4307 GCA_001776905.1 Candidatus Daviesbacteria bacterium RIFCSPLOWO2_01_FULL_39_12 | reverse complement strand
ACAATACTTGCTTACGGGGCAGATGCAGCTATTTGGTATTTTACCTTTAAATCATTAGGATTTAGTCAGGATTTTTTCAAAATGTATTTGGGGCAGCTATTATCTGCCCTGACATATCTGATTCCGGCAGCTCCCGGATATGTAGGCTCTGCTGAAGCATCAGGCACCTTAATTTTATCAGGGGTTTTTGGCATTGATACTAATTTATCCTCTGCTATGATTGTGCTTTTCCATATCTTATCTGCTTTATTTGTCTTGATATTAGGATTGATATCAGTCTATAATCTCAAAATGAATTTGGGAGTGATTCTGAAAAAAGCCCTAAGAAATAGATAAACTGATGAAATCATTAAAGGAAAAGCATATGAAAGAAGGTGGACTTTCAGAAAAACTTTATTCAGCCAGGAAAAAGTTTAGAGGCTACTAAGGTCTACTTTAACTGAAGGTCCCATGGTGGGGGAAAGGGTGAGCTTTTTTACTCTGGTTTTACCCAGAGTCTGCATCAAAGTTTTAACATTAGCCTGGAGTTGCTCTGTGGGTTGGTCTATCTTACCCACGGCAAGATGAATCACGGGAGCTTTAGATTCTGTTTTATATTCTGTTTTCCCGGCTTGAAAAGACTCGACTGCTTTTTTCAAATCATCTGTGATAGTGCCATTTTTAGGATTGGGTATTAAACCTCTGGGTCCTAAAATTCTGGCAACTTTAGCCAGCTTTGACATCCAATCAGAGGTTGTCACAACTAAATCAAAGTTAACTTTTCCTTTATTAATCTCTTCAATAACCTCATCACTACCAAAAACATCTGCTCCCGATTGTTCAGAGCCTTTTCCGAAGGCAAGAATGCGAATTTTTTTACCGGATGCATAGGGCAGGGAGACCAAACCACGAATTCCCAATGCAGCAGTATTAATGTGTGCTTCTATGGTGGCATTAAATTTAGCGTAGCTCAATTTTTTGACCATGTCAACTGCTTCAGCTATGGGGTATGATTTGGATCTGTCTAGGTCCTTTATAACCTCCTGGTATTTTTTGGAACGGGGTTTGGTTTTACCGGGTTTTGCGGATTTTCTCTCTTTGTTATTGCGAGGACTCGAAGAGTCCGTGGCAATCTTTCTTGAATCAAGATTCCCACGCTCGGTCGATGAATCGACCTCGCTCGGAATGACAGGGGAGGGTTTTTTCTTTCCCTCAACCTCTACTTGAGACTCATCAATAACTTTAATTTTTGTCTTACCCACCGATTTTAACCCCCATGCTTCTGGCTGTTCCTTCCACAATTTTGACGGCAGCCTCTACATTTTTGGTATTTAAATCCGGCAGTTTGGCCTCGGCAATTTGCTTAATTTGGGATAAGGTTAGGGTACCCACAGGTTCTTTTAGGGCTTTTCCGGAACCTTTTTCCAAATTGAGAGCTTTTTTAATCATTTCTGCCACCGGCGGTTCTTTGGTGATAAAGGAAAATGTCCTGTCTTCATAAACTGTGATTACCACAGGTAGGATATTACCCTGCTTATCTTGAGTCTTCTCATTAAAAGCCTTGACAAACTCCATAATGGGTAATCCATGTTGTCCTAAAGCCGGCCCCACCGGGGGAGCAGCCGTGGCTGATCCTGCCGGAATAGTAAGCTTGATATAAGTTTTAACTTTTTTAGCCATAATAGTTAGGTTAGATTTTCTGGACTTGCAGAAAATCTAACTCGACTGGTGTTTCCCTGCCAAAAATAGACACCAGCACTCTCACCTTCCCTTTTTCCTCATCAACCGAATCTATCTTCCCAATAAACTCGGCAAAAGGTCCGTCAACGATCTTGACAGTATCATCGGTAGCAAAGACTTGTTTGTAAACAGGAGCTTCCTCCTGGGTAAATCTGATAATTGTTTGCACTTCAGCCTCGGAAATGGGGGTGGGTTTGTTGCCCATGCCCACAAAAGCAGTCACTCCCTGAGTGGTTCTGACAGCCAGCCAAGAAGCATCATCTAAAATCATTTTGACTAAAATATAGCCGGGAAAGATTTTTTCCTTGATAGTTATCTTCTTGCCTGATTTAATCTCAATCTTATCTTGCATCGGCACCAAAATATCCAGAATTTTCTTTTCCAGATGTTCTGACTCAATTCTTTGTTTCAAAGTGGCGGCCACTTTGTTTTCATGGCCGGAATAGGTATGGACCACATACCATTTACTTGGGGTATCAGCAGAATAAGCAGAGCTTTCCTTTCCTTTGGAAACGTCAGATGGTGGTGTTTCAGATAGATCGGATTTCTGTTCATTCTGATCTATCTGATTTTTCTGGTTTTTATCCATATTTTAGCCTCCAAAACGATTAATTATCAAAGCTGTCAAAAGAGTCAATAAATAATCCAGCCCTCCCAAAAGCAACCCTACCACTACAGCTATTATGATGACTAAAACAGTGTATCTGATAGTTTCTTCCCGGTTGGGCCAGACCACTTTATTTAATTCCTCCCGAACTTCCTTAAAAAATCCAATAATATTGGGCATAAAAAAAGGGTCTATCTTAAGACCCCACTTTGTCAAGTATAACAAAAGGGCGGGGAGAATAGCAAGTTGCTTTACCTTTGATTAACAGGTAAGATTTCACCATGAAGCATCTGGCTATTTTTAAGGGGGAGGGGGTGGGGTTAATTTTAAATGGTAAAAAGACTGTGGAAAGCAGGTTTTCTAAAAGGAAAAACGTACCGTTTTTACAAATTTCTGCAGGAGATTTAGTTTATATAAAACCTTCCGGTAAAGATATAATTGGCCAATTTCGAGTAAAAAAAGTGATCTTTTATGACGGGTTAACAGATGAGGATGTAGAACAGATCAAAAAATCATTTGGTGATGCGATCGCACAACCAAATGAATATTGGGAAAGCAAAATTGGCTCAAAATATGGCACCCTAATTTTCATAGGGGAAGTTGATCCTTTTATCACCGCCCCCATCAAAATCTCCAAAAAGGATTTAAGAGGCTGGGTGGTGTTAAATAACTAGCAATATAGTATACTATCCATTCAGAATGGCTAGAGTAAATCCAGAAAGCGGTTTGCAAATAGTTAAAGCATATCTAGAAAAAGAGTTAGGCCCACTTCCTTTTAAGGGTCCTGTAAGTGAAGTGCCAATAAATCCACAAATTGCTTATGATGCTGAAGTGAAAATTAGCGTAGTAAAAGCTGCAACAACACATTTTCGCGGCATTGGCTTGCTCCCTCGCCCGGCCAGCCGTGAAGAAACCAGAGAGATATTAAGTAAATCAAAATCTTTTAATCCGCGATTGGAAGAAGAATGGGATCGGATTGCGGAATATGCCGTGATTGGGATGGCTCCCAGAGAAATTCGTCATGCCCTGCTTTTTGAAAAAGGAGTAGATATAAACCCCCATGTTATTACACAAAGAATGTTCAAAGCAAGAAAAACCGATCAACTTGATCAAAGAAGTGAAGAAGACCAACAAAATATCAGAAGCACAATGCTCCATCCCACGGAAGAACAGATAAAAGGACGGGTGAGATTATGGGTGAATGTTTTTCGAACAGCCAAAGCACAGGATCTCCCTATGCCTAAAAGCAGGCTTGAGTGGATAGGTTTAGTAAATCTCATGCAGTCACAAGAAGACTTGTTAATTGGTGATGGAGAGAAGGTTAATTTCTTCAATCACCACGCCAGATGGCTTCCGGTAGAACAGGTGGAAGGATTAAAGATGTGGTTGGTAGACTGGATGGAGAAAACAGATTTTCATCAAATCGGTTCCCGCAGATGGGCAAACCCACGCTATATTGCTCTAATGTTGCGCAGATATCATAAATTTTTACAGAAAAGACAAGTTATGTTATCTGATGAAGCAAGCAGAAGAAAACTACAAGTCCCCGGAGTAAGTATGCCAGTTGGGTTATTCAATAAAATTAGGAATATGGGTTTGGTTACAGAGCGAGCCTTAAGGGGGACTGGTTCTGTCTCAGATGAATTAGTCATGACATATCGTGATTTCTTAAAGTATGCTACCTATTATTTGATTTATTCGAAAACTGACCCTGAAATTATTACAGCTTCCGATAATCATTTAGGGGAGCAGATTGCCAGGAGCCTGAATATAGCTGAAACCTTAAAGCTTATAAGGGGATGGAGTACAGTTTTGGAAAGAATAAATAAAGCAGGCTACATTACAGGATAGACACTTAAAAACTAATTAGCAGATTCATCTTAGCCTCAGCTAATTTGCAACCTCATTTTTTTACGCCTGCCTGGCCAGAGGTGGTGGCATAGGAGGAGAATGAATCAGAAAAGACTATTTTGTCAGCCTC
>MFDM01000028.1:21505-26847 GCA_001776905.1 Candidatus Daviesbacteria bacterium RIFCSPLOWO2_01_FULL_39_12 | reverse complement strand
ACCAGATTGGTTGGTACCCCCAGCCCCATAACCTGGACCGTTGCCATTCGCCTGAGTTGCACCGCCGCTATATCCCTTTCCTGCTAAATTGATTGTTCCACCAATACCTACATTTCCTGTAGCGTTAATGGTAATTGCATTGGAGGTGGTTTGGGGACCGTCAGTGGTTAAAGTGGTGGCTGAAGGAATGTTGATAGTGGTAAAATTAAAGGTGGATTTGGTGGCAGTGGCTATAGTACAGGTGGATGTGCCTGAAGTCCAGGTTAAGCCAGTACCGGTACAACCTCCTGATCCTGAACCTAAAGAAAGATCCAAAGTTCCATCTGATCCATCTCCTCCATCTACAGGAGGAGCTATAACTGCTACAGAATTATCCATTAAAGCAGTAGATAAAGAGTTGGAGTTGGTGGTCCAGCTGGCCACATTACCGGAAGCTGCTGCCACAGATGTTCTTAAAATCGTACTCTGGGCATTTCCTGCTGTGCCGTCTGTTGAACCGCCTACCGCATACAAATATCTGGTGGAAGAAATGGTAGGGGAATCAAAACCAAAGTTGGTTCTGGCAGCAGATAATTGTCCCTGTGAAGTGGTTGCGAAAGTGCCGATATTATCCACCGTGGCAGTTGTGCCAATCCCGGTATTTCCTCCCACACTATTTACAGCAATGGGGAACTGGGTGGAATCAGAGGAAGTCCAGGGAGAGGCGCTATCCATATCATCCAGGGTGACATTACCTGTATAAGTGCAGGATGAACAACTTAAGGAGGAGTTTTTATAGTAAATATAGTAGCTGCTATCTGTGCCGGAGGCAGCAATTTGAGCTTGCAGCTGGAAAGTGAAAACAATTGATGAGGAGGTATAGGTGGTAATGTTTCGGGCAATCTCTGTGGAGTTGTAGGCAATCCGGAAATCATCAGAGTCTGATTGGGTATTGGAATAAATCTGGGAGGCGGTAGAATCGGATAAAGTAACTGTCACTTCATAATTGGTGGGCATTGTAGAACCATTAGTATTACTCACAGTCATAATTCTTCTATAGGTAAAAGTATTGGAGTTCATGGTCCAACCACCCTCAACAGCAGTACTAATCACCGTATTGTTCACATCAGTCAGCCTAAAAGCAGAACTGGATAGTTGTCCTGAGGAATCAACATAAAAGTATGAGGTAGAACCAGTAGCATCTGTGATATTAAAAATATTAGCTGATCCTGAGGGAGCTGCTCTTAAGGTTAAAGCTGTAGCATTAGCAGTATCAGGATTAATAATGGCAGTGCCTGTCACTTGCAGATCAGCGGTTGGGTTGGAGGTGCCAATACCCAAAGAATCAGAGATGGTATTGGGGGCAATCATGCCGTTAGTTCTTTGGAAGTAGCCTGATTGGGAACCGGAGCTGACTAAGCTGCCGGCCACAGTTAAGTTGCCTGTCACATTGGCATTTCCCCAGACATCCAGTTTATTGGTAGAGGTAGTTGCTCCCACCCCCAGATTGCCCGAGGTGATTGTTAAGCCGGATAAGGCTTGAATTAGGGAATTAAAAGTGGCTGTACCGCCTATTCCCACATTACCAGTCAGATTTGAGAATCCGTTCACTCTTAATCCTCCCTGAGCAAAGGTAAGATCAGTCACTGATAAAGACGAACCCACTCCGGTATTACCAGAGATAGTCAGAGTTGATCCGTAGGCTGTGCCCAAGACGGAAGTTCCGGGGACATTCAACCCACCTAAGTTAGCTAGAGAAGTGACAATTATAGAGCTGCCCACTCCCACATTGCCCACCACATGCAGTGTGTAGTCAGGAGAGGCGGTGCCAATACCCACAGAATCGGAGGAGGTGGTTAACCTGACAATGGTGCCGTCATCTGTCCAGCCTGAGGCATTCAAATCTGAAGCTGAGGCGGAAAAGGTCAGCTTTTTATTGGTGGAATCAGAAGAGATGCTCATGCCGGTGCCGGATGCAAAAGTTAAGGTATCGGTGTTGGAGCCTGCTGAAAAGGAGGTGGAGCCAACCGTGACGGTTTTGAAGATTTTTTGTGATGAGCCTTTATCATCATTGGAAATTTCCAGTCCGGAGATGGAAATGCCGGAGCCGGCAGATAAAGTTAAAGCTCCTGTTTTAGACTGCAAAGACAACACTCCGGTATTTTTAACAGTGGGGGATTGGCCGGAGGTCACTGAAATCCCGTCAGAGGCAGTTAAAGAGGTCAGGGCAGTATTAAAAAATGTGGGGTCTATTTCCTGATCTTTTATTTTGACATTGCCGTTGAAGCTAACATCGGAAGAGAAAATGGCCGGAATTCTGACTGAAAAAGATCCCTTAACTGCCTGGGTAGTAGTGGCTAGTACTGATTTGACGGCAGATTTAACCTGTGCAGATGCTCCCAAGACTTTTTCTTGAGTTTGGGAAACCATCAGCTGAGGAAGAAGTTTGACTCTGACTGTCACTAAGGTGCCAATCAGCACCAGAACCAAAATTCCTGTGACCAAAAGCTTAGGATTTATGATTGTCCGTCTGCGTAAACCAATTTTTAGCTTTATTTTACGCATCTCATGCCCGTCTTACCTTAATAATAACTCTGCTCTACCTAATAAAGATTAGCAGTAAATTTAAATATCAGTCAGTGATGTGCATCACTGACGCAAGCTAAAGCATAAGGATATGGTTAAATTAGACATGTCTGCCCGAATTGTTTTTTTAATTATACTCATTATCCTGATGAGTTTATCCGCCGCAGCGGTGAGGGCCCAGGAGGAAGCTACTGAGAGTGGGGATGTCTCCATGGGCATTGCCAATTATCTGATTATATCGGCCGAAGATAAGCTGGAGGATGGGCTAATTGTTTCTACCGCCCAGCAAGGTTATAGCTTAACTAAAACCGCCTATGATTCGGCCATGGTGGGGGTGATTGCCCAAAATCCGGCTGTCTCTTTTAGTCTGGATGATAATCCGGATGCCCAGCCGGTCATTTCCACCGGCACTGTGCGGGTGAGAGTCTCAACAGCCAACGGACCTATCCAAAAAGGGGATCTGATCACCTCCTCCGACACTCCCGGAGTGGGTATGAAAGCCACCAAATCAGGTTATGTGTTGGGATCCAGTTTGGATGATTTTAACTCCGAGGGACAAAGCGGCAAGATCAATGTCTCTTTGAATATTCACTACTTTAACTCCGGTCAACAGGTGGTTCAGTCAGGTTTAAAAGATATCTTTAATTTATCAGCCATTGCCACCTATGAGCAGCCTTCCCAAACGCTGAAATATTTAGTGGCAGGCCTTTTAGTGGTAGGTTCTTTTGCCGCCGGTTTCCTATTTTTCGGCAGAATAGCCAGTAAAGGCATTGATGCTTTAGGCAGAAACCCGCTGGCCGGAAGACTAATTCAGTTTGGTATTTTCTTAAATGTGTTGATTTCCGTGGTCATTATTGCCTCAGGAGTAGTAGTGGCTTACTTGGTATTAAGATTATGATAACAGTTGTTAATTTAATTATCCTTGCCGTTAATATTGTTGTTCTGTACCTACTGTATCAAAAACATCAAGGAGCAGAACAAAATAAATCAAAAATTATCAATGAGGCTCATTCTAAAGCAAAATCTATCATTGCAGGAGCAGTGGAGGAAGCAACTCGGGAGTTAACCAAGGCTCAATACATGGAGCAGGATTTAAAAGAGGTTTTAACAGGGGGTCTAAAAGCAGCTGCTCAAAAAGCTGAGGTAGACTTGACAGATCGTAGCAAAAAGCTGCTGGAGGAAATTAGTAAGGAGCAACTGTCTTCTTTTAAAAGATTAGTCTCACAGCAACAACAAGCCTCTCGCGATTTAGCAGATCAGGTTATTGAGCAATATAAAAAGGAAAGGATAGCCCAAATTGACAGCCAAATTAATGATTTTGTTCATAGAATCGCCTTGCAAGTTTTAGGTAAGAGTATCTCTCAGCAACATCATCAGCGCTTAATTATGGAAGCTTTAGATCAGGCTAGAAAAGAAGGGATATTTGACACAATCAAATGAGATATTATCAATTTCTTTTTGATTCAATTTATACCAAGCAACAGGCTTCACACTTAGCCGATCAACTACAGAGATTAGAGGAAGAAACCTATCGGGTTGACGGCAACTTCAAGAAAAAAATAACCTCATTGCTACCCTATGAGACAACTATGAATGTGATTGATCTTTTGGTAAAAAAAGGGATTGACATGAAAGAGAGTCGCCAGCTACAACAATTTGTGCAAGAAATAAAAGCAGAGTTAAATAATTTACCCACAATTTCCATATATCTGGCTATTGATCCAACTGAGGAAGTGGTTAAAGCCATCTCCAGATGGTTTACAGATAACTTAAGTCTGAAGGTGCTTCTAAGTATTACGGTATCTCCAACTTTGATTGGGGGAATACAGATCCTTTATAAAGGGTTAATCAGGGATTATTCCTTGAGAAAGACATTAGATGGACAGTTTTGATACACAACTTAAAAAAACAAATGAGTATGGGGAAGTAGTTACCACTCAATATCCCATCAGTCAGATTTTAGGTCTGCCTTCTGCTAGAGTACATGAACTGGTAATGTTTGAGGACGGAGAGTTAGGTGAAATATTTTTAATGGAGCGTGATTATTTGTTGGTAATGACTTTTGGCAGATCTGCTCCCAAAGTCGGCAGCCGGGTAGTCAGATTAGAAAAAGGTTTGGTGATAAAAGCAGGTGAGCAGCTGCTAGGGACCATTATTGATCCACTGGGTTTTCCCCTATCCCAAATTGATACTTTTCAGCAACCGGCTAATGAAATGGAAATAGACAAGTCTATTTTAGGCTTATCCGAGCGGACCAGAACCAAACGACCTTTTTTGACCGGCTTGAGTGTGGTGGATATGGTGATGCCCTTGGGCAAGGGGCAAAAAGAGCTGATCATCGGAGACCGGGATACCGGCAAAACCCTGTTTCTTTTGACGGTGATGAAAAACCGGGTTAAGGACGGTGATGTAGTGATTTATGCAGCCATTGGCAGAAGCAAATCGGATATTAAAAAACTACAGCAGTTTTTACAAAAAGAAAAAATTGCCGAGCGGGTAATTATGGTGGTTTCTTTTTCCGGCGATTCGCCCAGTTTAATCTTTTTAACTCCTTATTCTGCCATGACCGTGGCCGAGTATTTTAGAGACTGCGGACGGGATGTGGTGGTTATTTTAGATGATTTGTCTGCCCATGCCAGATTTTACCGGGAGATTTCCCTGATTGCCAAAAGGTTCCCCGGCAGAGATTCCTATCCAGGAGATATCTTTTTTATCCATGCCCGTTTAATAGAGCGGGCAGGAAGTTTTATCCATGATGGTCAAGAAACTTCCATCAC
>MFDM01000028.1:5041-21492 GCA_001776905.1 Candidatus Daviesbacteria bacterium RIFCSPLOWO2_01_FULL_39_12 | reverse complement strand
CCGGTTTTATCCCCACCAATCTGATGGGGATGACGGACGGGCATATTTTTTTGGACAGCAACATCTATTTTCAGGGTAGAAGACCGGCTGTCAATCTTAGCTTGTCAGTGACTAGGGTAGGCAGGCAGACCCAATCTGCCCTGCTTAGGGATATTAACCATGAGCTGACTGCTTTTTTAACAACTTATGAGCGGATGCAGAATTTGTCTCACTTCGGAGCCGAGCTGACCGAGGAGGCCAAGCAAACTCTTAAGCTGGGAGAGTTGATTTATGAATTTTTTGATCAGCCGGGAGGAGAGATTGCGCCTTTGCCGGTATCGGTGATGCTTCTTTGTCTGATATGGCTGAGGCTGTTGGATGATTGTCAGGGTCAGATCGGCCGGATCAGGACCAACTTAATTAATGCTTACAGCGGACTTGACGCTCGTACCGGAGCAGCCCAAAAGAAATTGATTGATGAACTTACTGAAGCAGACAATTTTGATCAGATGCTGGATCAGGTAGCTAAAAAAAAGGAGGAATTGCTTACCTTATGCAAAGCAAACATCAAATAAGTATTGAGCAGGATTGGGTGCAGACTTTAACCATTCTGGCAGAGGCTTATGAGCGAATCTCGATTATGAAGATGCAGCAGGTTAGAAGCTCAGTTTTGACCACCAGGCAATTTTTGGAAGGACTGGGGGAAATTTTTTTTGATGTCAAACAAAGTTATAAAGATCAGCTGGAGCAGATGGCCAAACAAAAGCTGAGGCAGGAAAGTAAGGTGGTCTCGGTGGTTTTGACTGCCAATACCAGCCTGTATGGAAATATCATAAGAGAGGTTTTCAATCTGTTTTTAAAAAGCCACAACAGGCAAAATGAGGTGGTGGTGATCGGTAAAATCGGCAAGGCCATGGCCGAGGAGACTAAAATACGCTTCACTTATTTTGATTTACCGGATGGGCATACCTTGCAAGATGAGCTGGGAAAGATTGTGGCATTTTTAGTCCAGTTTGATAAGGTCAATGTTTTCTACGGAAAATTTGCCAATGTGGTGACTCAAGTTGCCACAGTCTCATCTGTCTCGGGAGAGGAAACTTTTCAAAATGAGAGTGAACAGCCACAGATTCAACAGATAGCCTTTCGTTTTGAGCCTTCTTTGGAAAATATCTGGCAATTTTTTCAGAATCAGGTCATTTCCTCATTATTTAAACAGACCGTGCATGAGGCAGAACTGTCCCGCCATGCTGCTAGGATTAAAGCCATGGAGGAGGTTTTGTCCAATACGGAAAAGCAAGCTTTGAAACTGAGGATTGCCCAAAGGCAATTTAAAAATTGGCTTAGTAACAAAAAGCAAATTCAAACCATTGCCGGCATTAATTTATGGAAAGGAAAAATATGAGCGAAGAGGGTAAAATAATTTCTATTTTGGGACAGGTGATAGAGGTAGAATTTGCGGATCAACTGCCTAAGATTCACGATATTCTCTTTTTGGAATCAGACAAGAGAGTTAAGCTGGAAGTTTACTCCTCGTCAGAAGCGCGAATTTTTTATTGTTTGCTACTAACCCCTGCTCCTTATTTGAGAAAAGGGGTCAAAGTGATTAATACCCGTGAATCTATTAAAATTCCCGTTAACAATCAGGTATTGGGACGGGTAATGGATATTTTTGGCAAAGCTCAGGATCAAGGCAAGAGTTTGGATTTGTCAGACAGCAGAGAAATTTTTACCAGGTCAGTAGTTTTTGATGAAGCTATTGCCCCAACCCAGGTTTTGTCAACCGGTATTAAAGCCATAGATTTTTTCTGTCCAATTCTCAAGGCAGGCAAGATGGGTCTGGTGGGAGGGGCGGGGGTGGGCAAGACCGTGCTTTTGACAGAGATTATGCACAATATTGTGATTTTGGCAAACAAAAAGGATCAAAAGAAAAATTTATCCATCTTTGCCGGGGTAGGGGAAAGAATTAGGGAAGGTCACGATCTTTATGAGACTTTATCCGAAAGCGGAGTGTTGCCCTCAGTGGCCTTAATTTTCGGGCAGATGGGGGAAAATCCGGCGGTGCGTTTCCGCACCGGCCAGGCTGCGGCAGCTTTAGCTGAATATTTTAGGGACGATGGTAAGGATTTGCTTTTTTTCATTGACAACATCTTCCGTTTTGCCCAGGCAGGCTACGAGCTGGCCACTTTAATGAATACCATTCCCTCTGAAGGGGGATATCAGTCCACCTTATCATCGGAGATGGCCAGCTTTCATGAAAGGTTAGTTTCCACCAAAGATGGTTCCATCACCTCCATTGAAGCTGTTTATGTGCCCTCTGATGATATGACTGATCACGGTGTTCAATCAGTCTTTCCCTATCTTGATTCAATTGTGGTGTTATCCAGGGCAGTTTATCAGGAGGGGCGTTTTCCGGCAATTGATTTTTTATCCTCCACCTCCTCGGTTCTTAATCCCCAGATGGTGGGAGAGTTGCATGCCCAAACAGTGATTGAGGCCTTAGCTGTTTTAAAAAAGGCCCTGTCTTTGGAAAGGATTGTTTCTTTAATTGGGGAAGGGGAGCTGTCTGTGGTAGACCAAACTGTCTACAAGCGGGCCGGGCTGATTAAAAATTACATGACCCAATCATTTTTTACCACCGAAGGCAGCAGCGGCAAAAAGGGTCAATATGTCTTAATGAATCAGACTATCAAAGACGTGCGTCAAATTCTGGATGGTAAATTTGACGCCATTGATCCAGGTAAACTGCTTTATATAGGCAGCCTTAAGGATATGAAAGGGTAAAAATATGGCTGATCAGCCCCCTAAACTGAACAGTCTCAGAGTTTATATCAGGGATGCTGACAAAATTTTATTTGACGGTGAAGTTAAAGCCATCTCTTTTACCAATGAAATGGGCGTGTTTGATATTTTACCTTTGCATCAAAACTTTATCTCCATTGTTAAAGAAAAGCTAATTTTGCACCACCAGGAAGGCAGGAAAGAGGAGATTAATATAGGCGGCGGAGTAATCAAGGTCTATAAAAACAGTGTTAATGTCTTTTTGGGTATTGAGAAACTGTAGGGCAACTTGGCATAATAGCCCCATGCCAAGGCTTACTTCTGTTTATGTCTGCCAGCAGTGTGGATACAAATCGCCTACTTATCTGGGAAAATGTCCCCAGTGTGACAGCTGGAACTCGATGGTGGAAGAGGTGGAAGAAAAGGGTACAGGGTATAGGGTACAGGGTACAGTGGAAAAAGCGGAAATTGTGGACCTGTCTAAAATCCAAAACATTGACTATAAAAGACTGGGAACTGATTTGGAGGAATTTGATCGGGTATTGGGCGGTGGGATTGTGCCAGGATCACTCATTTTGGTATCAGGCGATCCAGGAATTGGCAAATCTACTCTTCTTACCCAAATAGCCCTCACTATTCCAAAGGCTTTGTACGTTGCCGGGGAGGAATCTGCCCAACAAATCAAGCTGAGGGTGGACAGAATTAAGCCGAATGCGCATTTAGCTGTTCTAAATGAGGTAGATGTTGATGTTATTTTGAGACAAATTGATACATTTAGACCTACTCTTGTGATTATCGACTCTATCCAGAGTCTGGAAACTGAAGATCTGGAATCTGTGGCTGGATCTGTGGGACAAGTCAGAGAATGCGCTCACAAACTGCAAAGGTTGGTCAAACATTTACATATCCCTATTTTTCTGGTCGGCCATGTGACTAAAGAAGGAACGGTGGCCGGGCCCAAAACTTTGGAGCATGTGGTGGATGTAGTTTTATCTTTGGAAGGTGAGCCAGCAAATTTATTCCGGATTTTAAGATCCACCAAAAACAGGTTTGGTCCAACAGATGAGGTGGGGGTTTTTGAGATGGAAGATAAAGGCATGATGGAAGTCAAAAATCCTTCCAAGCTGTTTCTAGAACAAAAGGTTAATGCTCCGGGTTCGGCTGTGGTGTCTATTTTGACTGGGCTAAGACCTCTGCTGGTGGAAATTCAAGCCCTGGTGACTAAAACCTCCCTGCCTTCACCCAGAAGAACAGGCTCAGGAGTGGATAATAATAGATTGCAACTTCTGGTGGCTGTTTTACAAAAGAGACTGGGCTTGCCTTTGTATGATCAGGATGTGTTCGTTAATGTGACAGGAGGATTGAGGATTTTTGAGCCGGCAGCAGATCTGGGGATATGTTTAGCCATCATTTCCTCATTTAAGGATAAAACTATTAGAGAAAAATGTGTATTGGTGGGAGAAGTAGGACTTTTGGGGGAATTAAGGAGTGTCAGGCAAATAGATAAAAGAATAACCGAGGCTAAAAAGCTGGGTTATACTAATATAATCACCCCATCCAATGTCAAAACTATTGCGCAAGCAGTTAAACTAACCCTTTTTTGATTGTGGATAAATTGTGGACCTGCCTGCCGGCAGGCAGGCGTTCGGGTTTTAGTTCGGGGTTGCTAGTTCTTGCTTCAGCTTTTGCAAAATTTCCTCATCCGGGGTGGCAGCTAAACCTTTTTGCCAGATACTTCTCGCCTCACTCTTGGATCCTCCTGATTGGATGATAAGCTGTCCTAATCTTAAATAAGCCAGGCCTCTTTCCGGCTCATCCCTGATAGCTTGTTTATAGAGCTCGATAGCCTGCTTTGGATCCCCATATTTAACAGACAATTCCGCCAGGTTCATCTTGGGAGCAGCAGCAGAGGGATAAATCTCCAAAGCCTTAAGAAACAGATTTTTGGCCTCATCAAACTTTTTCTCCTCCAGCATCATAAATCCTAAAGCATTTAAAGATACAGCTGAGAGAGCAATAGATTGCATTCTTTGGTATTCAGCCCGTGCCTCATCCCTTTGTCCGCTTTTATATAAAGTCTTACCGAAAGGAGTGGCAGAAGTGAGAGTATAATTTTGGATGGCTTTCTCATTTATCCCATCATCTTTAATATAAATTTCAGCGGTGTCATCAAAAAAGACCAGGTGCCAGGATGGATCTTCCCGCACAAGCCTGGCTAGCCTTCTGATGGGAGTGAAACGTTCCACTGTCACTATGGCGTAAGAGATATGGTATTTTTCCACCAGATGATTAAATTTTTCCTTAAACTGCTTATCGCTGTATTGCTGATTCAAAAGCTCATCATACTCAGGCAGAACCTCTGGTAAAAACATATCTGTCCTGCCGTCAATAAAAGTTTTGATCTCAGGTCCCAGATGATACATGAGATACCCTCCCATTTCATATTCATTAAACATCCTGCCGGAAAGATTGGATTTAATAAACGGGATGGCCTGTTTAGGATAGAGCCTGAGGATACCGGTGGCCTCATTGCGGTAAAGATAAAGGAAAAAGATAAAATTAATAAAAATTATAATAGTTATGACGATTATAATAGTTATATTGAGTTTAAGCTTTCTCGATAACAGCTGAATGGTAGGGATAAGGGAGAGTAAGATAACCGGCATGGAAAACTCAGTTTGCCTGACTCCGGAGATGACAAATAATCCCAAAGGGATAAAGGGAAGAAAATATAAAATATTATAGCGGCGGATTAGTGCCCAAATTAAACTTAAACCTGCCAAACCCATAATGATAAGGTAAATATGGTACCTGATACCCAGCTCATACAAAGGTACCCATTCGGAGATGACCAGGGTGATAAACTCACGTTTTTCAAAAAACAGATAAAGCAGCTGATAAGTTTTGATTCCTATAGGTGGAAGAAGAGTAATAATGGTATTAATTGTGCCGAAAAGAGCCAAATCTTTGGCTAATTTGAAATCTTTTTTGATTAAAGCGAGAGCAGCAAAAGAGAAAAAAAGATATAAGCCTAAAATCATGGATGCATGCAGGTTAGTCCAGATAAAAAAGATGGGAATAGTTAGCCACAAAAGGGGACGCCTTGCGTGGGTAAATACCCTCCTGAGAATCAGATATAAAGTGGCCATAAATAAAACATAAGCCACAGATTGAGGTCTTTCCACCCAAAAGTCATAACCGATCACGAAAGAGAAAGCCACCAGAAACATCCGGGGAATGAGTGAAACTTGAAAAATCTCTTTTAAGATCTGGCGAAATAATAAAGTGTAGGTTAGTGCCAAAGAAACTACCAGAGCTTGAACTCCAATGTTGCCAAAAGCGGTATAGGCAAGATAGAGTATGACCTGGAATAACCACTCGTAAGGTATGGTACTCTCACCGTAAGCTGTATGGGAAAATTGATCTGTAAAGGGTAGGCTTTTAGTTTGTAAAATATATTCCCCATACTTTGCATGAAACCAGAAATCAAAATTCTCCACCGGCCGGATGGCAAAAATTAGAATGATAATAAAAAGGATCAACTCTAAAACATATTCCAGCTTAAATTTAGGAAATCTCACAGAAGTTATTGTATCAAAAATCTTGTGATAAGATTAAGCAGTGAAAAAGTACTTATTGGCAGGATTTCTGGCGCTGGCATTTTTTATTGCAGGTATTTTAACTTTATCTGATTATGGAATAAATTGGGATTCACCTGGGCATTTTTTGCGGGGTCAAGCTCTTATTCAAACCATGTTGAGCGAGAAATCCAATGATGATCAAAGCCGTCTTATTTCTCCAATCTTAGTTAAACCATTTGAATATATCAGCAGATATTATTTTGCAGCCATTGAATACAATGATTATTATATTTTACCAAAGTTGCCTGACAGGATTCTCCTAAAAAATAGGTTTGAGAAACTACAAAGTGAATCCGGAAAAAGATTTAGTTTTTATCAATATCCTGCCTGGGATAGTCAAAATTTTATCTATGGACACCCTCCCTTGATAGATATTTTAAGTGCCTTATCAAATAGGTTTTTTTACCAAGCACTCGGTATCTTGGGGGATATTGAGTCATATCAAATAGTTAGCCTTCTAATTTCATCAATAGGAATTTTTATTGTGACCCTATTTGCATATGATGTAACAGGGTCATATTTGGCTGGATTTGTAGCAGGAATTTCCCTGGCATTTTTCCCTATCTTTTTTGCAGAATCACATATTAATATGAAAGATTCTTCTCAGGCTGTATTTTTCACTGGTGCTATCTGGGCTTTCTGGCATTGGATAAAAGATGGGAGATTAAGGAGATTTGGGGTATTTATAATGTTTGTAGCTTTAGCACTGGGAGTGAAATGGAATATAGTTTTCCTGCCAATAATTCTAATTCCCTGGCTTCTTACAATCAGAAAAACAGAGGAATTTAAGGCCTGGTTTAATTTAGGCTCGCTTCGCGAAGCGAGGAGTTTAGGGAGATTAGGGATAATAGGGGGATTAGGGATAATAGTATTTTTGGTGGCCATTTGGCCTTACGCCTGGACTCATCCTTTTGAAGTTTTTACAAACGTCATTACTTATTATATAGATCAGGGGGTAGGAAAAACTTTGATACAACCATTGGGTTTTATTCTGCCGGGAGGTTTTAATATTTATCCCATTCTGTTATTTTTCACCCAAACTCCAGAGATAATTTTAATTTTAGGGGGGATGGGGGTGATTTGGGGGATAAGGGAGAGAAGAGGTAATCTAAAAGTGGTATATCTTTTGCTATTTTGGCTTTTACTCCCTCTAATTAGACTAAACTTTCCAGGAGCCAGGACTTATGGGGGCTTAAGACAGATTATGGAGTTTATACCAGCTTTAGCAGTTTTAGCTGGGGTAGGGGGAGGGTATTTGGTAAGGGTGATAAGTGACAAGTACAGTAAAGGTAATAAGTTCTTAACACCAATCTTGTTACTTGTTACTTGTTACTTGTTACTTTTACCCATTATCAACCTTCATCCCAACCAGAATGTTTATTTTAACAGCCTGGTGGGAGGACTTAAAGGAGCTAAAGAGAAAAACCTGATTGATTGGACGCTAACTTACGGCAATATTTATAAACAGGGTGTGAAGTGGTTAAATGAGCATGTTGAGAAAGATGCAAATATAGCTCATTTGGCTGGTCCTGATTTTGCAATTTCTCCTTTATGGTTAAGGGACGATATCTCAATCTCCCCAAACCATTTCTCCTCTTTTGATCAAAAAGGGGAGTATATACTATCTTTATATAATCCTTTAAATCCCCCGGTTTTTGTCAAAAGATATCCTGAAAAGTTTTTAAAACCTATTTCCCAAATAGCAATTGATGGTGTGTCCTTACTTCTCATCTACAAAAATGATGAGAGATATAATTTATTAGACCAATCTAGCGTAAAAGAAATGAATAAATTTATTTTTCAACAAAAAAGTGATAATTTTGGAGATTACTGGGAGATAAATTTAGATAAAAAGTATCAAATTACCAGGATCCTGGTGGAAAATGTCAGAGATGATTGTTCAGGGGGGTTTGAAATAAATGAGGTCATTTTTTTTGATACCCTGGATCCAACCCAAGCCTTTGTGTTAAATGAAAAAAAAGTTACCTCTCAAGAAGGAATAATTGAGTATGATTTCCCGGCAGAGAATGCCAGGATAATCAGGATTTATCCTCAAAACGATAGATCCTGTTTTGCAAACGGGAAAATTTTATCAATAAGCTATTTAGAAAATTAATTATGGCCTTGAAGTACAAAGAATGCCCAGCCAAAGCTCATTGTCATTAGAGATTGCATTTGGATTACTGGTTGCAAGCAGATGGTTGTTATCCCTGATTATACCCAGTTGGGCAATGTTGGCAGTTCCCAGTCCAAAATTTTGACAAGAAGCATGATTTTCTTGAGCTGAAACATTTCCTGAACCCAAAAATAGAAACATAATTACAAATAAAAGAGAAAATAATTTTTTCAAAACTTCTCACCTCCTTTTTAGGCAGGAGGGCAGAAGTCAATAAGATATAGCACGACAATTAATATAATGTCAAGAGCGAAAACAGCAATCTTAATATGGGATTGTAAAACTTTATGTAGGAGCCTAAATAAGAAATTTCCTGTCCTTTAAACCCCCTCTTAAAAAAAGTAAAACCCACCCAATTTTTTGTGGCCCTATATTTTTGATCATAAATTCCATCAAAATCAAATGTTTTGCAGCCTCCTTTTTTAGCAAGCAGCATGGCCTCCCAAACTAAAAGATATGGTGCTTTGAGGTTTTGGTGAGTTTCTGATTGAGCGGCAATATGGTAAACAGCCTCCTTATCAGCTGTATTTAACAAAGTAAGACTGGTGGCAACTGTGTTGTTATCTTTAGTTTGGGCAAAGAGTAGGTATGCTTTGTTTGCATCTCTAAAAGTTTGGTAGCGAGTCTTTAGATCTTTATATGAGGCTATTTTAAAGCCTTTTCTTTTCGAACTTACTTTGTAAAGGTTAATAAAGGCATTAAAATCATCGGATTGGATAATTTTTACCCCCTGTCTTTTGGCATAACCAATATTATAACGGGTAGTATTGGAAAATGATTTTAATAAGGTATCTTTACTTCTTGTAAGATCTACTACTGAAGTCTTGGCAATAGTCAGTGTCCAATAATCCCTTAAATACCCTGCATTCAAAAAATTAGCATTAATTGAGTTGGCTCTAGGATCATCAATGGTAATTTTAGGGGTGATTTTAATAAGTAAAGCATTATTTTGAGAGGCAATTTTATCTATAGTTTTTAGGTCAAGTGGCCAATTAGGCCTAGGGATTTTAATATATGAAAAATTGAATGGCAATCTTTTTATATGTGTAAAAGTTTTTTTAAGTTTAACTATTGTCCATCCTAAATTAGAAAGATATTTAGCCCACTTGGGAGTTTGTCTTAAGTCACTCATTTTTTGCCAATACAAATATAGTAAGTTGCCCTATCAAAAAATGGTAAAAGTTTATGAATAACATCCTTCCAGTCAGCCTTTTTCCAGGGACACTCAATGGAGGAGTAGGGGATAATTTTTATTTTTTGAAAATATTTTTTCAGTTTTAACCAATCTAAAGGAGTTGAACGATACAAGATAAAACCTTTGTAATTGGCATAAGGGCCTTCAAAAAACCTGGGTAAGGCTTTTAAATTGAATCTGGAATGAGTGCTAAAAACAAACAAACCTTGAGGTTGCATCACTCTTTGGGCCTCACTGATACATTTAAAAATATCAGGATAAATACAGCTCATGCCATTGGCTGGAAAAAAAATAATATCGAAGCTGTTTTTGGGAAAATCCAGTTGACAGGCATCCATTTCCAGCACTTTTACGGGTAGTCCTTTAACTTTTTCTTGAGCTACTTTGACCATTTTAGGAGTCATATCTATTCCTGTAACCTGATAGCCCATTTTTTGAAGGGGAATTAAAGTCCTGCCTGCACCACAACCTAGAACCAGTATTTTTCCTCCTGATTTGTCAAAATATTTTTTTATTAAGTACTTTTCACCAATGGTGAGTTCATATGTTTTATATTGTTCTATTCTTTCAGTAAAAGTTTTAATATTATGCTTGGTGACCGTATTCAACATAATTTTTAAAAGTATATCATAATAGTTATGATAGACTTGAGATTCTATTAAGAACACATTTGTTAAGTATAGTGGGACAATATGAAAAAACTTAATATTTGTTTTGTGACTGAGGATTTTTATCCTGAGTTTATTGGGGGGCAGGGAGTATATGGATATCATCTGGTTCGTGAGCTTACCAAGCTGGGGCATCCAGTAACTGTTTTGGCAGAGAAAAGAGGGAAGAGGGAAAAATTCTGGGAGGGTAAGAAAAATGTTAGACTTATTAGGGTTCCATATTGTTTTGGGAATAAGCTGATGCTGGCCATTTTGGAGTATATATTCTTCTTAAAGTTTTGTGGCAGGGAAAATTTTGATATTACCCACTTAAATGGTCTAAGTGGCTTATTTTTTACCATCTTTAAGCCTAAGAATGCAGGCAAAATTATAGTGATGGATCATAATACCAATTATGAGATGAGTCTTCACACCCGTTCCAGATTGAAAAAGGTAATTTATCCTTGGCTGATTCATTTGGAAAAAAAGCTTTTTGAAAGAGCGGACGGGATTTTATTTAATAATCCTCAGGAGGAAGGAAATGTCAAAAAATACTACAGAATAGATCAAAAACCCACCAGGTCGGTTTATTTAGGGGTAGAGATGGCCGAATTTAGTTTAGCAGAACAAAGAAGGGTGCGCTTGAGGATCAGGAGACGGTTTGGTTGGCCTGATGATGCTAAAATTGTTCTTTATGTGGGTAGGTTGGTAGAAAGGAAAAGAGTGGATACTCTTATAAAGGCTTTAGAATATTACGCACGCAAGGCGTCCCCTTCTGAACCTATACGCACAGAACTATATGGGGTAATTATAGGCAATGGTCCAGATAGATCTAGATTAGAAAAAACAGCACCTCCGAATGTATTTTTCTTAGGATGGACATATGAACCTAGGGAATATTATTTGGCTGCAGATTTATTTGTAACAGTATCTGAAGCTGAGGGAGGCTTTTTAATTACTGCGCTGGAAGCTGCCAGCTATGGCTTGCCATTAATTTTGTCTCCGTCAGCTGCTGGGCTTCCCATTATAAAAGAAGGTATAAGTGGTTTTATTGTTGATCCAGATGATTCTAAAAAACTGGCTGATAGAATAACAAAAATCACCCCAAAAATGGGGAGAGAAAGCAAACAGCTAGCTAAACAATTTAACTGGAAAAAGTGTGCAGGAGAAACTATCAGGTTTTACCAACTTGTTGAAAAACCTTAGTATATCCGCTGATTGTTTTTTTCCAGTTGTGGTGATTTTCTGTATAGAGTTTGGCTTTTTGACCCAATTTTTTTCTCAGAGTGAAATCTTTGAGTCTGTTTATGATTTTAATAAATGTTGGTGGGTTAGGTTCAACTAGCATGCCGTTTTTACCATCTTTGATAATTTCCGGGATTCCATCCACGTTGGATGCTACAACCGGCAGTCCCAGCCTCGCTGCCTCCCCGGCTGCTATCCCAAATCCCTCAAAGTCACCCTCAATGTGTTGATTAGGACAAACATAAATATCAGCCAGCTTGTAAAGTGAGCCAAGTTGAGAGTTGTTTATTCTGCCGGTCAGGATAATGCGTTGATTTAGTAGAATAGCTGGTTTTTGGGGGCCGTCTCCAACGACGATATAGACAAACTGCTTAGACAGCCTGGGAAATACATTGTTAATAAACCAAGCATGGCCTTTACGAGGAACCAGATTGCCTACAGTCAGGAGGATTAGTTTGTTCTTAAGGTTGTCCGCCTTCGTCCCGCCTTTGGCGGGACTGCGGCGTGACGAAGGGGGGTTAAGATGGTCTATGGAGATGCCCGGAGGGATAACAACTACTTTGTTTTTAAGATGAAATGGAGTTAATAGTTTTTTGGTAGCCTGGCTGTCTGCAATAATGGCATCAGCTTGAGGAATGAGGATCCTTAACATAGTTTGATATAGCCTGTTAGGATAGGTAATATCCAAGCCATGGACTGTTAAAGTTAAGGATTTTTGTAAAATTAGCTTTAAAATAACTCCTAAAGGTAGCAGAGTGGCATCACAAAGGTGAATTAAGTCCGGCTTTAAAATGGACTTTGGAAAACGGGAGGAAAGTTGGGCATAAAACCTGGCCAACCCACCAATATCATTTGATTTTTTTCTGGAAATGAAGAGAACTTTCATTTTGCTCTTCTTAGTCTGCCTGAGTCGAGTCCGACTCGACCTGAGCCTGTGAAAAGTAACATGACTAAAATCAAGTCATAGATGATTCTTAAGTATTTGACTAACCCGAATTTGGATTTGCCATACGTTCTGGGTCGGTGATTGACAGATACCTCGCAAACCTTAAAGCCTAATTTTTTGGCAAAAAGCAGAGAAAACCTGAGTAAAGAGCCATGCTTGGGAATCTCCGCCAAAACTTCTCTTTTGTAAACTTTAAAAGAAGAATTGAGGTCCAAAAAAGGCTGGCCCGATAAAATAGCTGCCAGCTGATTGCCAAATCGGGAAATCCACCTTTTGTAAGATGAATCATATCTTATTTTTCTCCAGCCGGACACCAAATCAAAACCATGATTTATTTTAGCCAGCAGTTTGTTGACCTCCAAAGGGTCATCTTGCAGGTCCGAATCAGAAGTGATGATGATGCGACCACGGGCCACCTCAAAACCAGCTCTTAAAGCAGCCCACTTACCCTGAGCTGTTCTGAAATTGATCAGTTTAAGCTGGGGAGTCAGGGAGCTGAGATAGGTCAAGGTGATCGGGGATAGATCTTCCGAGCCGTCATTGATGGCAATAATCTCCCAGCCGGATCTTTTTTTCATGGCCCGGCCAATCTCAGTGATTAACTGAGGTAAAGACTGATCTTCATTTTTGACCGGCAGTATCCAGGAATACTTAATCATTTTACCTACTTGTTTTTCAGATTATCTTTATGTTATCCTCCAATTTATGGATTTTAACCGATTTAATTTAAAAAACAACCAGCTAATTATAGCAGCAGCAGTGGTGGTAGCAGTGCTGGTGGCGGCAGTGGGAGGCTATTTTTATTACCAGAGCCAGAAAGCGCAAATGATTCAGACTAGTGCCGGGCAGGGTACACCGGAGGAGGCGCAAAAATTAGTGGAAGAGGTGGGCAAGCTGATGGCTTTGCCTGTGGGAGAATTGCCCACCGTGGCGACTGTTGCAGATGTGACTCAGCTGCAAACCCAGCCGTTTTTTGCCAATGCCAAAAATGGGGATAAAGTCTTAATTTACCAAAATAGCGCCAAAGCAATTTTATATGATCCTAAGGCCAAAAAGATTCTTAATGTGGCTCCCATCAATGTCGGCTCTCCCTCTGCCGAGGTAGCCACTCCTTCGGCTTCACCGGCTCCTTAATACTTAATACTTCCCTGTGGTACAATATCTTTAGTAGGGGATTTATAATCAGAGTCTAGACACTCCTACTAAAGGAATTATCTTTGTGCGTAATTTTTTGATCTTACGCCTGATTTTGGCGTTCATTTTTGCGACCTTCGCTGTCATATTTACCGTGCTGATTCCTCCTGAGGCAGGAGTTGATTCAGTCATCGTTAAAGTATTAATTACCTTGATGGCCGGAGCGATTGGTTTTGCCATCTTTCCGGATATTGCTCGGCGTGTCAGAGCATTGACTACTAATTTTTTCAATTTTATCGTCCACAGAGTTTCTTCCGAAGTCTCCAGCCAGATTGTCCGTCTGAGGGGTCAATCAGCCTATCCGGCCACGGATGGCTCCTCAGGTATCGGATCTGTTTCCATCACCAGGCCCTTAATTTTGGACACTTCGGCAGTGATTGACGGTAGGATTGCAGACATAGCTAAAACAGGTTTTATATCCGGGTTAATCCTGGTTCCCAGATTTGTGTTAGGCGAGCTGCAACAAGTGGCAGACTCCAAAGATGATCTAAAAAGACAAAGGGGGCGACGCGGCTTTGAGGTTATTGAGGAGCTTAAGAAAAATAAAGGCATTAGAGTTGAGGTGTGGGATAAAGATCAGAGCGGCAAACTGGTTGATGATAAAATCTTAAATTTAGCCAAGAGCTTGCATGGAAAAATCATCACCACAGACTTCAACCTTAATAAGGTGGCATCCTTGGCAAATATTGGGGTTTTGAATGTCAATGATCTGTCCAATGCCGTTAAGGCGTTGGCTTTACCGGGGGAGGAAATTGAGATCAAGATTGTCCATTTGGGTAAAGATACTTCTCAGGGAGTAGGTTATTTGCCTGACGGGACCATGGCGGTGGTTGCAGAGGGCGCTGATCAAATTGGCAAAACTATTACAGTAGAAGTTACCAAAAGCCTGCAAATTCCAGCCGGTAGAATGATATTCGGGAAGAAAATATAGTTTTCCACATCCCCAAGTTCATTGTTAATATCCAAAAGTATATCCCCTAAATAGTTTGTCAAATCAACCTAATCTATCCAACATAACCGAATTTTAAAACTACAGGATATAGAAAAATTGCTCTAAATTATCCTATGGGACTTCTAAAGCTTGACAAATAGTATTTTTGGTGGTAATGTTTAAATTAATATGGTTTTGCACAAACTGTCGTTGGGCAAAAAATCAAGAAGATTAAAAGTGAAACAAATAGACTTTATCGCGGAACAGGTCAGAAAAGTTTTGACTGACGCTGATCAAAAATTGATATTGATGGTTAGAGGTTAAAAAGAGGGTTCCTTGGAAGCAGACGGACCAAGGAGCCCTTTTTAGTACATTAAAAAAGGTCAAAAAAAGAGCATTACTACCGCAGACGGACTCGAATAGCAATGCCCTTTTAATTAATTTCGAAAACAACCTCAAGAGCAGTTAGAAGTTGTTTTCTAACTTAACAGTAGATCAAAAATCAGGGGGTTGTCAAGACCCCAAATTAGGTTCATTTTTGAAAAATTGGGGACAAAATTAGTCCAAAATTAAGGGTTTAGAAATAAGGGAATGGTGATTAGCATCGGGGGTTTGTCTAGGGCAGGGACAAGCTCCCGATACTGGTCATCAGACCCATCTTCGGACTTGACAAACATTACCCCATAGTGTAAAATACCTGTACTATGAAAATTCTTTTATCTCTCGTTGCAATGGTTATTTTAACATTAGCCACAGCAGTAATTCAGCCTGTGGAGGCAGTTGATGCAGGTTTTAGCGGAGAATATTTTAACAATCCCACGCTGTCGGGTACGGCAGCTTTAGTCAGGACAGATTCTGCCATAGATTTTAACTGGAGACAATCTTCTCCTGACCCTGCCATAAGCGCTGATAATTTTTCCGTCAGATGGACTAAGGCTGAAACATTTGCTCAAGCAGATAAATATACTTTTACCATGGTGTCGGATGATGGAGCAAAGCTGTATATTGACAATAATTTGGTGACGGACAAGTGGATGGAGCGTGGTACCACCACCGATAAGGTTACAGTAGAATTAAGCCAGGGAGATCATCAAATCAAGATGGAGTATTATGAATACTTTGGTAGTGCCAATGCCAAACTGAAATGGGAACTGGCCGGTAATGTGGCTGGAGCAGCTACCACAGCTCCTACTCCGCAACCATCTCCTTCAGCTCAACCTACTACTACCAAAGGAGGGGTGACAGAACTTCCTAAAACCGGAACCCCGGCTTTAGGGTGGATGGGAGTGGTTTTAATGTTGGTGGGACTGAAGATAATCAATTTATCTAAAATTAAAGCACGAATTGAAGATAGTGCTAAATATTTGTGGAATGAGAGACAACTTAAGCTGGACTCTTGACCCATTCGATCAGACTCAGGGTCAACCCTGAATAAAATTGAAGGGTTGACAGCAGCTGGTTGATATGGTTTACTTATAGATATAAGCTCCGAGATCGTAAAATCCAAATGACCAAATTATTTTAGTTTTGTTTTGAGAAATATTATGCCTCGAGTATCCAAATCATTTAAACCTGCCTCGCCTGTCTCGACGACAGTCGGCTCGCCTCGCGAAGCGGAGCAAGATGGGCCAAAGGAAGAAAATTCAGCCCCGATAAAATCGGGGTCAGTTGATGAACTGGTGGGAACTGACGAGTATGGATACCGCCCACGCTATGGTA
>MFDM01000028.1:0-5031 GCA_001776905.1 Candidatus Daviesbacteria bacterium RIFCSPLOWO2_01_FULL_39_12 | reverse complement strand
GGGCGAAGCGGGCCGTTATTCGGGCCGTGAACGCGACGTACCCACTGAAGAAGTCAGTGGAATCCTCGATATCATGCCGGAAGGGCATGGTTTCCTACGACCTAAATATATTCCTTCAGACCAGGATATCTATATTTCTGCCAGCCAAATCAGAAGGTTTAACTTAAGGTCAGGAGATCTGGTGGAAGGTGCAGCCAGGCCGCCCAAGGAAACGGAAAGATATTTTGGCTTGCTTCAGGTAAATAAAATTAATGGTGAAGATGCGGAAAAGTTGGTCTCTCAAGATGGTCGGGTTAAAAAAAGAGTGAAGTTTGAGGATTTAACTGCCATTTATCCCAACAGACACCTAAAATTGGAAACAGGCAAAGAACCCCTGTCTCAAAGAGTGATTGATCTGGTAGTCCCGATCGGATTTGGCCAAAGGGGGTTAATTGTCTCTCCGCCCAAAGCCGGTAAAACCACTATTTTAAAAGATATTGCTGCGGGAATAGCCAAAAACTATCCGGATGCTGTTTTAATGGCGGTTTTGGTGGGGGAAAGACCGGAAGAAGTCACAGACATCTCCCGTTCTATCAAAGGGGATGTAATCCCTTCCAATTTTGATGAGCCGGCAGAGGAGCAGACTGCCGCAGCCGAGATAGCTTTGGAGCGGGCTAAAAGGCTGGTGGAGTTCGGTAAGGACGTCATAATTTTGTTAGACTCCATAACGCGTTTGGGAAGGGCCTACAACCTGTCAGTTCCGCCTTCTGGCAGAACTTTAAGCGGAGGATTTGACCCGGTGGCCCTCTATCCTCCCAAGCACTTTTTTGGAGCAGCCAGAAATTGCGAAGAAGGCGGCTCTTTAACCATCATTGGCACGGCTTTGGTGGATACCGGCTCCAGGATGGATGATCTAATTTATGAGGAGTTTAAAGGCACCGGCAACATGGAGCTTCACTTGGACCGCAGCTTAGCAGAAAGAAGGACATATCCGGCAATTGACATAGAAGCCTCTGGTACCAGACAAGAACAGCTGCTGTTTTCTGAAGATTATTACAAAACGATGGTGATTATGAGAAGGATGTTGTCTATTTTGAATGAAAACGAAAGAACAGAAGTATTTTTAGACAGGTTAAGAAAAAGCTCCTCTAATGAAGAATTCCTTAAGACCCTAAAAGACGTAAAATAGTACTACCATTTGACTGACTCTGTTAAAATAGTTGATTGGATCGCTCTATCTTTATGAATTCCCAAAAAGATGATCTGATAGCCCTCATACAAACTTTGGTCTGGTATTTAAACAAAAAGACTAAAATTCTGGCAGCCGCTTTTGAAAAAAATAAAAATTTTTGGGTGGAAATTTTAATGCAAAAACGGGGCATGCACCAGAAAAGGTTTTGGCACGGTTCAATGTTAGGTCTGGCTTCAGTGGGTATTCTCACCTCAGGCATTTTGGGAGGAGGCAGTTTAATCTCCTCCACCTATCCGGGGATTGGCGGGCCTGACCCCAGATTCTCAGATGCTTTTGAACCTTTTCCCAACGGCGAGGTGATCGAGGGTTTTGGGGACATTCACACCAATATTTCTCAAAAACCCCGCTCAGAGATTATTGAATATGAAGTGCAAAGCGGGGACACCCTCTCATCCATTGCCGAGAAATTTAACATTTCCACGGAAACCATCAAGTGGGCCAATGATATAGTAGGCGATCGGATCAAACCGGATCAAACTTTAAAGATTTTGCCTGTGAGCGGGGTGGCTCATACTGTCAAATCCGGAGATACCCTGGAATCAGTGGCCAAAAAATATTCTGCCAATGCTCAGGCGGTCCTTGACTTTCCCTTTAATGATGTACCGGACGATTTTCAATTAAAAGTAGGACAGCTGTTGATTGTGCCTGACGGAGTTCCACCTGAAACCAAAATTAAGCCCACTCCCAAAGCCCAGCCTCAATATCTGGCTCAGGGGCCTTCCTCTCCCACTTTTACTGCTCCCTTTGGAGCTCAATTTATCTGGCCGGCCGGCGGGAGTTTAACTCAGTATTTTGCCTGGTACCATCCCGGTATAGATATTGCCAACCGGTCTGCTCCCGGCATTGCTGCAGCTGATGGAGGGAGTGTTGTGGTGGCCGGCTGGCCTGATAGTGGAGGGTATGGGAATAGGGTGGTGATAGATCATGGCAATGGCTACAGATCTTTATATGCTCATTTGTCCAATATTTATGTGTCAGTGGGAGATACTGTCACGAGAGGCCAGTTAATCGGCCAGATGGGCTCAACGGGCCGCTCCACCGGGACTCATCTGCATCTGGAGATACACTACAAAGGAATGCCGGTTAATCCTCTGGCAATATTAAAGTAGCGAGTGGACCAGAGCGGAATCGGACCGCTGATCTCCTCTGTGCGAGAGAGGCGCATTACCACTCTGCTACTGGCCCTGGGTGGACCCGAGGGGAATTGAACCCCTTTCTACTCCATGCCATGGAGTTATTCTACCGGTATACCACGGGCCCAGAAGCTAAATTATACAATAATTATGGATTTAAGGTGTAGGAGAGGGTTCCGGAGTAGAGTTTGGTCTTTTGACTGCAGATGGTGTGGCTATTTTTTCCGGTGGATTGCCTACATCAACCACTTTGGGCAAATTCTCATTTTGCAAAGCCCCCTCAGTAGTGGCAGCCGGAGGTTCAGCCGGTTTGGGCGGGGAGACTCTGTTTTTCAAATCATTTAAATAATCCTGGGCCAGCTGATAATCAGATGATGAGGCGTCTACCAAAGAGACTACCTTCTCAGCAGCCACAATGGCTGAATTTAAATCGCCCTTATCCCTTAAAGCCACCGACAAATTGTAATAGCCATTGGCATAATCAGGTTTTAAGTTGATGGCATCATTGAAAAAGCGGATGGCCAGATCATAATTCCTGATGGCATAATAGGTTCCACCCACATTCAGCCTTAAGTTAGGATTTAGCGGATCCTGCAAAATGGCCCGTCCGAAAGAATCCAAAGAAAAAACCAAAGCATTCTCCGCCACTCCGGCAATCTGCCGGTATAAAGTGGCCAAAATTTCCCAGTTGATGGTGGAACGGGGAGATAAAGTAGTGGCAGTCCTGGCTTCGTTAATGGATTGTTGAAGCAGTACCTGGATATTCTGCCGGTCCTGATCTGTCAAAGATCCCTGAGGATTATCCTGAGTCGGGCCTTTGGTTAAAGCAATGGCATTGGCCAGGGCAAAATTGACCTGAGCCAAATCCGTCCTGTATGAATCAGCATAAGGATTTAATTGCTCTGCAGCTACCAGCTCTTGGTAGGCTGCCAAACCGTCGTTTCTGGCTACTGCGGCAAGAGCCAGTTTATGGTGGTAATCAGCCAAACTAAATTTGCCGGCAAAATAGAAAGCAAACAGAGTCAGGCCAAAAGCCACAATCAGTAAAACACCCGGTAGCGCTTCCACCTTGATGGTTTCCTGTGAGGATTGGCCGACAGAAGTTCTGGCCAAACGCAGAAAAGTTTCCCCCCAATTCCTGTTCAAAGTTTCGAAGTGGCCCCTTTCCGACAAATTTGAGACAAAATAGGCGGCCAAAACCAGCAACCCGATGATATAAAAAGGCAAGGTGCCGCTGTGAAAGGCCAATATCACAAAAAAGGTCAAACCGGAAATGGCCAGTGGCAGCGAGAGATGCGAAGTGGGATGCGAGAGGGTTTTGGCGGCTGAGGAGATAAACAGCAGCGCTAAAGACAGAAGAGCCAAAAGCCCCACTCCGCCCAGCGTACCCAGCACCCCCAAATATTCATTAAAGGCGCTGTCAAAGCGGATATTCCAAAACTTATTAATATTAAATTCAATCGGTTTATAGCCGGTGAAGTTGAAAAGATAGGTTGACGGTCCGCTGCCCCAGAAAGGCTGGTCCCTGAAAGCTGACACGGATACTTTCCAGGAAGTGATAAAGTCAAGCTGGACTTCTCTGGGGAATGATCTGGATAAATCATACAGCGGATTTTTGGCTGTGGTGCCTAGCGGGGGTATCAAAGTAAGAGTTGTTAGAAGGATCACCAGAAAAAGCGGCACCACTACATACACCAACTTAAAGTTTCTTAAACTGGGCCTTAAGATCACTAAAGACAAAATCACTGCCAAAGCGCCCCCCAACCAGGTAGACAGATGTCCTGTCAAAAGAATGGTGGTTCCAAAAAGCAGCAGCAGGAAAGAGTTGATTAAGTTGGAAGTTAAACCTAAAGCCGCTCCCTTGATTTTTTTAAATATCCCCAACTCTCCCCAGGTATTCCCCTCACCACCCCTACTCCCCAAAAGCTCAATTAAAGGCAAAGGCAAAAGTATTGCCAATATGGCCGTGGTGGAAAAGGAGATGCCGGTGGGAGTAAAATTTTGAGCTTGGTTGAAGGGAGGTGGTAGATATTTGATGCCGAAATAAGACAAAAGCGTCAAAACAGACAGAGCTGCTCCGCCCAGAAGCAATAATTTAAAGATAAAACCATTCAGTGTCCGTAAATTATTGGTCAGCAGAAAATAAAAGACTACCAAAACTACTATAGAAGCTAAACTGCCATAAACTTTGGTCTGGTTTCCCAACAGGGCGACATAAGGGGAGCTGGATAAAAAGGTAGAGATTACTGCCACCGCAGCAAACAGTATTAAAGGTATATCCAAAGGAGTCCTGACTAGGGTGATCTTATTTTGGACAGTATATTTTAAGGTTAAAAGAGTCAGCATTAAACCGCTGAAGGTTAGAAGAACTATAAATTTAGGGGTATCGTAAAAATCAGTAGTGTAGGGGGCAAACAAAAATAGGGTGGCGAAAAGCAGCACAATCAAGGCTACTTTAAAAATCAAATCAAAATAGGTCTCTAAAATGTCTTTCATTGTCAACCGCTCCTTCTAACATAAAGCAATCGGGCGCAACAATGCAACTAGTAATAAATGTATCAAAGTATAAATCTTTCGATCAACTCTCTTTTATAAATAGGTAGTCATCAATTATGGTCCACTGGACAAATAGGTCAGGCTGGCCTGGCCGATGATGACAAAGTCAAA
>MFDM01000027.1 GCA_001776905.1 Candidatus Daviesbacteria bacterium RIFCSPLOWO2_01_FULL_39_12 | reverse complement strand
TTAGTTTGGTATATTCTCTGGGGGCTGTTAATTTTTGCCATGGGGAATATATTTCTCACAGTTCTCACCAGATATACTTTCATGATATTCTTGTTGGTTGGTGCAATCTGGCTACTCTTTAGTATCTATGGTAGTAAAAAAAGCTAGTAATGTTTATACCTAAATATACCATCACCAATAAGATTCTAAGAGATGTCGGCAGAATCGACGCTGCCAGAGAAGTCATTATTAATGCTCCTTTAGTACCTGCTTGGGAGGCCAAATTTAGAAAAGAGGCCATGGAGCGAACTGTGCATCACGGCACCCATCTGGAAGGCAACCCGTTAGAGCTTGAGGAAGTTAGAGATGTCTTGGAAGGTCAGGAGGTGGTGGCCAGAGACAGAGATGTTTTGGAAATTATCAATTATAGAAATGTTTTAAAATTCATTGATGAAATCCAAGCCCAGATTGGTTCATCAGGAAACTATAATTTTACCTTGGAAACAATTTTGGAAATGCACAGATTAACCACAGAAAAAATTTTACCTGCCCAATCTGGTGGTCAATTTAGAACCAGACAGGTGGTTGTCAAAAATACCAAAACCGGCCAAATATCTTACAGCCCCCCGCCGGCTGTTGAGGTGCCTTATCTGGTGGAAGATTTGGTCAGCTGGATTAACTCGGATGAAGCCAAGCAGACTCATCCGGTGATTAAAGCCGGCATTATTCATTACGAGCTGGCCAGAATTCATCCATTTACTGATGGGAATGGTAGAGTGGCCAGAGCTGTGGCTACTCTGGTGATGTTTTTAGATAACTATGATATCAGAAAGTTTTTTTCTTTTGAGGAATATTTTGATGAAAATCCCATGCAGTATTATTTAACTTTGCAGGCTGTATCAAACCAGCTGGTTTTAGATACTCATGAGCGGGATTTAACTCCCTGGCTGGAATATTTTACGGAGGGGGTGTCAATTGAGCTAAATCGGGTTAAGGAAAAGGTGCAAAGAATTTCTGTTGATGCCAGGATTAAGGATAAATTAGGGGAACAGGTGATGTTAAATGAAAGACAGATGATGATCATGGAGTATATTCACCGTCATAAAGGTTTATCCAATAAAGATTTTAGAAAGATCTTTCCTGATTATTCTGATGATACGGTCTTAAGAGAGCTTAAATTTTTAAGACAAAAAGGTTTGGTAAAAAAGTCCGGCGGCACCAAAAAAGCTATTTATGTTTTAAAGTAGGAACATTTGTTTTTTCAAAAAAAGTGTTCTGAGGAAATATAACTTGAATTCCTCCATGTAGAGATTCTAACCTAGAGCAGTCTATAACAATCTCGCCTCCGGTTGTTATTTCCACAGCTCCCAAACCAAATTGAGCATATGAGATGCCGGTGATGGGAGTTGAACTGGTAAAATCGACTCTGACAAATTTATTTCTGATTCTTTTGCCACCTGAAATATCAGGTGAAACATCAATAATTTTACCCTGCTGGGGAGGTAATTTTGAAGGTGTAGATGATGTTTCCCAAGTTAATACTTCTGGATGCAGCAGCCTAACATTTAGTTCTTTCCAACCTCTTTCTGAAGTGTCTGTCCCAAACTGTGCTAACTTTCTTCGAATAAATTGTTCTTTTTTATTGAGGGATAATGGTTGGAATTCTGACCCTGTTACGTTTTCTCCCATACTCTTCTTTCAGGATAACTCATAAGATGCGTATTTTACAACATGCGAAACTTATTGAAAACTCCGTTTACAATAGTTTAGGAATCTATTACAATCCAGGTATGACTTTTGCAAAGCTAGCTGAGTATTTTGAAAAACTGGAGGAAACCTCCTCAAGATTGGCTTTAATTGATATTTTATCCAAACTTTTTGATGAGGTCAAGTCTGACGAAATAGCCCAAGTTTGTTATTTACTTCAAGGTAGAGTGGCCCCTTTTTATGAACCATTAGAGATAGGCATGAGTGAAAAATTAGTTGCTGCCGCTTTAGCCAGAGCATTTGGGGTGAAACGTGAGCAAGTGCTTAAAGAGTATGGGAGTGTGGGGGATTTGGGAGTAGTGGCCCTTCGACTCACTTCGATCGCTCAGGGTAAACTACCCAAAAATAAGCTCCCTGTTGATGAGGTTTTTGAAACATTAAGAGGGATTGCTCAAACTACCGGTGAAGGAACTGTGGAGAAAAAAGTATCCACTCTAGCAGGACTCTTGGGAAAAGTAGATGGGGTATCTGCCAAACATTTAGTTAGGGTACCTCTTGGTACCAGCCGTTTAGGGATTGGGGATCCCACAATCTTGGATGCTTTTGCCAAACTTAAATTGGGAGATAAATCTAAAAGAAAACTGCTAGAAGGAGCATATAACAAAGTTTCTGATTTAGGCTTGATAGGTGAAACCTTATGGAAAGGTGGATTGAAAGCCGTAGAGGGTTTAGAAGTGACAGTAGGGAGGCCCATCCGTTCTCAGCTCTGCGAAAGAATTACAGATCCTAAGACTATTTTGGAAAAATATGGTGGTGAGGTGCATGTCCAGTACAAATATGATGGATTTAGAGTTCAGATTCATAAAAATGGAGATAGTATAAGACTTTTCTCCAGGAATTTAGAAGAAACTACCCCAATGTTTCCAGACATTATTAAAGGTGTTTTGGCTCAAGTTAAGGCAAAATCAGCAATTTTGGATTCGGAAGCTTTGGCTTATAATCCGCAATCAGAGGAATTTTTACCTTTTCAGGAGACCACAAAACGCCGCCGAAAGTATGGGATTGAAGAAATGGCAATTAAGCTTCCACTGAAGGCTTTTGTTTTTGACATTATGTATTTAAACGGAAAATCCCTAATGGAAAAGTCGCTAGAGTCAAGAATTAAGAGTCTAGAGCAGACGATAAAAGGTGATGATGTTTTAATTCCACAACCAGGCGAGATTACAGATTCGCCGGAAAGAATTCAGGAACTTTTTGATGATGCGCTGACCAAGGGACTTGAAGGATTAATTGTAAAACGTCCTGATAGTAAATATGAGGCTGGAGCCAGGAATTTTAACTGGGTTAAATTAAAAAGACATTCCAACGGTGAGTTAAAAGATACCATTGATTGTGTGATTTTGGGTTATGTTTATGGGAGGGGAAAGAGGGTTTCTTTTGGTGCAGGAGCACTTTTGGTGGGAGTTTATGATAATAAAAATGATGAATTTGTGACAGTATCAAAGATTGGGACAGGTTTGACAGATGAAGAGTGGAGAGAGATCCACAAAAGAGCGGATAAAATAAAAGTGGATAAAAGACCGGCCAGAGTAAACTCAATTTTGGTACCATCTGTTTGGATAGCACCGGAAATTGTGATAGAAGTTTTGGCAGATGAGATTACCAGATCCCCTGTTCATACAGCAGGTAAAACAGATTCAGAACCAGGGTATGCCTTAAGATTTCCCCGTCTGGTTAAATTCCGCGGATCTGACAAACAAGCAGAGGATGCAACTACTGTAAAAGAGTTGATTGAAATGTATAAATTGCAGTTTAAGAAGTAAATGTTAAAGCATTTTACAGCTACGGCTTATATTATCTCCAAGATTAATGGTGAATTAAAAGTTTTACTTCATAGGCATAAAAAGCTCAATATTTGGATTGGGATTGGCGGACATGTTGAGAGAGATGAGAACCCCATGGAGACAGTTTTAAGAGAGGTTAGAGAAGAAACGAACCTTACTATTAAGTTGATATCTGAAGATAGACTTTTAAAAACAAAAGATGTGGAGCAATTAATAACTCCACGAGCCATCATTCAAGAGAAGATTCCATCATATAAAGATGAACCAGTACATTTCCATGTTGATAACATCTATTTTGCTTTTTGCAAAAATCCCCAAAAGATAAAAATGGATGAAGAATATGCTTGGTTTTCCCGTCATCAACTTAAATTTGGTCTTGAGAAAGAAGTGGAAGTTTTTGCCAAGAAAGCTATTGACAAAGCCTCGCAGTATATGGTATTTTAAGGGGAGTTTAATATAAGTTACGTTAGGGCGTGCATTGCGTGCCTTAATTTTTGTGAATCTATAGGATAAAATTTTTGACCATCTACTAATGTCTCAAGATAAAAAGAAATCAGAAAGTCAACGGAAATACTGGGGGCAAACATCAGCTTCGCTACCGCAATTAAACCTAATCCAGCTTCAGCTTGATTCATACTTCTGGTTTTTAACAACTGGCATCAGAGAAGTTTTGGATGAGATCTCTCCTGTAGAAGATTTTACAGGTAAAAACTGGCTGCTTCAGTTGGAAGATTTTTCCTTTGGTAAAACAAAATATAATGCAGAGAAAGCCAAAGAAAAAGGTGTCACCTATGATGCTCCTTTAAAGATTGGAGCAGTTTTAACCAACAAACAGACCGGTCAAAAATCCAAGCAAGAGGTCTTTTTAGGTGATATTCCCCAAATGACGGAAAAAGGCACCTTTATTATCAATGGTGTGGAAAGAGTCATCATTAATCAGCTGGTTCGTTCTCCCGGTGTATTCTTTTCTGCAATTGAGGATCCAATTACAGGCAGAAGACTCTATTCTGCAGAAATCAGACCTTATCGGGGGTCATGGCTGGAGTTTTCTGTTTCTAGAACAGGAGTTTTGACTGCCAAAATTGACAGAAGAAGGAAGTTTGTGGTGACTACTTTTTTAAGAGCTTTGGGGTTTTCTGAGACGCAAGAGATAATCGAGCTGTTTAAAGATGTAGATACAGTAGAGGACAGACTAATTGATGTATCTTTGGCCAAAGATCCCACCACCAATACTGACGAAGCGCTGCTGGAGATTTTCCGCAAGATGAGACCGGGAGATCCGATTGTTTTGGATAATGCCAAAGCTTTGCTGGATGGGATGTTTTTTAACTCAAGACGCTACAACTTAACTAAAGTGGGTAGATTCAAGATTAATAAAAGACTGGGGTTGAAGCTACCAAATACAGAAGAAAATTGGATTTTAACCAAAGACGACATCATTGCCGCTTTAAAATATTTGATCAAACTGACTAATGGGGAGGGAAGGTTGGATGATATTGACCATTTGGCCAACAGGCGTGTCAGATGTGCAGGAGAACTTGTTCAGCAAAATGCCTTCAGGATTGGCATATTAAGACTGGAAAGAATTATTAAGGAAAGGATGTCTTTGGCAGCCGCAGACCAGGAGGTTACACCGGGTGGGCTCATTAATGCTAAGCCGGTGATTGCATCAGTCAATGAATTTTTCCGTTCTTCTCAACTATCATCCATCTTAGATCAGGTCAATCCTTTATCAGAGCTGGATCATTTAAGGAGGTTATCGGTAATGGGTGTAGGAGGTATTACCAGAGATCGGGCTTCATTTTCCGTCAGGGATATTAATCACTCTCAATACGGCAGAATCGATCCGATCAGATCACCTGAAGGACAAAATATCGGGCTGGTGACTTACCTGGCTTTGTTTGCCAGGATCAACGAATATGGATTTTTGGAAACACCATATCGAAAAGTGATCATGGAAAAAGGTAAGCCTAAAGTAAGCAATGAAACTGTGTATTTAACAGCTGATGACGAGGAGGCTTTTCGTATTACGGAAGCCACAGTGACCATTGACGGAAAAGGCTATATAACAGATGAGAGAGTGCCCATCAGATTTCAGGGTAGTTTTTTCGAAGGTTTGGTTAAAGATGTGACTTTGATTGATATTTCTCCACAACAGATTTTTGGCACCTCTGCCTCACTGATTCCCTTTTTAGCCAATGACGATGCTAACAGGGCTTTGATGGGAACCCAAATGCAGTGTCAGGCTGTACCGCTACTTTTGCCGCAAGCCCCGATTGTGGGAACAGGCATGGAAAGAGTGGTGGCAGATAATATGGGCAGGGTGGTGCGCTCTTCTGAGGATGGCACTGTGACCTATGTAGATGGTGACAAATTAATTCTCAAAGCCAGGAGAGGGGAAATCAAATATGAGATTAAAAAATTTGTTCATTCTCCGCAAGGCACCTGTTATTCCCAAAAAGCGGTGGTGTCTTTAAATCAGAAAGTGAAAAAAGGAGACCTTTTGATAGACGGGGCAGCCACCCAAAACGGCGAGCTGGCTTTGGGCAGCAATCTGTTGATAGCTTATATGAGCTTTGACGGGTTAGGTTATGAGGATGCCATCGTGGTTTCAGATAGATTGGTGAAGGATGATGTTTTAACATCTATTCACATTGAGGAGTATGAAGTTGATGTGGTGGAAACCAAGCTGGGACCGGAGGAGTTGACACCGGATATTCCCAATGTGGCAGAGCAGGCTTTGGCTAACTTGGATGAAAAAGGCATTGTCAGGATTGGGGCTGAGGTGAGACCAAATGATATTTTGGTGGGAAAAGTGCAACCAAAAGGTGAGACTGAGCTGACTGCCGAAGAAAGGTTACTGCGAGCCATCTTTGGAGAGAAAGCCAAAGAAGTTAGAGATACATCATTACGTGTTCCGCATGGGGAGCGAGGTACGGTTATTGGTGTGCAGATTTTATCCCGCGATGAGGGTGATGAGTTGGATACAGGTACTTTGATGAGAATCAAGGTTAAAGTGGCTCAGATGAGAAAGGTGACTGAGGGAGACAAGCTGGCTGGTAGGCATGGTAACAAAGGGGTCATCTCTAAAATTGTGCCGACCTCAGATATGCCTCATCTTGAGGACGGTACACCCATTGACATTATCATTTCTCCCCTGTCAGTCTTATCAAGAATGAATTTGGGACAGCTTTTGGAAACCCACTGGGGTTTGGTTGCCACCAAATTAGGCTATCAAATAGCCGCTCCGGTTTTCGAAAAGATACCGGAGGAAATTTTGACTTCGGAGCTAAAAAAAGCCGGCTATCCGGCTGACGGAAAGATGAAGCTGATAGACGGGAGAAGTGGTCAACCTTTTCAAAATACCATCGTGGTAGGCAGAAACTATATCTTAAAGCTGATCCATATGGTTGAGGAAAAGATTCATGCCAGATCAACCGGTCCATATTCTTTAGTGACACAACAACCCCTGGGTGGTAAAGCCCAAATGGGTGGACAAAGGCTGGGAGAGATGGAGGTTTGGGCCCTGGAGGCCTATGGCGCAGCTTATATTTTGCAGGAAATGCTGACTATAAAAAGTGATGATGTGGTGGGCAGGGCCAAGGCCTTCGAAGCAATTGTTAAAGGTATAGATATTCCCCAAGCTTTAATCCCTGAATCATTTAAGGTATTGGTTAAAGAATTACAGGCTCTATCTTTGTCTGTTGAAACAATCGGAGCAAAAATAGTTCAGGCACCTGAGGTGGAAGAGAAACCAGCTGTGGTGGAGGAAGTGGCGCAACTTGAACAGGTTTTGGAAGCTACGCCTCAAGCTTCTGAGGTAGAGCTTAAGGCGGAAAGCAGTCCGTTTGAAGTACTCGATACAACCAATGAAACAGTAAAGGAGGAAGGATGAACGATCTTTTGGATTTTGAAAGCTTAAAATTGACTATAGCCTCACCTGAACAGATCCGCTCCTGGTCTTTTGGGGAGGTCACCAAACCGGAAACTATCAATTACAGAACTTTAAAGGCGGAAAAAGACGGACTGTTTTCCGAAAATATCTTTGGTCCCACCAAAGATTATGAATGTTACTGTGGTAAATACAAAAGGATCAGGTATCGTGGTGTGATATGTGATAAATGTGGAGTTGAGGTAACTCAATCAAAGGTCAGAAGAGAAAGAATGGGCCATATCAGTTTGGCATCACCGGTGGCTCACAACTGGTTTATTAAAGGGGCTCCCTCTAAACTGTCACTGCTTTTGGACATATCTCCTAAAAACTTAGAAGCAGTCGTTTATTTTGCCTCATATCTGGTAACAGCGATTGATTCTTCCCAAAAAACTGCCAGCTTGGAAAAACTGGAAAAGGATCTGGTCAAAAAACAGGATCAACTCAAAGAGGATTTGGAAAAAGTCATTAAAGAGCTGGAGACTACTCTGAAAAAGGATTTAGCTCAGCTAAAGAAAAAGATGGATAAGGAGAAATTTGAACTGGAATCACAGGAGGCGGAGCTTAAAAAAAGATCAGATATCCAAAAATTGAGAGATAATCATGTGGTGGAATTAGGTCAACTGGAGGGGATTTTTAAGGCGGTGTCTGATTTAGTCAAGGGTGTTTCGCCTCTGAAACTCTTATCAGAGGAAGAGTATTCAAAACTGATTGAATATGGTGTTTCCAACTTTGTGAGCTTGGGGATGGGGGCAGAGGCAATTTTGGAAGTTTTACAAAAACTGGAGCTGGATAAATTGTCTGCCCATTTAAGAGAGGAAGTCAGAAAATCCACCGGCCAAAAACATATCAAAGCCACAAAAAGACTGAGAGTGGTTGAAGGAATGAGAGCTGCAGCTATTTTGCCTGAGTGGTTAATTACCAGAATTTTACCTGTTTTGCCACCGGATCTACGTCCGATGGTTCAACTGCCCGGAGGCAGATTTGCCACCTCTGATTTAAATGATTTATACAGAAGAGTAATCAATCGCAATAACCGCTTAAACAGATTGATTCACTTAGGCGCGCCGGAGATAATTTTAAGAAATGAAAAAAGAATGTTGCAAGAAGCGGTGGATGCCTTGATTGATTCATCAGGTAGAACCTCCAGAAGAACAGGTCCGGTGGCTACCCACATTCTCAGATCTTTATCAGATATGTTGCGGGGCAAACAAGGCAGATTCAGGCAAAACCTTCTAGGTAAAAGAGTAGATTATTCAGGCAGATCAGTGATTGTGGTCGGACCTAAATTAAAACTTGATCAGGTAGGCTTACCTAAAGAGATGGCTTTGGAGATGTTTAAACCTTTTGTTTTAAGGGAGATGATCCAAAGAGGTTTGGCTGCCAATGTTAAAGGCGCCAAAAATGTTTTGGAGGCCCGTCCCAATGAAGTCTGGGATATTTTAGAAGAGATTGTCACTGGCCATCCCATCCTAATTAACCGTGCACCTACCTTACACAGACTGGGAATCCAGGCATTTTATCCGGTTCTGGTTGATGGCAATGCTATTCAAATTCATCCCTGCATTTGTGCAGGTTTTAACGCAGATTTTGACGGAGATCAAATGGCAGTCCATGTTCCCTTATCTGCCAAAGCTCAAGAGGAGGCCAAAACATTGATGATGGCTAAGGAGAATATTTTTGGCCCAGCTAATGCCCAGCCAATTACTGTGCCAAATCGGGAAATGGCCTTGGGTTGTTATTATATGACCACTTTGCAAAAGGAGGATACTCAGATGAAATTTTTTGTGTCTGAGGAAGAAGCCATGCTGGCTTTCAGGTTGGAAAAAATTAATATTCAGGAAAAATTAAAAGTCAGAGTAAATGGAGAGATTTTGGAAACTTCAGTTGGCAGGATCATGTTTAATCAGGTTTTACCGTCACAGATGAGGTTTTTCAATAAAGAGGTCAAGGGATTAACCATCAGAGATATTATCCTAAATGCAACAGAGATTTTACCTAAAGAGGAAGTAATAGAGCTGATTGACAATATCAAAACACTCGGTTTTATGGGAGCGACCCTGGCGGGAGTGTCAATTTCTATTTTTGACGCCAAGATTTTGCCAGATAAACAGGAGTATTTAGAAAAGGCGGAGGAGGAGATTGAAAAAATTGAGAAGAATATGAATAAAGGGTTAATCACACCGCAGGAAAAATCACAACTATCACAAATGGTCTGGATAAAAACCACCGAAGATTTGGCAATCGCTACCTGGGAGTTTTTAGGAAGAGATAATCCGATCAGGATGATGGTGGAGGCGGGCGCCAGGGGTTCAAGAGATCAGGCCAAACAGTTATCTGCTATGAGGGGTTTGTCAACAGACCCAACTGGTAAGATTGTGGAGTTGCCTACTAAGTCAAATTACCGGCAGGGCTTATCAGTTTTTGAATACTTTACCTCAGCCAGAGGTGCCAGAAAAGGGGTGGCTGACAAAGCCTTAAAAACAGCAGATGCCGGATATTTAACCAGAAGACTAGTTGATGTGGCTCATGATGTGATTGTCAGAAAGGAAGATTGTGAGACTGAGGAAGGTTTGGAATACGACATATCAAAATTAAACTTCACCAGCGCCAGGGAGAAACTTTTAGGCAGGATGGTTTTAGATAATGTCACTGATCCGAAGAGTAGAAAAGTAATTATTAAAAAGGGACAAATTATCACTGAAAAGGAGATTGAAACTTTACTAAAAGTGGAAGCCTCCAAAGTGAATGCCCGCTCCCCCCTAACTTGTCAGGCTACCTTCGGTATATGTAGTTTATGTTATGGTTATGATTTGACCACCAGAACTCAAGTTGCCATCGGTACGCCTGTGGGAGTGGTGGCAGCTCAAGCCATCGGCGAGCCGGGCACACAGTTGACCATGAGAACTTTCCATACCGGCGGAATAGTCGGATTGGACATTACTCAGGGACTGCCTAGGGTAGAGGAGCTTTTTGAGGCTAGGACACCTAAGATTATTGCTCCCATGTCTGAAATTGCCGGTAAAGTGACAATTGAGGAGACTGAAATGGGCATTAGAGTGAGAGTCAGAACTACCAGCAAGCCTCACGATGAAAGAGAATATATTATTCCAGCCACCTCAACACTTTTGGTAGAAGATGGTCAGTTAATTGACGCGGGAACAGTTTTAGCCTCAGGCCATATTGATGTCAAAGAGATTTTACGGGTGCAAGGTTTGAAAGCCGCTCAAAGGTATATTGTAGATCAGGTTAGATCAGTTTATGAATCCCAGGGTGTGCCAATAAACGAGAAACATTTTGAAGTAATTGTCAGAAAAATGTCCGATAAGGTCAGGATTGAAACTCAAGGGGATACTAATCTTTTGCCGGGTGAGATTGTTGACAAAATTCGTTTTGAAGAGGAGAACTTGCGGATTTTGGCATCGGGCGGAGAGCCCTCCACAGCAGAAGTGGTCATACTGGGGATTACCAGGGCTTCTCTTCAGACTGAGAGCTTTTTGTCTGCAGCTTCATTTCAGGAAACCACCTCAGTTTTATCGGATGCGGCCATCCAGGGCAAGATCGATAAATTGCTAGGGCTTAAAGAAAATGTTATAATTGGTCGTTTAATACCAACAAGTCCTGACAGGGCAAAAGTTGAAGCTTACACGACCAATTACTCAGCGAAGCGCTAATTGGTCGTTTAATACCAACAAGTCCAGATAGGGCGAAAGTGGAGGTATGAGATGCCTACAATTAATCAACTTATCAGAAAAGGCAGAAGAAAGATCACCAGAAAGATCAAAGCGACTGCTTTAAGAAGAAGCTTTAATGCCAAAGATAGAAGATATAAAAGTTTGTTTAATCCGCAAAAGCGGGGGGTGGTCACTTTGGTCAAAACCATGACACCCAAAAAACCCAATTCAGCCTTGAGAAAAGTGGCCAGAGTCAGATTGTCCAACAGGACTGAGGTGACAGCCTATATTCAAGGTGAAGGTCATTCGCTGGCTGAACACGGTATTGTTTTAGTCAGAGGGGGTCGAGTTAAAGATTTGCCAGGAGTTAAATATCATCTGGTTAGAGGAAAGTATGATCTGGCAGGAGTGGTGGGGCGGAAGAAAGGGAGGTCAAGATATGGAACTAAGGCTGGAGGCGGAGGTTCAGTTCCCAAGACTGCTCCGGTAGCAGCTGCACCGATCCCTGAAGGAGGAGCAGTCAATGCGTAGCAGGAAGGCCCCGACCAGATTACTCCCGCCAGATCCTATCTACGGATCCAGACTTTTGACAAGATTTATCAACAAGCTCATGCAGGATGGCAAAAAAAGCATCGCCCAGAGTTTGGTTTATAAAGCCTTGGATCAAATTAAAGCTAACACTAAGCAAGAGCCGGTGGCTGTTTTGGAAAAAGCCATCCAAAATGTAGCTCCCAAGATGGAGGTAAGACCACGTCGCGTTGGAGGTGCCTCATACCAGGTGCCGGTGGAAGTGCGCGGCGATCGAAAGGAAGCATTAGCCATTAGATGGATTTTAGCTTCAGCCAGTACCCGATCTAATAAAGAGTTTCATAGTTTTGATCGAAAGTTAGCACAAGAGTTGATAGATGCTTCGCAGGGAGTAGGAGCAGCCATCAAGAAAAAAGATGATGTGCAAAAACAAGCTCAGGCCAATAGGGCTTTTGCCCACTTTAGATGGTAACCATAATCTTCGAAGCGCATGGGACAAGTTTGGATTAATGGAGTAGATTTAAAAACTTTGGTCACTACCCCCTTTAAATGGCAGCCAGGTTGGGTTTATCAATTAAGTTGACTTTTAGGATGGGGAATATATAATATGTAGTTGTGGCCTCCCAAAAAACGAGGGAGGTTTTTTAAATTAAGACCAACATGAATAAAAACGTAAGACAACAAAAACTGAAAATGTGGAAAGAGAATTTGAAGCAGCTGGAAGAGCAGCTGTCCGAAATCATGCTCAAAAAAGGCCAGGCTGCCCAGGATGGAGATTTGTCTGAAAATGCCGCCTATATTATGGCAGGCGAGGATGCGGATACTTTAAGGGTGCAGATTGAACAAGTGAAAAAGATTATTCAAGATCTGGAAGGCTAACTATGGCTATACAAAAGACCAAACGTGATTTTCCATTAGATAGAATCAGAAATATCGGCATTATTGCCCATATAGATGCCGGCAAAACTACCACTACCGAAAGAATTCTTTTTTATACAGGCAAAACTTATAAAATTGGTGATATTGATGAGGGAACCACTGTGACTGACTGGATGGAGCAAGAGCGGGAACGTGGCATCACCATTGTCTCTGCTGCCATCACCACTCTTTGGAAAGACACCAGGATTAATCTGATAGATACTCCGGGTCATGTGGATTTTACCGCAGAGGTAGAGAGATCCTTAAGGGTCTTGGATGGAGGAGTAATTGTGCTGGATTCTTCCTCCGGAGTGCAGTCTCAAACAGAGACTGTGTGGAGACAGGCCAACAAATATCAAGTTCCTCTGATTGCATTTTCCAATAAAATGGATGTGGTGGGAGCAGACTTTCATGGCACTATCCAATCGGCCAGAGATAAGCTTGGTGCCAATGCTATTGCTTATAATTTGCCAATAGGGAAGGAAAATGAATTTAAAGGAGTGGTAGATCTTTTGACCAAAAAGGCCTATATATGGGAAGGCGATCCCTCGACTACGCTCGGGACAAGCGATACAGGAGCAAAATTTGACGAAGTGGAAATTCCTCAAGATATGGCCTCAGATGTAGAAAAATACAGAGAGAAATTGGTGGAGGAAATTTCCGGAACAGATGATGTGTTAATGGAGAAATATTTAGGTGGACAGCAAATCAGTGTGGAAGAGTTGAAAAAGGCTTTAAGAAAAGCTGTGATTGAAAACAAAATTGTGCCTGTTTTAGCTGGCTCATCTTTAAGAAATAAAGGTGTTCAGCCAATGTTAGACTGTGTGGTGGAATATTTGCCATCCCCTCAAGATATTGCCTCTGTTTCCGGACTGGATCCAAAAAGCGGTGAGGTTTCAGAGAGAAAAGCAGATCCCGGAGTTCCTTTGTCTGCCTTAGCATTTAAAATTCAGGTTGATCCGCATGTGGGAAAGCTAACTTATATCAGGGTTTACTCAGGAACTTTGAAATCCGGCACATATGTTTATAATGCCACCAAGCAAATTAAAGAAAGAGTGGGCAGGTTGCTTTTAATGTATGCCAATGATCGGGAGGAAATTGAGGAAGCATATGCAGGTGAAATTGTGGCTGCAGTAGGTTTGAAAGATACTGTCACCGGAGATACACTTTGTATAGAGAGTGCCCCCATAATTTTGGAATCTATCAACTTTCCGGATCCGGTTATTTCTTTGGCAATTGAGCCAAAAACAAAGTCTGATCAGGAAAAACTGGGCTATGCCTTAAACAGGTTAGCAGAGGAAGATCCCACATTTAGGGTGAAATCAGATCCTGAGACAGGGCAGACAATTATTGCTGGCATGGGTGAGCTGCAGCTGGAGATTTTGGTTGATCGGATGAAGCGGGAATTTAAAGTGGATGCTAGTGTTGGCCAGCCACAGGTGGCCTATAAGGAGACTATTACTAAGCCGGCTGAAGGTGAAGGAAAATATATCAGACAAACAGGTGGACGTGGTCAATACGGGCACTGTCTTTTAAAAATAGAACCGCTCCCCCGTGGTCAAGGACGGGAATTTGTATCAGAGGTGGTGGGTGGTGCCATTCCCAGAGAGTTTATTCCACCTATTGAAAAAGGCGTTATTGAGAAAGAAGATACCGGAGTTTTGGCAGGATATCCCTTAACGGATATAAAAGTGACTGTTTATGATGGATCATATCATGATGTTGATTCATCTGAGATAGCTTTCAAAATCGCTGGATCATTAGGGCTGTCTGATGCTTGCAAGAGAGCTGACACGATTCTTTTAGAGCCGATCATGAAGGTGGAGGTGACTACCCCGGAGGAGTTTTTGGGAGAGATTATCGGTGATTTATCTTCCAAAAGAGCCCAGATTTTATCTTCAGAATCCCGTGGTAATGCCAGGGTGGTAATTGCTTTAGTACCTTTGGCAGAAATGCATGGATATGCCACAGCCATCAGAAGTATGTCTCAAGGTCGTGCCACCTATTACATGGAAGCAGACCACTATGAACCAGTGCCAAAAAATATTACGGATAAAATTGTCGAATCTTCTGGCTTTACCGGCCGTGTTGAACATTAACATATCTGCTAATTAAGTTTTTATGCAAAAGATTGAGACTGAACATTTAGAAAAGAATGTCCGTATAATACTTGGATTACTTCAGGTAGAAGGAGTCAGAGGAAACTACCGATGTCATGAGTATGCAAGAAGAATTGGAGATTTTTTAAAAATAGCCCCAGGTTATACAAATTTAACTGTAAATGATGGTACAGTGGTATACCAAGCTTCTTTCTTACGAAAATCTTGGCCAACCTCAGATACATTAATAGATATACACGGAAGAAAACTTAGGCATTCTTGGTTGGAGGTTGATGATGTGGTAGTTGATTTCCATGTATATCTTGCTTTTACCCTAGATTCTGGCAGAAGAAACGCATTATTTGTACACAGAAAAGATGATGTGGTTGGACACGTAGCATATCTTAAGAATGGATGGGAAGTTAAGATTCTCGGGAGACCTTTTATTTATTATTCACCCCGTGACTTTACCAGATTAAGACTGGACCAATGAATTACCAATTCCTACCTTGTGCATTTATGAAATTGAAGGATTGACAAAGCGTACGGAATAGCGTACACTTATCCTTATGAATACAGTTTCAGTGACTCAAGCTAGGTCTAATTTATATGATCTTATCAATGAAGTGGCAGCTTCAGGGAAAATGATAGGAATTACCAACAAAGGTGAAACTAAGGCAGTTTTAATTTCCCCAGAAGAATTAGCTTCCTGGGAAGCAACTTTAGATGTTATGTCAGATCCAGAACTAGTAAGAGCAATTAAAAAAGGCGAGGAAGATATTAAAGCTGGTAGACTTGTTGATTGGGAAGATGTAAAAAAGGAACTTGGTTTAGAAGAAAATGTTTCAAATAAAACTATCAAACCACGCAAAAAAAGATCTTAAAAAGATTGATAGAATTTATTTGCCCAAAATTACTCAATCAATTAATAGTTTATCAGAAAATCCTTTCTTAGGTGAGAAAATGGCAGGTGAATATAAAGGATCTTATAGAATCAAAATTCCTCCAGTTAGAATTATTTATAGTGTTAGCCTTGAAAATAAAACAATTACCATAAAAGCAATAGGTCAAAGACAAGGAGTTTATAAATAGTTGAGAAATAGTTGAATCCTCCGGATTTACAGGAAGGGTTGAGCATTAAATATGTCAGAACATGAACCTGTGAGTGCACAAGTAATGCGTAAGTTAAGACAAGAGCAAAGTCCCCGGATTCTTGAAATCAGCCCTCTTGTTTACAATCACCTAATAAGTAGTGGGGAACATGATGGTCTTTGGGGTAAATTCTGGCGATTGATTTGTCAAAACCGTCCTCTCTCTGAAGCACAAGAGGTGTTTGTAAAAGCTAGAGATGAGCACAGAGTAGCAATTTTGAAAGGCTCAATAGCATCTGACTCTCTAAGGCAAACGGCTAGATGATACTTACACTTTTTGAATTACCAATCCCTGCTTTGTATATATTTTCTATTGATACTTTTGGGAGCAAAAGTATCACAAAACTCTTTTTGTTGAAAGTCGAGCTACTTGTCGGATTTTGCTGATCGGGGGTTCACCCCCTCGGAAATTCACTAATCATTCAGTTTCCGGTTCCCCCTGATATCAAAATCCTCCTCGTTTAACGCTCTTTGTTTCTAACAAAAATTTAGAAAAAAAATTAACATCCTTTGTGTCAATGCAAGATTTAATATGAAAATAGTTGAGACCTCTTTTTCTAAGTTAAATTTTCAAATGATATAATGCAAAAATGGGCAAGTTAAATATTTCTATTCTGCCTGCTGGTGCTTGGGGGACTGCTTTGGCAGTTCCCCTTTCCGATAATGGGCACCATGTTAAGTTATATTTTAGACATCAGGAAGATGCGGATCACTTTAATCAAGAAAAGGAAAACACAAAAAGATTACCAAAGATTAAATTTAATGGTAGAGTTTGTGCTATCTCAAACTTGGAAGAAGCGTTAGAAGATGCCGATGTATTAGTTTTAGCTTGTGATTGCGCTCATGTTAGAAACTTTTTTACTCAAATAAAACCACTTTTAAAAAACAATACAAAGGTTCTTTGTGTTTCGAAAGGAATTGAGGAGGATACAAATCTTTGTATGTCAGAGGTTTTAGAGCAAATGGATCCGCAAATTTCCTCAAAACTGGCAGTTTTATCCGGGCCAAATTTTGCCATTGAGGTTGGTAAAAGACTGCCTACCTTAACTGTTATAGCATCCAAGAACAAGGAAATAGCTCAAGATCTACAGAAAATTTTTAGCAGTGAAAATTTCAGGATTTATACACAAGATGATGTTGTGGGAGTAGAGTTAGGCGGAGCGCTAAAAAATGTAATTGCAATTGGGGTGGGGATTGGGGATGGACTGCGATATGGGGAAAATGGTAGGGCAGCTTTAATCACTAGAGGTATTGCGGAAATGATAAAGTTGGGGGTAGAAATGGGGGCAGATGAGCTAACATTTGCAGGGCTTTCAGGCATGGGGGATTTAATATTAACTTGTACCTCCGGTAAAAGTAGAAATTATAAGGCTGGTTTAAGAATCGGAAGAGGGGTTAACCCAAAGGAGCTTATCGAATCTGATGAAACCATTGAAGGGCTATTTACAGTGAGGGCTGCGCATGAATTAGCAAAGGCAAAAAATATTGAAGTACCAATTATGGAGATGGTTTATAAAATAGTTTATAAAGGGTTAAAACCCAGAAAAGGTTTTAAACAATTGATGGAGTTGGAGTTAAGTAGTGAAGATGGGAATGAATCTTACGTTTCAGTTTCCGGTTCCCCCTGATATCAAAATCCTCCTCGTTTAACGTTCTTTGTTTCTAACAAAAATTTAGAAAAAAATTTAACATCCTTTGTATCAGTGTAGCTACAATTCCACCCCCGGGGTGGAATGTGGAATTAGGAATTAAGTTTGCATGATATAATTTCTCAAATGCCAATTATTATAATTAGGAATAGAAAAGCAACTAAAAAAGAATTAGATAAAATGAGTTATGAATTAGGCGATTATATAAAAGTAGTTGTTGATGTTGAAAAAGAAATTTTGGCTGGAGGGGGAGGTATGCATTATGATGAAGAACAACTACTCTTAGAGTATGGTTGTGAGCAAAAAAATCTATGGGGAGGTGGTATTGATTTTACTACCAAAGAGATTGATTATAACTCAATGATTAATATTCGTCCCAATGATAATCCCAGTCGTGACATACTTTCAGAAAATTTAAGAAAAAGGTTTAAGGAAATTGTTGAAAAGATACTTTTATGAAATTAGTTGATCATTCTTTAAGCCAAATAGATTTACCACTCAAATTGCAGATTTTAAATATCTCAGTTAATCTATCAAGATTAAGTCAGTGGGTTTATGAAGGTTATGATAAAAGGAGTGAGTTAATTAATAAATTCATGAAGCAAACTGAAAACTATCTAGCTGACTTAGATAGACAAAAGATATCAAGAGATTTTAAGCCTACCCTGGAGAGGTTAAAGACAGAATTTCCTTATCTTAAAAAGACTTTAAATAGTCAAGACAAACGTTTCTGGGCAGAAAAGGCTTTAACCTGGGCAAATATTTTAACCCACAGGGCAAAGATTGCTTAAATAATTAAGGATTTACAGGTAGAGTGGAGCATTAGTATATAATAGGCTGCTAATAGAGAGTTAGCTCAAAAGTAGATTAACTGGAAGTACTGAATTAGGACATAAGTCGGTATGTTCCCGTAAATA
>MFDM01000026.1:24011-30315 GCA_001776905.1 Candidatus Daviesbacteria bacterium RIFCSPLOWO2_01_FULL_39_12 | reverse complement strand
CCTTCCATGATGCCTTTGATTTCTTTAAACTGTCTTCTGACTTCTTCCACCACCGCTCCTCCTGCTTTTCCCACCGCCTCCATGGCATAAGAGGCAAAAAGATAAGGCAGCGCTCCACCAATAAACAGTCCCACCAAAACTGCAGGGTCAGATAAGGAAAAATCAAGTTTTACTCCTGCTGATGAAAAATCCTCAGTATAAACCGAGAACAAAACTAAAGCAGCCAAAGCAGCCGAACCTATGGCATAACCTTTGGTGACGGCTTTGGTGGTATTACCAACTGCATCCAAAGGGTCTGTCACAGCTCTGACTTTGGCACTCAGATTGGCCATCTCGGCAATTCCGCCGGCATTATCAGTCACCGGACCAAAAGCATCAATGGCAATTATAATCCCAGCCAAAGACAACATAGTCACACCAGCCAAAGCCACACCGAAAAGCCCTGCCAGAGCAAAGCTGACCAACACAGCTGCACAGATTAAAATAATCGGCCAAAAAGTGGATCTTAAAGAAAGAGCCAATCCGGCAATAATATTGGTGGCATGTCCTGTTTTTGAGGCTAAAGCCAAGTTTTGAACAGAAGCATATCCAGTGCCCGTATAATACTCGGTAATAAAAACCATTCCTGCTGTGACTATTACTCCCACCAAACAAGCCAGATACAAATTTAAAACCGGGTAATCTGCATTTCCTGCCATTAAAGCCGAGGTGACCGGATAAAAAAGAATCGCACAAAAAACCATCGTAGCAATCAATCCTCTATATAAAGCGCCCATGATGTTTTTATTGGATAGCTTAACAAAAAATGAGCCTAAAACAGAGGCTAAAATACCCATGGCCAAAATTACCAGAGGAAAGGTAATGGCATTTTTGTATCCTTCGAAAAGTAAATTTCCCAAAATCATGGCGGCTATAGCAGTGATTACATAAGTCTCAAAAATATCTGCTGCCATTCCGGCATCGTCACCCACATTATCCCCCACATTATCGGCAATCACTGCCGGATTTCGCGGGTCATCCTCAGGAATACCTGCCTCCAGCTTCCCCACCAGATCTGCACCCACATCAGCTCCTTTGGTAAAAATGCCTCCCCCTAATCTGGCAAAAACACTAATCAGCGATCCACCAAACCCCAATCCCACCAAAGCTTTGAGATCTCCACCCGTGTATTGATAAAAACCGTAAACTGCACCAAGAGCCAAACCCACCACCAAAAATCCGGTGACTGCTCCCCCTTTGTAGGCCAGATCAAAAGCTCCTCTTAAGCCTTGTTTGGCCGCCTCAGCTACCCGGACATTGGCCCTCACAGCCACAGACATGCCGATAAATCCGGCCAAAGCTGACAAAAATGCGCCAATCAGAAATCCTAAGGCCGTGTTTTGCCCTAAGTTGTAATACAGTAAACCAGCCAGCACCACAGCCACCATGGCCACTACCGTATACTGCCTTCTAAGATATGCTGCAGCTCCCACCTGGATGGCTGATGCAATCTCCTGCATTTTTTCATCACCTGCATCCCTTTTTAAAACATCAATTATCAGCCAAAATCCATATAATAAAGCCGCCGCCACTGCAGCCCAAATTATTAAATTAAGATTATTTACAATAAATTCCATGAAATTTTAAGAGGCAGTAGTTATAGTTTACCCTGAGTTTATCGAAGGGTCAAGAAGTATCTTTAAATTGGATGATATATTTCATTTTCTATTATGGAGGAGGAGTGGGGATTATAATATTGGTGATATCGAAACCTAAGAATGTGGCTGCCAGCTTAGCCAAAGCAAAAGCCACAGCCAAAACTGCCAGGCCAATGAATGCTGCAGTGATTCTGCCTCTGGCACGACTGACTGATTCCTTATCTCCTCCTGAGGTGATCCACTCATATGCTCCCCAAACAATCATAAAAAGCAGGATAATAGCCCCGATAGAGAGCAGGACGATTAAAACATTGTCGATAAAACCACCAATTGTTTTAAAACCTTTTGTAGGCGGGGTGATCGTGATTATTTCCTGAGCAATTACTTTGGAAACACTAATTGGAAACACTAAGAAGATAAGTAACGGTGAGATAAGTCTTGCCAGTTTTTTCACTCTAATTATTAGCATAGTATTAGCATAGTAGAAAGAAAGCTGATAGTCAACAGGGATTCTTGTAACCATTCAGGAGTTAACAAAACCCATGTCATCGTGAGCGCGGAGTTTCCACCTCGGGGGTGGAAGTGTAGCTCCACCTCGGGATTGTAGAAATTTGTTGAGCTCAAATCTTCTATACGCCCTTGGGGTGTATTTGCATTGACACCTGCGGATATTTTGCATATTTTGAGCGTAAAATTAAGTAAGAACTCATATTCTTATCTAATCTTTCTTTCTTAATCTTGCATTAGAAACAAAGAGCGTTAAACGAAGAGGATTTTTCTATCAGGGGGAACCGGATACTGAACGATTAGTGAATATCCGAGGGGGTGAGCCCCCGATCAGAAAAATCCGACGAGTAGCTCGACTTTCAATGCAAGAAACTTTTGGGTACTTTTGGTTACAAAAGTATCATTAAAAATATTTATGCAAGGTAAGCAGGAATTACCGGGAGTGGTTTTTGCTGGATGTGTTTTGGAGGACTGATTAAAGCCACATCTAATACTTCATCCATATTTTTCACAAAAACAAATTTTAAATCTGCCTGGACATAAGAGGGAATATCTTCCAGATCTTTTTGATTATCAGCCGGCGCAACCACTGTCTTGACTCCGGCCCGGTGTGCAGCCAACACCTTTTCCTTAAATCCGCCTATCTCTAAGACTCTTCCTCTTAAAGTTACCTCTCCGGTCATGGCCACATCCTTTTTCACCGGAATTCTGATAAAAGCAGACACAATGGCCGAAGTTAAAGCAATCCCCGCAGATGGACCATCTTTGGGAATGGCTCCTTCCGGAACATGAACATGTACATCCACTTTTTGGAAAAATCTTTCAGGAAGTCCCAAAGATGCCCAATGAGATCTCACGTAGGACATGGCAGCCTGGCCGGATTCTTTCATCACATCTCCCAGCTGCCCGGTCAACAGTAACCCACCTTTTCCCGGCATCAGAGTCACCTCAATAAACAACACTTCTCCGCCTGCCTCCGTCACCGATAAACCTGTCGCCATACCCACTTCATCTTCTTTCTCAGCCAGAATCGGTAAGAATCTGATGGGACCCAAAAATTTATGAACATCATCAGGCGTAATTTTAAATTGCTTTTTCCCATCACCCTCGGCTATTTTTCTGGCCACTTTTCTTAGGATGGCCGACAACTCCCTTTCCAAATTTCTGACTCCTGCTTCTCTGGTATATTCTCTAATCACAGCTCTGATGCACTCGTCACTAAACTCCACCCGAGCATCTTTTAACCCGTGATTGATAATTTGTTTGGGGATCAAAAACTTTTTGGCAATATGGAATTTTTCATCTTCTGTATATCCCGGATATCTAATCACTTCTAACCTGTCCTTTAAGGCAGGCGGGATGGTATCTAAAATATTGGCTGTGGTGATAAACATCACATTAGACAAATCAAATGGCACTTCCAAGTAGTGATCGGAAAATCCCTCGTTTTGTTCAGGGTCCAAAGCCTCAAGCAAAGCTGCTGAAGGATCGCCTCTGTAATCATTACCGATTTTATCTATCTCATCCAGCATAAAAACCGGGTTATTGGTGGCGGCCTGCTTAATTCCTTGAATAATTCTGCCGGGCATTGATCCCACATAAGTTCTTCTGTGGCCTCTAATTTCCGCCTCATCTCTGATACCTCCCAAAGAGATTTTGACAAACTTCCGACCTAATGCTCTGGCAATAGATTTACCGATAGAGGTTTTACCAGTACCCGGAGGTCCCACAAAACAAAGGATTGGTCCTTTCATCTTGCCGGCCAGTTTATGGACAGCCAGATATTCCACTATCCTTTCTTTGACCTTTTTCAAACCCCAGTGGTCTTCTTCCAATATCTCTTCTGCTTTTTTAAGATCTATCTTGGCCTGCCTGCTGACTTTCCAGGGCAAATCTGTCAACCATTCCAGATAATTTCTGACATAACCTGCTTCCGGATTATAGGTAGACATTTTGGCTAGCCTAGACAGCTCTTTTCTGGCCCGCTCAAACACCTGCTTGGGCATACCTGATTTTTTAATCTTTAATTCGAACTCTCTAATCTCCTGATGCTCGCTGTCCCCTCCACCCAACTCCTCCTCAATACTTTTCATTTGCTCTCTTAAAATAGCTTCTTTAGTCATCCTGGAGACTCTTTCCTGAGTTTGCTGATTGAGCTTTTGAGAAATCTCCATGATTCTGATTTCTTTTGCCAAAAGTTCAGACAGCCTTTGCAGTCTTTCGGCAGCAGAGACCATTTCCAGAATTTGTTGTTTATCAATGGTTTTAAAATCAATGGCTTGAGTAATGGAGTTGACCAGCTGATTTGGATCCTCAGAATAGGTAAACAAAGACCAGTTGGCAAAAGAAGATTGGTCAAAAAAGGGATTTCCACCCAACTCCAGATATCTTTTGACCTGTTCTCTGACCGTCCTGACTAGTGCTTCAGTTTGCTCTGATCGCTCATAAAGCTCTGGAATTTCTTCAATTTCTGCTGCCAGATAGGGTTCTATCTGAGTGTAACTTTTGAGATAAACCCTGGCTACCCCTTCAGCCTGCAAGGTATATTCACCTTCCGGATTTTTGACCACTCTTCTAATCAAACAAACCGTCCCGACTCTAAAAAGATCTTTTTCCGAAGGATCCTCTATTTTGGAGTTTTTCTGGGTGACAAAAACAATCAACTTATCGGAGTTCCAGGAAGCATCCAAGGCTGCTTTGGATTTGGGTCTGCCGGAAATAATCGGCACCGAGTTGCCGGGAAAGATGACTGTATCCCTTAAAGGACCCACTGGCATGGTGGGCTTAAGTTTGACTGGTGTCGTTATATTAAATCTGTTAATATCAACCATTTGTTAGCAGTCTACTACTTAAAGTGCTAGAAGTCAATACCTTTTCTAGCCATGATTCCCTTTTTAAAAGGGTGCCTTAATTCTACCATTTCTGTTGCCAAATTTGCTAGATCAATCAACTTTTTGGGGGCATGATGGCCGGTTAATACCAAATCCACCTGATCAGGTTTATCTTTGATGAGTTTTACTACCTTTTCCAAGGGTAATAACTTAGACGAGACTGCACCCACAATTTCATCACAAACCACTACATCCCAATTGCCGGATATAACTTCTTTGTATAGTGTATCAAAACTCTTTCGAGCTGCTTTTTTGTGTTCGGAAAAAGGCAGTTTATCCCCTAGAATTTTAACAAACCCCTTCCCTCCTTGAATTATTTTTACCAAAGGTTCTAGCTTTTTTATCCCAGCTATTTCCCCGGTGAACCAGATCTTGCCAAACTGGACTATCAGACATTTCTTTTTATAACCCACAGCCCGGAGCACCAACCCCAACGCCGCCGTAGTCTTCCCTTTCCCTTCACCAGTATAAAGAATAGTTAACCCCTTTTCAGAATTCACAGTCTTCCTCTTTGAAATAATCCAAGAAATCTTTTAACAGGACCGGATAATTGTTTTACTGGATTTTGATGGGATTCTACCCGAGACGTTTCCCCTCTAAGAACTTCATAACGCTCTCTAAGTAAAGGTACAAGTGCAATTAAGGATTCAAGTTCCCCCAGCGAAGGTAAATTATCTTCTGAATGGGAATTAACTGCCTCTATTCCTCCCTCTTTCATTCGTATATGCCCTACTTCAGAATCAATTTTATAGACTCTTTCCGGGTAAATGAAAAAGGCTTTTGTTCTATAATTTAATCCAGAAACCGAAGCTATCCCGTTTGCCCATAATTCTACTTCAATAGCATCTTCCGGAAAAATTGAAGTAAGAGTAGCTGGATCATAATACTTTGCTACAAAGTCTTCGTGTTTTTCACTTCTTAACATTACCTTTAAACTAACTAACTCATTATTTGAATCTTCAATGGTAATAGTTGGACAACCTCTAGATGAAGTAATAGTAAACTTCTCAAATCCAGCAGGTCTAGGCTTTGGAAAAACAGTTACTTGCAATGCACTACCATTCGATTTACCATAAGCATTTATTAAACTTGCATACTCTTCTCTGATGCTTTCTGCTAATTCACTTCTCCTATTAGTTTCTATATCAGTATTAATAGCCCCCCTATCGGGAATCTGATTATCAAAGAATGCACTTAAAGGTGTCCCTTCTAGTTCTGATCCTGACATTGTGGCCACATTATACTCTGGGAGATTTTAATAAGCTAGCA
>MFDM01000026.1:21933-23999 GCA_001776905.1 Candidatus Daviesbacteria bacterium RIFCSPLOWO2_01_FULL_39_12 | reverse complement strand
CACAAATGAGGCTGAACCACAGTCCGGGCAAAGATCTACATTGGTAGTTGGTAGCGAGTAGTTAGTAGTTTGTGGTTCAGAAGTTTGTTCAGAACTAACACCTTTATCCTCTCCATTTGCAGTCAGATTCAAAGGCACTTGTTCCACATTGTCTATTTCATCAGTGATAACAGCCAAATCCTCTGCCAAAACTTTGGCGATAGCATCTGCCAAACTCATCACCCTGTTTTTGCCAAATCCTACAGATGATGCTCCCCCGATCCCTTTAAGTTGGGAGACTATTTTTTGGGCCACCTCCTTAGGATCTACGGAGCCACCATTTCTACCTAACCTTAAAGACAAAGATACCAACCTTCCCATAGCCTCGGCATCAGCCATGGTATGCATCCCGCCTTTTCCCACAGTCACAAATACCTCAAAAGGATTATCCTTCTGGTCTCTATTGATGGTAATGTAAGCCTCACCAACAGGTGTAGCAACCTTATAAGTTCTGCCTCTAAGTATCATCGGCCTTTCGGCAATAGGAGCTGGAGTCTCATCTTGAGTTTGGACAGCTCTTCCTTTCAGAGTCGAAGAAACATTTAGCACCTGAACAGCCTTAGAGCCATCCCTGTAAATGGTAATCCCATTGCAAGCTGTTTCATATGCCATCATATACGCGGTTCTGACATCTTCCACTGTGGCTGAGTTTGGTAAATTGATCGTTTTTGAAACACCGTTATCAGTATATTTTTGAAAAGCAGCCTGCATCTTAACATGTGTAACAGGATCAATCTCAGGAGCAGTGATAAAAACTTTTTGCCACTGGGGAGGCACCCCATCAACTCCTGCCACAGATCCATGCTCCATCACCTTTTGAGCCAGATCAGGCGACCAAAAACCCTCCCTTTTGGCAATTTCTTCAAAAGTCTGATTGGCAATGGTTAAAATTCTGTACTGATCACCCGTTGATTTTGCTTTATGAATAAAGGTAAGGGCAAAAACAGGCTCAATGCCGGATGAGCAATCACCAATAATGGAAATGGAACCGGTGGGGGCAATGGTGGTAACTGTGGAGTTTCTCACTTGACGATTACCTTCATAAGCATAAGATTTTGGTCTTTTCTTAAAAGCAGCAGATTTTTTATCAGCATAAATGGAGTGGGACCAATTGGGGAAAGAGCCGCGCAGTTTAGCCAGCTCCTCACTCTGTTTATGACCTTCATCGTTGATAAATTTCATCACCTTCTCAGCCAGTTCCAAAGCTTGATCGGAGTTGTAAGGAATTCTCAACTTAAACAGCATATCTGCCCAGCCCATCACTCCCAAACCGATCCGACGGTTTTGATGGACTTCATCATAAATTTGTGGCAAAGTATAGGGATTGGTTTGCACTACATTATCCAAAAAGTGGACTGCTTTACGAGCGATCTCTTTCAGTCTGTCCCAATCCACTCCTGATCCATCTACTAAAACGAATTTACCCAGGTTGATAGAACCTAAATTACAAGCATCCCAGGCGCTTAAAGGCTGCTCTCCGCATGGATTTGTACTCTCGATTGTTTCCAAGCTTGGTACCGGATTGGCAGGGGAATTGTTAATCCTGTCTATAAAGATTAAACCCGGATCACCGGTTGCCCAGGCTCGCTCGATTATCTCATCAAACACCTCTCCGGCATTTAACTGACCCGTCACCTCACCTGTGTGCGGATCAATTAAATCATAATCCTCACCTTTTTCCAAAGCTGCCATAAATTTTTCCGTTACTGCACAGGAAATATTAAAATTGGCAATCTGTTTGTCTAAAAGTAAAGTTTTAAAGTATTTCTTAGCAGAATCATCAGGTAAAAGAGGTGCCACACCATCATACACTGGCTTATTTAAATCATCCAATTCTGCTTTACACCTGATAAACTCCAAAATATCCGGATGATCAATCCTTAAAATTCCCATATTGGCTCCTCTTCTGGTGCCGCCCTGCTTGATTGATTCTGTGGCAGCATTAAACACCCTTAAAAAAGAAACTGGGCCAGAGGCTACCCCGCCGGTGGTGTGAACCCTTGAACCGGCGCTTCTAAGTCTTGAGA
>MFDM01000026.1:16908-21904 GCA_001776905.1 Candidatus Daviesbacteria bacterium RIFCSPLOWO2_01_FULL_39_12 | reverse complement strand
TGAATCAAAGCAGCATATTTGACGCTGTCAAAAATCTCCGGCAAAGAATCGCCCACCGGCAACACAAAACAGGCAGAATACTGCAGGCCATTTTGTTTACCGGCATTCATGATAGTCGGGGAGTTGGGCAGAAACTCCTGACTGACCATCATGGAATAAAATTCTTTAGCTAGTCCTAAAACTTGCTTCGATCCTGCACCAGACGGTGCGGGAGAGAAATCAAAATCGCCTGAGGCAATATCATAGGCTATATGCCAAAATCTCTCAGTGACTGACTCTACAACTTCCAAATTACCACCCTTTAAAAGATATCTTTCTTTCAAAATTTTATTGGAAGCTTCCGAAAAAGAAGGCTGCACTAAATCTGCAGGTACAGCAGGTATTTGTGTATATCTGGGCACAAATCTTGTTTCAAAACTCCTGCCATTGGTGACTTTTTTGACCTCACCATTGGTATGCTTTATCTTGGCACCAACTCTGGGTATAGCAACAACCTGTAAAATAGGTTTTGTGTCTTTAATTTTTTTCATATTAACGCCTTCATCTCTCTGGCAAAATCTTTAGGGTCACCAAAACTTCGATAAACTGATGCAAAGCGAAGGTAAGCAATCGGATCCAACCGCTTTAACTCCGTTAAAACCCACTCCCCCAACTTTTCCGAAGAAACCTCACTTAAACCTCTTTCTTTGATACGGTTTTCTATTCTATCAACAAGCCTGGGAACTTTGTCAAGACCCGGTCTTTTTTGCAAAGATTTCAACAATCCCAACCTCAGCTTTTCTTCTATAAAGGGTTCTCTCCTGCCGTCTTTTTTAATAACCAAAATCTTAAGCTCAGCTAAATGTTCATAAGTAGTATATCTTTTGCCGCATTTTAAGCATTCCCTTCTCCTTCTGATTTCTCCCCGCCCTAAAACTGTCCTCTTATCTAAAACTTTACTTAAGCTACTGGTACAAAACGGGCACTTCATCACTATCAGTATAAGATATTGATATACAGGGCTGTCAATATACAATATATTGTGTCCTTTATTGATAGTCCGGGAAGTTATTTTAGAGGTTGGACTACAGCTTTATAAATAACATCCTGCGGAGCAATTCTTTCCACCACATCCAAGCCGAAAATTACACTACCAAAAATAGTGTATTTTTTGGGGATACCGGGATTATCTGCAATCACTATAAAAAATTGAGTTGAATTGGTGTTAGGTCCTCGATTGGCCATGGCTACAGTTCCCTTTTTATATTCACGTTCATTTAGTTCATCCTCAAAAGTATAGCCTCCATCACCAGTCCCATCTCCTTTGGGATCCCCTCCCTGGATTAAAAGACCCGGCTCTACTCTGTGAAAAGTCAAATTATCATAAAAACCATTTGACGCTAAAAGCAGAAAATTGGAGGTAGCCTTAGGGACATCTGGATAAACTTGAATGATGATGTTACCCTTACTGGTCACCAAAGTGACTGCTTTATCTTTCAACTGTTCTTCTCCTAAAATACCGGGAAACTTGTTTAATTTTTTATTCCTCACCAGTGGTAATTCTGAAGGTTGGGGAGGATTAATCAGCCCTGTTTGGACACCGGAAACATTGTTAACTGGTTGAGAGGTGGAATTTATTTGTACTTGAGCGGATGGTGTTGGTGCCTGAGTCAGATAAAAATTTAAGCTGCCCGGGGTGGGACTGGCAGATGGAACAGCTACGAGCTCACTGGTAAATTTGCTGATGGTAAAATACGTGGCGGCCCCCATAATCAAAAGCACCAGAACAATTATCAGCACCCTTTCGGAAGTCATTTCTAAACTATATATCATCAAACCTTATCTTTGGCAAGCAGCTGTCTAAATTCCTAATTTGTTAAAGGAATAATCCAAAAGTTCTCTGGCTTCATCTCTTCTGTCCTGAGATCCCAATAGTATTCCTATCACTTCCTGCCTGCCGGCAGGCAGGTCATGACCATCTTTTTGCGCCAAAGTTATTAAAGTTAAACCTGCCTCAGGAGTATATCCGGTTTTAAAACCCACCACTCCCTCGTAGGTAGTCAACAGATTAATCCCCGAGTACATATCATAATCCTGATGACTGGGGGTAATCGGCAGATAAATATGCGGGGTCCGGGAAATTTCCACCACTTCAGGATAATTTTTAATCAGAAATCTCGTTAAAACCGCCAGATCATAGGTTGTGGAATATGAGTTATTCGAATCCTCATCTAACCCGGTGGGATTGACAAAATAGGTGTTTTGCATACCCAATTGTTTGGCTTTGGCATTCATCAGCTGAATAAATTCCTCTCTGTCCCCGGTTGTTCCCTCTGCTAATACCTCTGCCGCATCATTAGCTGAAACCAAAAAGATACCGTACAATAGTTCCTTTAAACTTAGCCTTTCTCCGGCTATCAAAAGCATCTTATCCGGTTCCATGTCTGCGGCTTTTTGACTGACTTGAAACTCATCATTCATCCCTTTGTGCTCTAAAGCAATCAGCACAGTCATCACCTTCACCAAGGAGGCAATTGGTAATTTTTCATGTATATTTTTTTCAAATAATACTTGTCCCTGATGGGTGTTCACAAATAGGGCAGCTTTTGCAGAAATCTGAGGAGCAGTGTTGTCGTTTTCTAAATTTTGCTGCGGAAACCACAGATTGATCCCCAATACCCTCTCGTTTTTTAAAAGAGGTGAAATCAAGATCAACTTTTGATCGGAGGTTAAAGTAATCAGCAAAATTACTGCCAGAATTATTAGTAAGGTTAATAAAAAGGTTAGCTTTTTCATCTTTTTCATTAGGAAATTTATATCTTAACCAAACTGCCTCTTGACGTCCAGCCCAAGTCTATCCCACAATGAAATTAGGTGTGATAGACGGCACGCTAAACTTTTATGTTACACCGTCTCTTGCCTGTTTTACTGATTATTTCTGCAATTACTTTCATTATCTTTAACTTTCAAAGCGTCAAGAGAAATATCGTCTATAGACTCGGAATCTCAGGCGATCAGACCATCTCTTGTTGTAAAGAAAATGAGGTTTTAAACTCAAATGGAAATTTTAATGAAACAGCCAGTATGGCAATTTTTAATGGAGAAATTATCAACTATCCCAAAACTTCCCTGGCTAATCAATTCAGCCAAGCGCTCTCCCAACAGCAAAACGAGGCTGTCTTGGGAACTACTAATGCTCAAGGTGAGGAAAAATGGATTGAGATTTCTCTGGATGAGCAAAAATTAAGAGCCTGGGAAGGAAATAAGTTGGTGATGGAGTATCCCATCTCATCCGGTAAATGGGCGCCTACCCCCACCGGTACTTTTAATATCTGGTATAAAACCCGCTCTCAACTGATGTCAGGAGGTTCAAAAGAACTGGGAACATATTATTATCTTCCCAATGTCCCCAATAATATGTTTTTCTATAAAGGCTATGCCATCCATGGAGCCTACTGGCATAATAATTTTGGTCATCCCATGTCTCATGGCTGTGTCAATGAACCGTTAGCCAATGCTGCCCAAATATTCGAATGGGCAGAACCGGTGGTCCCACTAGGAGTAAATGCAGTCAGAGCCACCCCGGAAAACCCCGGCACCAGAGTCTACGTTCACTAGGAAACATCTCTATGGGTAGTGTACATAAAGGCAGCGTCTTTATTTAATGCCATCAGTTCCTCGGCAGCCTGTCTAAAAATTTCATCACTGGTAATTTCTTCTCTATCAGACATCCATTTTTTGATTTCTCTGCAAACTAAGTTGGCTGTGGCCTCTACCTCTTCCTTGTCCACATGAGCAGATAAACAAGCAGCGTAAACAGAAGCATACAGCTTCCTTTCATCAAATTCCTGTTTATGTCCTTTTCTTTTAACGATATGTGTCATAATTATCCGAAATTTATAGTACCATTGGCAATCAGTATCAGCAACCAGCCTAATCCAATCAGCAGTAACCCTATGGCCAACCTCATAAATCCTCTGGCTTCCTGCTTCCAGGCTTTCACAGCCGGCAGCTTGGTACCTCCGGCCACCATCAGTAAAATTACCACCAGGGGTAAAACAAAGACTATGTTATATAAAACCAGCAGAAGAAAAGCCAGGAAATTAAAGTTGGTAGATAAAATGGTAATAATGGCCAAATAAGGAGCTCCCGTACAAGGCAGTTCCACTCCTGCCACAAAAGCTCCGGTAATAATTACTCCCGGCACAGTCACATTTTTGGCCATTTGATGAATTTTTTTGACAAAGACCACGGGAATCCCCAAGGAAAAACCCCTGCCGTACCAAAAGTAATCTTTCACCTCAATAAGTCCCAACAACACTATGATTGAACCTACCGCAATAGAAATATATTCAGTCACAAATAAGGGAATTGAGCCCAGGAAATACAAAAGCCCCAAACCTGCTAAAAGGTAAGTTATAAAAATTGACAGAATATAAAGTCCTCCCAAAAATAACATCCTGCCTAAAGACTTGTGTCCTCCCAAAATTATGGAAATCATCAAAATCAACACCCCAATGGCGCAAGGGTTGATGGAATCAATTGCTGCAGAGCCTAAAACTAAGCCTAAAGTTGGCAAATGAATATCAACGTTCATGTAGTTCTCCTTTTTCTTTAGCTACTTTGTAAAAAGCGCAGAGTTTGTCTGTTTTATCTTTCTGGGGACCAAATTCAATGATGATGCAATCACCAGGTGGAACCTGACCAAAAGGAGAAATTATATAATCTTGGGGGTTATTAATTAACTTCTGTTGGGAAAAGGAATCACCTTTTGTCTGGTAAACGAACACTTGCAGACTAGCCTCTTGACCGTCAGGACACCCTTTGCCATCCTCCATGTCCAATAAACCATCTTCTGTTGGTAGAGCCATATGGCCTTTCTCCAAATCTCCTCCCAACACATCAAAGAAGTGTCCGATACTTGCATCATGTTTTTCCAAAATTACTCCTTCGATATGAACTCGATTGTCGTTGTGTTCGTGAACTACCTCAGTTCCTACTTTATTGGAAAACCCTT
>MFDM01000026.1:4562-16892 GCA_001776905.1 Candidatus Daviesbacteria bacterium RIFCSPLOWO2_01_FULL_39_12 | reverse complement strand
CACCAATTCCCCGCAGTTCCAAACCTCATAATCAGCATGCCAGTGGACCGGCCCGCCTGTTTGAGAAGTTTGATTAAGATAAATAGTAGAACCGGCCAAATAAATTGTATTTAAAATAGCCACCGCTACCACTGCCCCAAACAGCCAATATTTAATCTTTTCGGAGGCATTTTTAAAAAGCAGAGCCAAAACACCCACCCCCAAAAGTATCCCGCCGGCAATTAAAGAATATTTCAGGGAATTTGTCCTGATTACCTCATCTAAAGCAGGTTGCACCACCTCGGCTACTTCCTCACCTTCGTGTGCTAAAACTTCCAAGAATTTCATCATCTATACCATTGTACACATATGTATTACACTAAAAACAAGACCTCATGGAAAAAGCCTATACCAAACCAGTTGAGCAAATAATACAAGAACTTCAGACTGATTCTGAAAAGGGATTAACCTCTCAGGAAGCTGAAAGCAGGCTTAAAAAATATGGCCCCAATGTTTTAAAAGAAGAAAAAGGCAAAAGCGTTTTGCAAATATTTTTCTCCCAGTTCACAAGTTTTTTAATCCTGATCCTTTTAGCAGCATCCATCGTCTCCTTGGTCTTGGGAGAGACTTTAGATGCCACCCTTATTTTAGCCATTGTCATCTTAAACGGCATTGTCGGTTTTATCCAGGAATACCGTGTGGAAAAAACCATAGAGTCTCTTAAAAAACTGGTGACGGTAAATGCAAATGTTTACAGAGACGGCATATTACACCAAATTCCCAGCTCAAACTTAGTTCCTGGAGATTTGATTGTTCTGGAAGAAGGTCAAAAGATACCAGCTGATATAAGGTTAACCCAGGTATTTAATCTGGCAACTAATGAAGCTTCTTTAACAGGAGAGTCAACCCCTGTCAGCAAAGATCTGAAAATTTTGCCTGAGGACACAATTTTAGCTGACAGGAAAAATATGGGGTTTTCAGGAACGGCAGTTGCTGCAGGAAAAGGCATAGGCGTTGTTATGTCAACTGGCATGAACACCGAAATTGGCAGAATCGCTACCCTTGTTTCTAAAGAAGAGGAAAAGCTTACTCCTTTGCAGATAAAATTAAACAACCTAGGAAAGTTAATAGGCAGAATTGTCCTGGTTATTGCAGCCATCATCGGAATTGAACAATTTTTGTTTGGTCAAAATGTACTCAATGCTCTAATTTCAGCTATTGCCCTGGCTGTGGCTGCAATTCCTGAAGGGCTGCCGGCTGTGGTGACTATTTCTTTAGCTTTAGGTACCAGAAGACTGCTGAAACAGAAATCTCTGATCAGACACCTGGCTGCTGCTGAAACTTTAGGCTCAACTGATGTAATCTGCGCTGACAAAACAGGCACTTTAACAGAAGGGGTGATGAAAGTGACTGAAATTTATGGAGACAATAGAGAGAAAATCTTAACCTATGGTCTCTTGGCCTCTAATGCCAGAGTCAGTGGAGACTCGCCTCGTGGCGAAGCGGGTCAGATCATCGGTGACACAACAGAAGCTGCTTTAATTCAGGCAACCATCGACGCCGGCTTAGATCAGCAAACTTTATTAAAAAACTATCCCAGAATATCCGAGATTCCCTTTTCATCTCAAAGAAAGATGATGTCGGTGGTGGTTAAAAACGGGCAGGAAAATCTCATTGTCAGTAAAGGTGCCACAGAAATTATCCTGGAAAAATGCTCAAACTTAACTGAGCAGCAAAAAAGAGAAATTCTTGAGAAAAATGATGAGATGGCCAAAAAGGCCTTAAGGGTTCTGGCTATTGCTTATGGCTCTTCTGAAAAAGAAGAAAATCTCACCTTTTTAGGTCTTGTCGGCATGATTGATCCTGCCAGAGCAGGGGTTAAACAGGCAATTGAGGTTTGTCAGAAACAAGCCGGTATCAAGGTGGTCATGATTACCGGAGATCACTTATTAACTGCCGAGGCTATTGCCAAAGAAATTGGGATCACTGGCAAATCTATCACCGGAGTTGATCTAGATAAACTGTCTGATGAGCAATTTAGGCAACAGGTCGAAGAAATCGCAATCTATGCCAGAGTCAATCCTGAACATAAAATTAAGATTATCAAAGCTCTAAAAGCTCATGGACACCAAGTGGCCATGACCGGTGACGGAGTCAATGATGCCCCAGCCTTAAAAGCAGCTGATGTCGGGGTGGCTATGGGAATAACCGGCACGGATGTGGCCAAGGAGGCCTCAGACATAATCCTTCTGGATGATCACTTCCAAACCATTGTTTCGGCTGTCAAAGAGGGTAGAGCTATTTTTGACAACATCAGAAAATTTGTAAATTATCTGCTTTCCTCAAACCTGATGGAAGTGATGGTCATCTCAACAGCTGTGCTTTTGGGTGGAGGCCATCTGCCTCTTTTGCCAGTTCATCTTTTATGGATAAATCTTGTGACCGATGGCTTACCGGCTGTCGCCTTGGGAGTAGATCCACCTCGCACCAACATTATGAGTATTCCGCCACAAAAATTCAGGGAGGAAATTGTGGGTGGAAAATTTTTGGGACCACTGATATTAGTCAGTATCCTTTTAACCATCGCCATTTTGGCAATTTTCTTTATCTATCAGAGAGACCCAATCTATGAACAAACTATGGTTTTTACCAGTATTGTTTTTTATGAAATGTTAAGGATTGTAGCCATCCGCTCAGAGTATAAACTGCCCTTTTTCTCCAATATTTATCTAGTTTTGGCCATAGCCGGTTCACTCGCACTCCAGCTGATCATTTTATACCTACCTTTATCTTTTGCTGGGGTAACTTTACAGGAACTGTTCAAAGTGACCCCGCTTCATCTCCAAGATTGGGTGCTACTTTTGGGGACGGGTATTTTCCTGCTGTTTTTCATGAGAATTTTGGTGATTACTCCCATTTTTAACTTGTTCAGAAGCCAGACTTGACTGAGTATTAAACAATTTGATAAATTATCAATATGACCAAAGATACTGTAGCCCACAAATGTATCAAGTGTGGTAAAACTATCAAACCAGGAGAGGAATATACTCATCAAGGACAAGTCTATTGCTGCTCTAGGTGTTGCAAGAGAGTAGATATCCCAAAAAACGTGTGCGAGTTTTGCTGATCTTAGATCCCGTATTGCCCCAAGGGAACATTACCAACCCTGGTTCTGTGAAGTGACATTATAAAAGAGTCACACTGTGTAGATCCTGGTATGGTAGAAAGAGCTGCCACAAAACCATTTTCTTTCAACAAATTAACCACCTTCTGATTCTCTGACCCGTAAGGATAGGCAAAAATATTAGCCGGCTTTCCCAATCTTTCCTCAAGTTGTTGTTTAGCAGTTAAAATCTCATATTTGAGCTTTTCATCAGAAAGATTAGTCAAAGAGGCATGTGACCAACTGTGATCATAAGCTGTAATTAAGCCTGCGTCTACCATCCTTTTCAGCTGATCCCAGCTCATATAACCACTGTTTCCCAAAAGGCCAGTTGAAATCATCAAGTTAGCTTTAAGCTGATATTTATAAAGAATGGGGTAGGCATTATCATATACATCATCGTATCCATCATCTAAAGTTATCACGATACTTTTGGGAGGTAAACCGGTTTTATTTATTAAGGCCGCTGCCAGCTCATCTACAGAAACGGTGTGGTAATTTTTACTGATCAAGTATTGCATCTGGGCATCAAACACCTGCGTGTCAACTGTCAAAAATCCCTGACCACTCTCTTTGGCTGAATCCAAAGATTTGACATGATGATAAAGCAACATCGGCACATTTAGACAAAAACCAAGGTATGTAGACTCTGGAGTCGGACTGAAAGTTGCGGTTGGAGTTGGAATTAGCGCTGGTGCTGGTTTAATTGACGATATGGCGAGTGCGCTTTCTTCACCGGTTTGTTTAACGTTAAGAGTTAATAATAATGAAAAAAATATTACCGACAATATAAATAATGCAGAAATCAGCAATGGGGAGATTTTATAGTTAACTCTTTTCTTCCTTACCATAGTTTAACTACTAGATTTCCTTTTAAACAAACGGCCCATGAATCTTTTAAACCTATCGTGATCTACAATCAGCTCTGAAAAAACAGCAAATGGAAATGCCACGAAAAAGGCAATCACAAATACCCTCAAGTCAATCGCCTTTTCGGTTGCCAAAGTAATGGCAATTAAATCCTCTAAAACCCCTAAAGCCAACCCCACTATAAAAAACTCTAAGAATCTATTCAACATAATTACATCATAGCACTTTAGCAACTGATGCAATCATTAGAATTCCTACAGCATTTGATAAATATGAAATTAAAATAAATTTTGCCTCAGACATTTTGGAAATTCCCAAAAGTGACACTCCCAGCTCATCCGGTAGAGGGGAAGCAATTATGAAAACTCCAATAATAGGCAATATCCAGGCAATATATTTGGATTTCAGGAATGCTTTAACATAATTAGTGTTATCTCTGCCAAACAGTGAGATTATCTCATCTTGCAAGTGGCTTCTGACTAACTTAAAAACTAAATAATCACCCACCACTGCTCCCACTCCACCAATCAAAGCCAAAGCCATAGGATGTAAATTTTGGGTCATAATGGCTATCACCACTGTTGAAATAGCCACGGTAAATGAGGAGACAAAAAGTGATCCGGCAATTAATGCCCCAATATATTCTAAAGATCCCAGATGAAGCAACCAATCCTTAAAGGCTTGATTTTGGGCCAGGATGATGGCGATCAGAACACTTATTAAAACCGATGATAAATAAGGGTATCTCCACTTTTTCCAAAAATCAGACACTACCTCAGGCATAATTTTTCTCCGCTGCCGGGGATTGTTTTTCCCTATTTAATAGATAACTATACGCTGCCAGGGCTGCTCTAACCCCATCTCCCGCAGAGATATTGTTTTGTTTGTAGGGATCATTTGTCACATCTCCGCAGGCAAATACACCCGGATGGGAGGTTGTTGCATGCTGGAAATTGATCGTTACTTGTCCGTGATCATCCAGTTGCACCAGATCCTTAACCATTTCTGAGTTTGGTACAGAGCCAATCTCCACAAAAATCCCCTCCACCTCTAAAGTTTTCTCCTCACCATTTAATTCATACTTCAAGGCGGAAACTAAGGTTTCACCCACCACTTCTTTGATTTTGGCATTTACAATTATCTCTTTTAATTTGGGATTTTTGCTGATCTCATCAACTGTTTTAGGGTCACCGCGCAAAGCAGGTCCGCCTTCCAATAAATAAATTTCTGATGCATATGGAAAAAGATCTTGAACAGCTTCAAGTCCGGCATTACCTCCACCAACCACCACTACTTTTTTATCTCTAAATACGGGAGCATCACAGGTGGAGCAATATGCCACCCCTTTTCCTTCAAACTTATCTTCTCCGGGAATTCCCATCTTTCTACGTCTGGCACCGGATGCCAAAATAACACTTTTCCCCTGATAAACTCCTTTATCTGTTTGGACTTCAAAATCGCACATTCGGCCACCATCGGCAGGCTCAGTGCAAGCAATACTTTTCACTTCCACCACTTTCCCCGGCATTTTTACTTCCACCATATCCGGATAAGTTCTGATGTGAGCTTCCAGTTTTTTGGCCAAATCCAAACCGGAAATATGAGTCTCCCCAATCCAGTTTTGGATATCATCCGAGACAAAACTTTGTCCCCCAAAAGATTCGGTAATAAGTAAGGTTTTGAGTTGTTTTCTGGCACAATAAACCCCGGCCGCCACTCCTCCCGGCCCCCCACCAATAATGATAACATCATAAAGCGGATCCATACTTATACCTTAACAGGAGTAAGAGGTGGTTGTCCAGAAAGAACAGCTATGATATTTTTGGCTGCCAGCTCACCCATGGCTGAGCGGGCTTCAATGGTGGCTGAAGCAATATGGGGGGTCATCACCACATTAGTCAGCTCATCCAAACCAGGAGCATGATTAGGTTCATTTTCAAATACATCCAACCCAGCCCCCTTAATTGTGCCATTTTTTAAGGCTTCCACTAAAGCTACTTCATCCACTACCGGTCCACGGGAAGTGTTCACTAAATATGCAGTGGGCTTCATCATCTTTAATCTGTCAGTATTAATTAAATGTCTGGTGGAATCTAAAAGGGGTACGTGAACAGAAACTACATCGGCTTCTTTTAATAAATCCTCCGGCGTGGATTTAAAAACTGCTCCCACTTTAGCTTCAAAATCAGCATTCTGCTTAATATCATAATAAATTACATCCATTCCCATACTCTTACCTATTTCAGCAACTCTGGAGCCAATCCTGCCTAAACCTAAAACCCCTAAAGTTTTTCCCTTAAGCTCCATCCCCAACAGTACCTCCGGTCCAAAGGCAGGAGGAAATCCTGATCTGGCCAATTTATCAGCCTCAGCGATTCTTCTGGTAATGGCCATAATTAGTGCAAATGCATGCTCTGCCACCGCCTCAGTTAACACATCCGGGGTATTGGTGGCTTGAACATTGTGCGACAGGAGGGCAGGAAGGTTAAAATTATCGGTACCCACTGCAAAATTAGCCACTATTTTTAAGTTGGGGCCTACCGCATTGATAAACTCCTCATCCACCTTATCCGTCAGCATACAAAGTACCCCATCAGCCCCCTGGATAAAATTTAAAAGCTCCCCTCTTTCCAAAACCCGATCATGCGGAGAAACCGCTACTTCAAACCCAGCATCCCTCAACATCCGAACTCCATTTCCCGGTATTTTTCTGGTTACCACAACTTTAGCCATAAATTCAGCTTAACATTTTCCTCCGCAGTTAATCAATGACCCCTCTGGCTATCTATTTGCCCTAACTCGATCAAGAAGTTGACTGGTAGTATCTAAAGCATTATCCAAATCTGAATACAGCCCATTCGGAATAGCATAGTATAAATTCGACAATATTTTTTGATGTTCCTCTAGGACGGCTTCCGCCTTGTTAAAATAATCTCCTGCGAAAGATCCTCTCGTCCTGATTCTGATTGTATAATCTAAAACACTTCTTTGATTATTATTCAATCTCAAAAGCGTCTCTCTTATCAAATCCTCTTTTGCCTGGTTCTCTACCAGTTTGACTACCTCTTTCGCTCTGTCATTTGCTAAGACAATATTAGCATCAATTAAACTCTCGAAGTTTAAACTATTCAATGATAAATAAATCTCCTCTTTAATGCTTTTAATCGGATAAATTCGATCCCCCGGCAGACTGTCCCCGGATTTAAGATATAGAAAGCCTCCCAGAGCAATCACAGCGATCAGGATGATGATAACCTTGAGATCCATATTATGCTTTTCCGGCTGATCCAAAAACTGCCATTTTTTGCTCAACGATTTTTTGGACAGCTTCCAAAACCGGACCTTCCACCTTATACATGGCATACTCATCAGGATTCTGCTCGATCACTTTTTCCAAAGTATCTTTAAAAGCCTGTCTCATTTCCGTATTAATATTTATTTTCACCACCCCAAATTGGATGGCTGCTCTGACCTGATCATCAGGCTCGCCGGATCCTCCATGTAGAGAAAGATACGTGTCGGGAATTAGATCGGCAATCTGTTTTAATCTGTCCATATCCAAATGTTTTCCTTCGCTTTGATAAAGTCCATGAACATTACCAAAAAAGGCGGCAAAAATATCCACCCCGGATGCTTTGACAAATTGGGCGGCCTTTTGTGGATCAGTCATGGGGACTTTTGTAACTTCCTCAGAGGCAGAACCTTGATGAACTGTGGAGGATCCGCCAATATGGTCAATTTCCCCTTCCACAGTTAAATCCCTGGCATGAGCCAGCTCCACCACCTGCTTGGCAATTTGTAAATTCTCCTCATAAGACATCTTCCCTCCGTCAAAATGGATTAGATCATAGCCTGCCTCAATCCCGATTTGACATTGTGCTAATGTTTCCGCATGATCCAGATTCACCAAAATGGGGATTTTGTATTCATCGGAGAAATTGCGGGATATATCTACCACATTCTCTGCCTCCATCCACTTAGTTTCCCCGGGAGAAGATTCAATAATCACCGGAGATTTTTTATTGGCAGCAGCTTGCGCAATCGCTTTAAAGACTTCCAAATTGCTCACATTAAAAGCTCCAATGGCAAATTTCTCTATTTTAGCTTTTTGTAACCATTCTTTAGCTGTCATTTAAATCTCCCTTACTACTATTTTGTAGTTTTCTTTTAATTTTTCCAGCATTACATCATAAGTTAACAGTCCTACCTGAGGACCGATGTGTTCCACCACCGCCGCTCCATTGGCTGCCCCCCATCTCATGGCATCTTTTATACCTTCACCATGGAAAAGGCCGGCTAACACTCCGGTGGCATAAGCATCTCCAGAGCCTGTCATCTCCACCAGTTTGGCTGGAAAAACCCCTAAATGGAAAAAACTACCTCCCTCGTATCCATATGAACCCTCCCCTCCATCTGTGACGATCACTCTTCTGGGACCCAAATCCAAAAGTCCTGCCAATAATTTTTTTACCTCCATCTTTTCTGAATCTTTAAAACCTAAAATCAACTTTGCCTCTTCTTTATTAACTATAAAAACTTCTGTTAAAGAAAGCAGTCTGGCATTTTTTTTAACTCCCAACTTAATCTGAAAAGTGCCGGGATTGTAAAGCATCTTAGCATTGGTTCTTTCCAAATAATTGATCAGCTCAGCTATTAAATTTGACTGAGCAAATGTCGGGCCTAAAGAAGTAAAATAAACCCACTTACTAAACTCCAAATCAGGCAGTTTATATTGCCAGGGTTGATGATAAATTAAAATTGTTCTCTCTCCTTTAAAATCCAAAACTATATGGTGGTTAGAAGGCAAGCCCGGATCTTCTGTGATAAATCTCGTATCAACTCTTTCTCTTTTTAATTTATTAATAATTCTAAAATCATCTTGATCATCAGATTGATTGCCAACATGGGTATAAATGGCTGTTTTGAGTTTTAGTCTGGAGGAGCCGACAGCGTTATTACAGGCATTCCCGGCAACCAACGAGGTGGAAGGACCAACTGGAATCTTATCTCCATACCTTAAAGCCAAGACAACTTCCCCACCATCATTTAAAATTTTAGCATCAGTTAAGGGTATAAACGTATCAACCACGCTATCGCCGACGGAAATTAAATCAAACATTATCTTAGTATAGAATATCCCCCGCTTTTTAGGAAACTACTTCTTTTGAATCTTTTGCAACAGCCATAATCCCAAAAGAACCAGATCAACTAGCACCACCAACCAAAACAATAAAATGAAAACTCCATTGCTTCCCATCATGCTATATCCTCCCCAACCCATATTTTTATCACCTCCTTTATTCGTATTTACTGGATAAAAACTGACATTCAGGAAAGGAGATGCAACCGTATTTTATGACTTTACTCATGGCAGATAGTCTTTTGCCTAAAATTTTGGCAATCTTTATGTCGCCTTCAGAAAGTACCTTATCGCCTTTATGTCCGGACACAAAAACTGCCCCGTAAGGAGAGCCCGCATCAAAATCAGACCCCTCTCCCTGAACCGGATAGGGTACCCCAATGGGAATCATGCCCAGATTAAGCAGGGGAATCATAGTGGAAATAAGGGCTGCCTCCTCCCCTCCATGCATGGAGCCGGCAGAACAAAAAAAGGCAGCCGGTTTCCCTACCATTGTTCCCTTAATAAAGATGGGGGAAAGTTGATCTATAAATTGCTTCAGTTGTGAAGCAAAAGAGCCGAAATGAACCGGAGTACCAAAAGCTACACCGTCAGCTGAGGTTAGATCTGAAATTTCAGCCACAGGAATATTGGCAAAAGACTCTCTGATCTTTTTAAGCTCCGGCTTACTCTCAAAAAACTCATTTGGGATAAGCTCCGGCACCTGTTTTATCTCAACTTGTGCTCCCTCAATTTCCCCGGCTCCCTCGGCTATATATTTGGAAAGCTCAGCTGTATGGCCGCTAAAGGAATAAAATAAAACCAGAATTTTAAAATTCGTTTCCATCACGATTTTTTGGAAAAAGCAATTACCAAAACTCTCATTGTTAAAACAAATATAATAAACAAGGCTGAGATTAAGCTGATGGATGCCAAACCATACTGCCAAGATTCGATTCTAAACCATCCTCCATAACCCATTATGGCAACATGCACTAAGACAAAAACATATGCTAAATAACCAAACCTTTGGACAAGCTTCCACTGATTTGGGTGCATCTGTTTTTCAACAGGTGGTATTGAGGTAACAGAAATAGCTGCAAATATCAAAAAGGATAAAATGCCAAAAAGCATAGCTGATTCACCCGCTAAATTAAGCTTACCTCCTTCCAAATAAAATCTAGGATAATATGCGGGATTAAGTAAAATAAGTGACATCACTGCATGTAATGCAGCCACGCCAAATCCTATCACACCAAGATGTTTTCTCAAATAAAGATGAGGTATAAATTGTTTCTTAAAGAAACGGGCCAAAGGACCAAGTAGAAAAGAGAGTCCTATTAAAATTGTGGCTGATAAAGCTACTGCTTTATTGACAATATAAAGGGGCAAATTATCAAAAGAAACATTCCTAACTATATTGTAGCGGATAATTGCATAAAAAAGACTTAATCCAAAAACAATCAAGACTGTAATTAAAGTTTCCTTCCACCCTACACTTTTGGGTTCATCCATAAATTCAGTATAACATAGTAAACAAAAATCAATCCCTATTTTCTATTTTCTCTTTTATCCAAACAACTGATGCTAGTAAAAGATGGGTTAACATAGAAAAGACAAAAGAGAATAAAAATAGAAAACCAGCTATCAAAGAGGTTATTGCTTCACCGCATAATCCACAACCCATTTATTTATCTTTCATTCTTAAAACATGAGTTACACCTTTAGTTATGGCTTCCACTGTCAAACCAAATTTTTCCAGCAGTTCATTCGGTTCACCTGATTCCCCAAATCTATCCTCAACTCCGATTATTTTCATTGGTACCGGGTAATTTTGGGAAACTACCTCAGCTACTGCAGACCCCAGTCCGCCATAGATTTGATGTTCTTCCGCTGTCACAATTGCTCCACATTCTTCTGCTGCTTTTAATATAGTATCTTTATCTAAAGGCTTAATAGTGTGGCAATTTATTACTCGAACACTAATTTTATGCCCTTTTAACTGATTAGCTGCTAATAAAGCTCTGTACACCATCTGGCCACAAGCGATTACAGCAACATCCTTTCCATCCATATAGACTTCAGCTTTACCAATCTCAAAAGGAGTCTGTTCAGTGGTAATTACCGGTACTTTTTCCCGGGATAACCTGATATAACAAGGCTGCGGATGATGAGCTATAGCTACCGTAGCTTTTCTGGCTTCAATCGTATCTGCAGGAGCAATCACCACCATATTAGGTAAAGCACGGGTGATGGCTATATCTTCTATGGCTTGATGGGTGGCTCCATCCGGTCCTACAGATACTCCGGCGTGAGATCCGATAATCTTAACTGGCTGATTATTGTAACAAATGGTGGTTCTAATTTGTTCCCAATTCCTGCCGGGAGAAAACATGGCATAAGAGGTGATAAAGGGAATCTTTCCCACTGCAGCCATGCCGGAGGCCACTGTGGCCATGTTTTGCTCGGCCACCCCCATTTCCACAAACCTGTCCGGAAACTTATCTTTAAAAGCTTGTGTCCTGGTACTTTCAGTTAAATCAGCACAAAGCGCTACCACATTCTTATTTTCTTCACCAGCTAACACCAACCCCTCCCCATACCCATTCCTGGATGGCACTTGTTCAATATCCTCATCAAACAATTTTGGATTAAGATGCGCTTGTTGGTTAATCATTCATGCTCCGATCTGATTTTTCCACCCAAAGTCCGAAGCTCGCTTAAGGCTTTTTTTGCCTGTTCACCTTTTACTGGTGCCCCTTTAACATCCTGAATATTAGGCGGAATACCATGCCATCTGAAATCCTTTTCCATAAAATCTACCCCTTTACCTGGAATAGTGTGCGCAATGATCAATACCGGCTTATTGAAAATTGCTTTTGCTTCCTCACAGGCTGCTATAATTGCTTGAAAATTATGACCATCTACCTCCAAAACATACCAACCAAATGCTTCGTATTTTTCCTTGATTGGCTCAAGCGGCATAATATCTTCGGTAAAACCGTCTATCTGAATATTGTTTCGATCCATAATGGCGGTTAAATTTTGCAGTTTGTATTTACCGGCAAACATGACTGCTTCCCAAGTATTGCCCGCATCCTGCTCTCCATCTGACATTAAACAATAAACCCACCTTTTGGAACTATCCATTTTTAGTCCTAAAGCCATCCCGCAAGCTTGAGATAAACCAGAGCCCAGC
>MFDM01000026.1:0-4485 GCA_001776905.1 Candidatus Daviesbacteria bacterium RIFCSPLOWO2_01_FULL_39_12 | reverse complement strand
GACAGATATGGCCATTGGATAAAACCAGCATGTCCCGCTCATCCCAATCCGGCTTGGCCGGATCATGTTTTAAAACATTAAAATAAAGGGCACTAAATATATCCGCCATCCCCAAAGGTCCGGCAGAATGCCCGGAACCTGCTTCCAGAAGCATCTTGATGATATCTTCCCGGATCAAAACAGCCTGCTCTTCTAATTTATGAATATCCTGGGCAGTAATTGACATAAGTTAAAGAGTAAATGAGCTCTCACCTTCGACATCCCCCACAATGCGAATATGTTTATGAATCCCTTGTTTAATTTCCCTCTCAAATTCTACTATAGCATTTAAAACCTCCTGGGGGGAGTTGGCATATTTAAAAACCCTCATCTCTTCTTCTCTGATTTTCATATTTTTTTTAAAAGTTTCTATAATTTCCGGCCAAAACTTTCCATATAGAATCAATGGTTTGTGGTGGCCAAAATACAGCCTGGCTAATCCCCAGGCCATACCGAATTCTGAAATTGTGCCTGTCCCTCCATTAAAAATCACAAAAGTTTGTCCTCTTTCTAAAAGACGCAAGGTTCGCTCAACATACGAGTGGGTAATCACTTCTTCATCGATCTCGTTTTTGGGATCCCTGCCTTCAAAATTTAGGGCATCTTTCGGATAAAACGTTACTCCAATAACTTTTCCACCTCCTTGTTTGGCGCCATTGGAAGCAGCCAGCATCACTCCCGGACCTCCCCCATCCACCACAACGTAGCCTGCTTGAGCCAGTGCTTTGGCAACCTCTACTACTGAGGTAAAAAGTTCCTCTCCTTCTTTGGCGTCGGCATAACCAAATATGGCCACCCTATCAATGCTTTCTGCTTTCAAGCTATTTTTACTGTCCATGAATTGTCTCCCATAACTTTTCTAAATTTTCCTCAATATTACCTTTTAAAAGGAAAGAGCCAACTGTGAGATTTTCAACACCTGCCTCAACTAACTGTTTCACATTTTGATCCCTGACTGCTCCATCAACACCTATCTGAATCGGCCAACCCTTTGATTTAATCTGCTTAATCTTTTCTAGTGATGCGGGAATAAACTGCTGTCCTTGAAAACCAGGTATAATTGACATCACCAGTATTACTTCTATTTTATCCACAAAAGGCTGCAGTTTTTCAATAGGTGTATCCATTTTGATGGCCAATCCTGCTGACAAACCTTTACTCTTAATGTAACCTATCACCTCTTCTGTATCATCAGCAGATTCTATATGAAAGATTATTCTGTCAAAGTCTGCCTCAACTAATTTACCTATCCAATCTTTAGGGTGAGAAACCATTAGATGCGCTTCCTTGCGGAAATTTGTCGGGAATTTTTTAACTGTTTCAGGCCCGATTGTTTCATTTTGAACAAATTTATTGTCCGCAAGATCAATATGTACCCAACCATCTTTCAATCCTTCACAAGATGAAAGTCTATTCATATCATCTACATATTGCTCTTCTGTCTTTCTTAAAACTGCCGGAATGATTTGAACCATTAAAGTAGCTCTTCTATCTTTTTTATTTTCTCAATTCTTCTTATATGTCTTTCTTCCTCTGTAAATGGAGTTTCCAGCCAAAGTTTAACAGCCTCGATTGCCTCATCTTCCGTTAGAAATCTTGCCCCTAAAGATAAAATATTGGCATTATTGTGTTCCCTTGTCAGAGGAATTACATCCATACCCCCATAGTAAACAACCGCTCTGACGTTTGGGAATTTGTTAGCCACCATTGCTTCCCCCTGTCCTGAGCCTCCCAGGATTACGGCTCTGTTTTGAGGATCTTTTGAAACTGCCTCTGCTGCCTTGGAGATAAAATCAGGATAATCATCATCTGGATCCAATCTGTAGGCCCCAAAGTCTTCTACTCCATACCCTAAATCCTGAAGATATTTTTTAACTTTCTCTTTCAACGCAAACCCTGCATGATCTGTAGCCAGATAAATCATCATATCTCTATTGTAAATTGTAAATTGTAAATTGTAAATTGACTTGATCTATTTTGTACTACTTGACCCGACCGGTTCTGTCTGTTATAAAAATATATGCTTGCTGAAAAGTAAGTTTTCAAGAAAACTCGCCATGTGCGAGTTTTTTTGTGGTAATATTTATTTATGTCAAAAAAAGTATTTTTAATAATTTTAGGGTTAAGTGTGGTAGTAACTTACGGAGTGGCAATGGCGGATTTTGTATTTAACATAACAACCGGTAAGATAGGTATGCCTTTTGGTTTTTCATCCGTCAGCTTACTTGGATCATCTACAGATTACACAAAATTCCTCTTAGATATAGCCTTTTGGTTTATAATTATTTGGATTATATGGAAAGCTCTACAAAAAATGACAGCCAAAAGATAATTACTTTTTCTCACTCTGATCATGAGGAATGATAACTTCAGCAGTGGCAAAGGAAGTATTACCTGCTAAATCAGTAACCAATATCTTTACTGTATAAGTTCTTCCGTCTTGATCTTCTTCTTTTCTGGAAGCTTCTAACTTAATCGTTTGATTAAATTCTGTCTGATAATAATTTGTTATTGATGGTTCTATTAAGTCATACTCATCATCAACCAAAACTCTTATTAGATAAGGATTCTCATCAACTATGCTACCCTTAATGTTTACATCAACCATTTTCCCGTTTGGTGGCCATATAGATTTGGGATTCACATCAAAAGAGATCTCTGGAGGCGTATAATCATTGTTAGTATTTCCTTCTAGTACACTGAAGCGCTCTACATCAAAATCAAAAATCCCATCTCCATTTTCATCAACATGAACAGTTGGGTGTTGATCTGAAGTTGTATCAAAAACAGTTTCCGCTTTTGTGTTGTTCGTTAAGGGAATTTCTTTATATAGTATGGTTTCTGAATTTATGCCATCTTCAAATTCTCTGATTTTAAAATCAAAACTACCATTATCCGTTGCTTCAAATTTAACACTGTATACACCATCATCAGGCAGATAAATAAATTTAGCATCACCCAAAGTATCATAGGAACTTCCTGGGATATTTGCCTCAAAGTCTCCATTTTCGATTGAACCCGTATGATTACCTGTTGAATTAAAAACATGGATATTAACAGGAGAATGAACAGATAATATTCTATAAAGAAGCGGTAATGGGTAAGGTTGATTCGATACCCCATCTGGTAACTCATTTTTTTCCTCCAAAATGTTTTTAACCAAATTTAGGGCAGGACCAGTAATAACTAAATCATCGTGTTTTTGATTGGTATAATAAACTCTTGCAGAACCAAGCAAAGATAAATTTTTAGAGGGATCGTTTAATGAAGCACTAAATAAAGGAACAGTTTTATCTCCGTTGATTATTCTTATATCCCTCTTTATATTATCTGTTCCTAATAGAGAAATAGCTTTCAGTTCAACAATTTGTCCCAAAGTGAGTTGGCCTGATCCAGCTATTACAATTACATCAACACCATTAGTATTATCCAGAGTGGAGTCCATAGAATGAAAAGTCTCACTTGGATTAAATAGTGAGGTGTTATGACCGAGGGCTGTTAAAAGATTTTGAATCTGTAGATAATTTAATGTTCCATATTCGGTTCTATAAGGATAGGGGTGGGAGTTGTCTTCATCAGAATAAAAATTAAAGTATATTTGCGATGGAGCCAATTGGTACCCGCTTATCATATTTTGCACAACGTCTTTTACTTCTGATATTGCTAATATTGGACATAATGGTCCTATCTCTATGAGGCAAATACCATATCTCATTGCCTTTAAAAAATCTACAGCCCCTAAGTGGGGAGTTCCTAATGCGAATAACTTTCTGACATTCTGAGCCCTAGTGGTATCAGCTATATAATTTCTTGCAACTAATCCTCCCATTGAATGGGAGATAATATCCACTTTATCAGATCCGGTTTGTTCTTTTATCTGCTGAATCTTTTGATCAAGCAGTTGTGAGGTTTCTGATAAATCTCTTCTCCAATCATAGAGAAATATGAATAAATCCTGATTTAGTGTGTAGTTATTATCTTCAAAAAACTTTACTGCTTCTCCATAAGCTCGCATAACTAAACTGCCGCCTATACCCATATCTACCTCAGATGTAACCCCATCCTCTTTCATCCTTAAAATATCAAAATAATCATCATCCCCCGGTTTTGCAGCTTCCCCTTCATTCACCCAAACCTTTTCATCCTTTAAGTAAGCTCTGTTATATTCTCCTCCATGTCCGTCATCTTTTAACCAGATGGTATCCTGGTTAACTTTTAACTCAGACCCTCCTATCCCCGGAATTATTATCAGGGGAGTTTTAGCAGGCGGGGGTGGAGCCAGGGATGTGACTACCACATTATCAAACCTGGTATAAACTACCCCTACAGCTCCTGTCCAATAGCTGAAAGTTATCCCGCCTTTTGTAACTTGAGTATCTTGATCTGTAATATCAAATACTAAAGTATCAGCAATCCAAACCTTGATATTTTCCCCGCTAACTTCCA
>MFDM01000025.1:3935-6767 GCA_001776905.1 Candidatus Daviesbacteria bacterium RIFCSPLOWO2_01_FULL_39_12 | reverse complement strand
TATTAGATGAATCTGTAGTCGTTGGAGTTTGGGTAACATTTAGTTGCGTCAGATTATTATTTGTAGTATTCAAACTTTTATTTTGTTTCGTACCTAATAAGTAAGCACCAATTCCAACTACAAAAATAATGACAATTAGCCCAATTACAACAATAAAATTACCTTTTTGATTAACTAGGTTTCTAAAAAAAGATTGTTTTTCTATAGAGGGTTGAACAGGCGTTGGTTGCTGAAAAGTATTATCTGTTTCCATAGCTTGGGTATATTATTTCAAGAAAATAGTCCAATTGCAATAATCCTCCAAAACTGTTCTTTCAAAAATTAGTTCGATTCCCGTTAGGGTGTAACGTTCTTGACCTAAATTTTGACAAAATTAAGCAAGTTTCCGAAGCTAAAAATTGTTAGTTCGATTAAAATCCTATGGAGCGGGATACGAGAATCGAACTCGCATCTCTACCTTGGGAAGGTAGCGTTCTACCACTGAACCAATCCCGCACTTACGTAAACTTAACGTTAATTTTCTACCCATTATACCAAAATCAGCAGTCTTGCCTAAATAGTATTAAAAACATAAAATATTATTAATGTCTTACAGACCACGCTACACCAGAAGAGTATCCAAAAGAAATAAAAGAAATCTATTTGTGACAATTATATTAGTAATAATAATCTTATATGCAGCCATTATCTGGATTTTACCCAACTTTATAAAAGGAATCGGCTCCATCACTGCTTTTTTAAAACCTCAAAGTAGCAAAGTAATAAATGTATCCGAAAACCCCCAACTAGCCCCTCCGGCTTTAAATATTCCATTTGAGGCTACCAATACCTCACAAATCACTATTGAAGGCTATGGCACCCCTAATTCTAAAGTTAAACTTTTTTTGGATGATGAAGAAGTTGGAACCGAGAATGTATCTGCGGAAGGAAAATTTATATTTAAGGATGTGCCGCTTTCTTTGGGAACAAATAATATTTATGGAAAATCATTAGATGATAAAGGAAAGATGAGTTTATCTTCAAAAATTATAAAAGTTACTTATGATAATGAGAAACCCAGTTTGGAAATTTTAAACCCGCCGGATGGATTGGAAGTACATGGAGTAAGAATTGTAACAGTTGAAGGAATTACAGAACCTCAGGCAAAAGTTTATATAAATGACAACCAAGTTATTGTAGATAAAGATGGGAAATTTAAAGTCGAACAATCATTAAACGATGGAGAAAATATATTTGTTATAAAAAGTGTTGATCCGGCATCAAATGAAACTTCGCAACAAAGAATAGTTAAATTCACACCTTAATCTAGGCCACCCAATACCAGTTTAGAAAAAGCGCGGAAAAAAGTAGAGTCAAAATTAGAGAAATTATTAAATAAGGGATCTTGAAAGTCTGACTTTTTATCAATGCCAGTAATATAGAAATAGGAAATATCGGCAGCAAGAGTCTTGACGTAGAAGAAAGATTGGTGGTCAATATCGGCACCAACACTGATCCCAGTGCGTAGAATGAATATATGGGAGGCAAAAAACGAAATGATCTGATAGCCATTCCCAATCCGAAAACTGCAAAGACCAGATCAAAAATAACATAGTAATATTTTTGGGTAAATCCACTCTGAAAAATATTATTTAATGCTTCCCAAAAAGGCATCCATGGTAATCCTATTTGTCTGCTCCATTCGGTTTGAGCCTCTATAAAATACAAAGGCTGACCGGTTTGTGTATAAAGATAAAGACAGTAGAGTAAAAAACCCAATGGAGAAAGCAGTAAAATGATATTTTTTTTATTAAATCTTTTATGCCACAAAATCTCAATGAAAATTGAGAAGATAAGTATTAATCCGATGAATCTAGTCAAACTGGTTAAGATAGCGAAAAGTGTTGCCCAAAAAAATTTATTCTTTCTAAAATAGTAAATTGTCAAAATAGATAAAAGTAAAAATAAACCCTCAGAATATCCCATCAAAAAGTAGAAAGATGTGGGAAAAAACAGTAAATAAAAAAGTGTCCTTTTGGCAATCTCTTTGCTAAAATCCAAAATAATTAACTTATATAAAAATAAGCTTGCCAAAAAAGTGGACACCACACTAATTAAAATAGCTGAAAGCCAGAAATCTCTTGTTATAAACGTGATTATCTTAATTGCCAAAGGATACCCCGGGAAAAAAGCATAATGGGTTGGTTTAAGATAGCCAGACTGGGCAATGCTTATGTAATATCTGCTATCCCAGTTAACGAAATTTTCAAAAAAATTGTCGGATGAGTATTCACTTTTGGGAAATAGTAAGAAACCTAAATAAGTTACTGTCAACAAAATGACTATCCAAAGTAGATAAATTTTAATAGGATCAGAATCAATTAATATTTTTTTTCTATTAAATTTCATATAATAGTGAGTATAACAAATGTTGGATATCTTACAAATTCTACTTATCGTCGGTTTTACATCCGGTCAGCTACTTAAAATTCCCTTTGGAATAAACTCCGGAATAACTCTGCTGGATTTATCAGTTATCATCTTATCCATTTTTGGATTGATTAATCTTAAAAGGAAAATACCAAAACCATCCCTCTGGTTTGTCTTTGCCATTTGTTTTATCCTAATTGCCACCATCTCATTGATTTTTACTCCCCTACGCCTTAATTTTAAGGAATATTTTATATCGTTCTCATATATCCTGAGATTTTTTCTATATGCTCTTTTAGGATTTTTAATTTATTGTGGAGCAATTTCTGGTTTCAAAAGAAATATCATAAGTATTCTGACCTTTTGTGGATTGGTCCTAGCTGTAACTGGCTTAATTCAACTTATTTTTTTGCCGGATTTGAT
>MFDM01000025.1:1719-3921 GCA_001776905.1 Candidatus Daviesbacteria bacterium RIFCSPLOWO2_01_FULL_39_12 | reverse complement strand
TCGGCTGGGATCCGCATTATTTTAGAGCTGCTGCTACCTTTTTAGATCCCAATTTCTTGGGTTCATTTCTGGTATTATCTCTCATTTTAATATTCCAAAAGTTCACTACGGCGAAAAAATGGAATAAAATAGAGATTTTATCTTTTGCACTGATATATATCGCCTTACTAACCACTTTTTCCAGGGGAGCTTATTTGGCATTTTTGGTAAGTTTTTTATACATATCAATGCTTCGAAAATCTGTTAAAGCAACTCTTGTAACTATCCTACTTTTTGGTGTATTGCTTTTGGGATTCACAACTTACCAAAGGCTAATTGCTCAACCAAGAGGTATCAATCGGGAACAATCAGCAGAATTTAGATTAGGTTCCTGGCGTCAAGGATGGGAAATTTTTTCTCAAAACCCCATTTTGGGGGTGGGGTTTAACGCCTATAGATTTGCTCTCAACCAATATGGCTTGAGTAATGAGCAATTTTTTAAAAGCCATGGTTCATCAACCAATGATTCCTCGCTTTTGTATGTTGCGGCAACTACAGGCATTGTCGGATTAATCATATATTTGCTATTTCTAGGATCATTTTTTTATAGGGGAAGTCATCTGCTAAATGCCGGGTTAATTTGTTTAATCACTCAAAGTTTTTTTGCCAATACTTTATTTTATCCCCCACTGATACTTTGGATCTTTTTAATTAAAGCTGCTGATATAAAAGATTAAGTTTTTCGGCACTTTTCCTCCAGCTAAATTTATCTGCCTGCTGTAAGCCTTTCTCTATTAATCTCTTTTTTAGATTATCATCATTTTCAATTTTTCCTATAGCTTCCTTGATAGATTCTTCGCTTTTTGGATCAATATACAAAACTGCATCCCCTCCTACTTCGGTTAGTGAGGAAGTATTGGAACAGATAGTCGGAATTGAAAAAGTCATTGCTTCTAAAACCGGTAGTCCAAACCCTTCATAGAAGGAAGGGTAGATAAAACAAGATGCACCTCTATATAAAATCGGCAATTCTTCATCTGGAATATACCCCAGCATCCTCACCTGATGATTTGTCATGACTAATTTATGAATTTCATCATCACCCCATCCTTTTGCGCCCACTATTACCAATTCCTTATCGAATTGACCTCTTAGGTATACATTTAATAGTACCTTTAAATTTTTTCTGGGCTCCAAGGTTGCAACAGATAAAAAGTAGCCTCTCTTAAGATTATATTTTTTCAAAACTTTTTTAATCTTTTCTGAAGAATAAGTTAAATCCAGCTGATCTGCTGCTGGATAAATTACCCCGACATTACTTTTAGGGGAAAATTTTAAGAAATCACTCCTGGAATTTTCCGATATGCTGATGACTAAATCTGCATATTTTCTAATTCTTTCCAGGCGGATTTTCTCCAGCTGAACAGTCCTTTGGTGGTGAAACTGCGGGAAAAGCGTAGGCGTCATATCAAATACAGTGGCTACCTTCTTGCCATTCTTTTGAGGGGGGAAAAACCAGTTAAATGAGTGGAATATATCAACATCACCTATGAAAGTCTCAATAAGTGGCCAATTTAATTTTTGCCATAAGATAAAGACTGTTCTAAATAGTTTTGCAGGCAGTTTGTTAATAACTAATTTTACATTGGGATATTTTTTAAATTCTAAATTTTTTAAATAATCAAATGTTTCAAGGGTGGAAATTCCGAAAAGCACAAACTCGTCTTTTCTGTTAATTTTTAATAGAGCATCAATTAGACTGTAGGTATAAACAGCTATGCCGGTTTTTTGTTTATCTGATAAAACTGATACGTCCAATCCTATCCTCATGTTGTTAATGATAGACTATTTTACTAAAATGAACAAAATGGTCGATAAAATTTTAAGGAAAATTAACAACAATTTAAGAATTTATAGGGAGGATTTGCAAACAAAGGGGCTGTATTACTCAATTCTTCACCGATTATTTAAAATTCCCAAACTCAAAGAAATACTAACACCTCTGGTAAATTATTTAAAGCCTGATTTTATCAAAATAAACAACTATAAATTATATATTGATAAATTTGATACTACAGTTTCCGAAAAGTTGGTGGAAACAAAGGTATGGGAGGATTTTGAAAGCAAAATTTTTAAACAGAGTTTAAAAACAGGCGATATAGTAGTGGACATCGGAGCCCATATTGGCTACTACACTCTGATTGCCTCAAAAATTGTTAGTAG
>MFDM01000025.1:0-1689 GCA_001776905.1 Candidatus Daviesbacteria bacterium RIFCSPLOWO2_01_FULL_39_12 | reverse complement strand
GTTGAAAAGAAATGTTGAGGAAAATCAATTACATAATGTGGTGTTAACCAATAAAGCAATCACTAGTAAAACCGGCCAAGTAAAACTTTACCTAAACAAAGAAAATACCGGAGACCACAGAATTTATGACACCAAAGACGACAGAGATGAAATTTTAGTTGATTCCACATCTTTAGATGATTATTTTAAAAATATTAAAAGAAAAATTGATGTGATTAAGATGGATATCCAAGGTGCAGAATATGAGGCTATAATGGGAGGGTTAGGTCTTCTAAGGAAAAATCCTCAAATCAAAATTTTTTGTGAATTTTGGCCGATGGGACTGAAATTAAACAATACTAATCCTGAAAACTTTCTGGCTGTATTTAGGAAATTTGGTTTCCGGATATTTCACATTGATGAAGAGAGAAAAAGATTAATCCCTCAATCTGCCGATCAACTAATTAAATTGTATCCTCCTCATAATCCTGATTTTACCAACTTGTATATCTTAAAGGCCCGTTAGTCTCTCTTTGAAAATTTTCAGCCTGATGAATAAAATAACCACAATCAAGCTGAGAATATCCGATGCAACCGTGGCAACTGAGGCACCCAAGAATCCGTATGGCGGTATCAGAATAAAGTTTAAGACAATATTAAATATCAATGTAGCAATAGTTAATATAACCAAACTTTTTAAATATTTGTCGGTGGATAGAATTATTTGAGATAACGGTACATATATAAAGATAAACGGGATGGAAAATGATAGTATTTTGATGGCTTTTATTGATGGTGAGAATTCCGGTAAAACAAGCTCGATAACCGGCGGCAAAATTAAAATATAGGCTATAGTTAGAACAGATCCCAAAATCCCCATTATCAAAATTGTTTTTTTAAACACTTTTCTAATCTCTAAACTACCTAGAGTATGCATTTTAACCAGAAAAGGAAAGATGCTTATGGAAATTGACGAAGGGATAAAAACAACTGCTTCCAAAAATCTGTAGGCGACCCCGTAAATACCTGTCTCAAAATTACCCCTCAGATAAGACAGCAGCAAAGTATCTACTTTAAAATACAATAAGCCAATAATTCCCAAAAGACCATACGGGAGAGATTGGGAAGCAATTTTTTTGAAGGTATGTAAGCTAACATGAGATATAACTTTAGTTTTTTCTCTCCATATAAAAAGTATCAGGATCATCAGATAAACTAGATGTCCCCATATCAAAGCATTAACAGCCCCTGTCACACCAAAACCACTTTTGACCAAACCAATCCCAAAAAGTGCTGTGGACACACTTAGAAAGATTAGTGCCAAAGCTGAAAATTGCAGTTTTCTTTTGGCAATAAATATTCCATCTATGGTTTGGGCGATTGACAGTGGAAAAATTGCCGAAATTGAAAGTAGTATCATTCCCACTCTTAATTTATCAGGATCAAGGATATATAAGATAATTGACATCAGGGCAAAGATTACAGAGGTGATAACTAATCTGAAAATTGATATATTCCAAACTAAATCCCCGGCTTTGGTATGATCAATGGCAATTTCCCTAATTAAGTACCTATTGAAACCAAAGTCAGAAATTACAGAAATTAGCGAAAAGTAAACTAATGCCGTAGTTAAAAGACCAAAATCAGAAACACCTAAATTGCGGGCCAAAAATATGGTATAAAAGAAACCAATAACCCTGCCAAAAATTT
>MFDM01000024.1 GCA_001776905.1 Candidatus Daviesbacteria bacterium RIFCSPLOWO2_01_FULL_39_12 | reverse complement strand
ACCAGTGTTATCTTAGTTATATTTAACACAAACATATTTTACTCCAACTGTCGGATTTCTATGGGGAATATTGCGCTTATTGACTTCTACGCTTTCATATAATATTATCGTCTTCAATATGGTTATTGAGGCTATAAGATCAAGTGGTGCAATTTATCAGGAAGAATATGAAGATGTAGTAAAAAGATTAACAACTGGTCAATATCATAGATATCAAGAGGGTCCAAAACTCAAACTAAGGGAAGTTTCAGAAGAAGAGGACTTGTTGGTTTTAATATCAAAAATTAAAGTAAAGACAGACCAAATTCAGACAGCCTTTACAGAACTTGCAGCACCTGCAGAGTCCTTAGAAGATACTTATCGTAGAGTTGCCGGTGATCTTGATAAAAAATACGACCATCCAGTTTTAGCTATGTATTTCCATGCAGTTGGTAGTGCTGGAGCAGATTTTATAGATAATGCCGTAGCCTTATGTAAAACAGAGGAGGATCATTCAAAATATTTGGCAGAAGCCTTTGATAAGGAACATAATGGAACCTATAATCCCTATAGAGCTGTTAACGAAATGTTTGAAGAGGGAGTTTGGCCAAAAGGGTTTAGATCAATTGAGGGACATGAGGTATTTGTAGCAGATGTCCCCTTAATTATGAGAACAAGCAGCAATAGAGCTTTGTTGGTAATGGGTTGTTTGTCTCAAGGGGAAGAAAGAATTAAATTTGTACACAGTTTAAACAATGATTGCCGATATAATCTGGATCTTTCATTTCCTTCTGGTCAAGGTCAACCTCGTAAGGTAGAACCCTCTCAGATTACTTGGTTTATGTCAGAACCCCCAGTTTTGGGAGTTTAATTTTATTTATTATTTTCTACCAGAAAAAGATGTTTTTGGAAGGTTGGCTACTTGAAAATTTCTTTTTCGAGACTTTTTGCCAGCTTTAGGAAAAATTCTTCCATCTCTTTTATATTAAAGGGGACAAGCATTTTAGGAAAATCTTTCTTTTTAAGGTCTTTCACCTTTAAGAATGCAGTCACTAAATTTTTAACCTCAAGAGGCCAATCAAACTTTGTTTGACTGTCTATCCTTAATTTTTCAAAATAATTCTTTGCAGGTACTTTAGAATTTTTAAATATAAAATAAAGATCAATATAATCTCTCACTCTGGTTCGCATAGCAACAGTGTGGATTTTGTTAACAGCTATGTCGTAAATACTAGAAACTTCCAGCTTCCCAAAATAAACTCCATTTTCTATCTTAGGAAAGGGGTAGTAATTGAAATCAACTTTTAAAATATCACCATCTTTATATTCCAGCTTATATGTATACAGACCAAGATAGTTTTGCTTAATTATCTTTGCAATACCCAGTTTAATTGAAGCTTCCTGCAAAAAAGCTTCAATAGGTTTAAGTTTTACTTCTTCCTCAGAAAAAAGATCGATATCCTCTGATAAACGATGCTGAAAATAAAATTCCGCCAGGGCTGTTCCTCCGGTAATGTAGAAGTTTTTGTTTATGGTAGCTTGTACTTGTGCAAATTCCAGAAAGTCAAGTTGTTTGGCAGTGAGTATACTTTTCCCCATAATAAGTATTCTATTGCTCTTTTGGCATAGGGGTCAAGTTGATCCTTAATTTTAGGCCAGGCCGCTTTAACCTCCTCCCTGTCCAGTTTTTCTCCGTCAAGACCATAGTTTATCAACTGAACTAACCTCCACAGCCTGTATTCCTTTGGGTTTTCTTTTTTAAAGCGTTTTTCATCAGTTGACCAGTTGTACATATACTAATTATACCATTCCAGTAGGAATTATTATGCTTCGCGAAAGCTTTAACTTCCATAAATTATAACCACTTCTTAGTTTGCCTGGAGTAAATCTTGTTCAGAGAGAACAACCGCCACAGGCACTCCTCAAATACGCATATTCCTTTGTTGAAAAATAGCCTCCAGACTTCACAGGTCTAGCCCTAAACAAAAGTGAAGTAATCCTACCGCGGAGGTAGAAATACGATGACACCTGGGGTTTTTACCAAAAAAAGATGTTTTTGGCAGGTTGGCCGATTAGGGAATTGGCAATCGGGTCATCCGGGAAAAGTTGCAGGGATTTTTGGATAAATTGCCTACTACTTTCCGTATTACCCGTACTTAGAAGAAAAAGGCTGACTCTCAAATAGGATACATGGTTATCAAATGAATACAAGGCAGGTGTGAGCTTGGATAGGTCGATTGACTGAATATTCCTCTCACCTGCCACCTCGTCCTTAACCAAAACCAGCATAAAATCGTCAATATAGACCAACTTCCAGCTGGTATCTTTTATCACAGCTGATAAAAATGTCCTACCCCAGGGAGTTTGGTCAGTGTGGGAAAAAATAATAGTTTTAAATCCGTATATTTCTTCGGCTTCTTTAAAGTTTTTATAATCTGACTGAGCGGGAATATAGATGCCGGTAAAAAATTGGGCAGGATAAGCTTCTGGTCTGCCGTCTACGAATACCTGGTATTTTGGATAACCACGGTACAAAATATAACTGCCAATATCAAAGTTATTAAAAATAGGGTTTGGCAGATTGTGGGATAAAGTAAAATCCAAAGCTCCTTTGCTGCTTTCCACAAAGTCTAATCTGGCCTGATGTTGGTTATCCGTAAATTTATAATAATCTCCGTTAAGGTATAAAAATGCTTCCAAAAGTAACAAGATACAAACAACAAGGAATAAGAAAGAAGTAATAATATTTTTTCTGATTTCCCCAAGCAAAATCAAAGTGGCTGGCAGGGACAAAAATACCAGATATGGAAAGCTCCTGATATGAAGAAGTGCCAAACCCACCCCTGATAATGCCAGCAGGATATTTTTTAGATCAAATTTCCGCTTGAAAAGTCTATATAAAAAAGCAAAAGCCACAATTCCGATAGAGATTTTCACAAACAGAAAATTGACATCTCTAAATTTGATACTTTCCAAAAGAAACATGGTCTGATTTTCCACCACGTTATATCCATAATTTTCAGTGACATTAAGAGGATACAAAAGTCCATTTAAACCATTTGGGTTGATAAGACTTAGCAAAACCGATAGGATGAAAACTATCCCCAATATCTTTAGCCTTCCACTTTCCAAGTGTGAACGTAAATACTGGTGGGTTAAGTGAATAAGGAAAATAGTTTGTAAGAGCAGCCCTATAAAGAAGTAGATGTGGGCGTTGATCCAGATAAGCTGGATCAGAGGGAGCAGGAAAATCAGCCTAGTAGGTCCTCTAAGGTATCTCTCCAGAATATAATATGTAGTAGCAGTGAATAAAAAACTAAAAATTTCCGGGCGCAGTTCTATCCTTTCCCTTAAAACATGAAGAAAGATAAAACCTATTGGTAAAAGTAAGGAAGAATCTTGCTTGGGAATTATTTTAATGGTCAACCAAACGGAAATTATAATGATTATGATTTTTATAATAAGAAATAACTGCAAGCCGACAGTTTGGCTAAAAAAATAGGCCATGACCTCAAACAGCCAATGTGTATTTATAAAGGTAAAATTCTCATTTGTGTAAGAAAATAAATTAATTTTTGGAACCTGGCCGGTTTGTATGATAATTTCCCCCAGCTTGATGTGGCGTCCCAAATCCTGGTCAAAAGAATGGTCTGTCCTAAAAAGAAATGAGAAAACGAAGATAATAAGTAGAATTTTAGCCCACATTACCAAGATTGTATCATGTATATTCTGTTGCGCGATTTACTTCGCGATAATTGCGTGGTTTTATGATAAAATATAACCATGTTTGAACCCAAATACACCATTACAGCCACCACTTTGTCAAATATCACGGAAATTGCCGAAATTAAAGCAATTGTGGAACGCTCCAGAGTTTTACCGCTCAATGAAGCCCAACTGAGAAGGCAGGCTATTTTGAGGATGGCTCATACTTCCACCTCTATTGAAGGTAATAAGCTAGCTCAATTTGAAGTTGGTAAGCTGTTGGAGGGAAAACTGGTTAGAGCTTCTCACAAAGATATTTTGGAGGTCGAAAACTATTATAAAGCTCTACAGGAGTTGGATAAGATGAGCAAAAGGAAAAGTGAAATTACTTTACCAGAAATACTGACTCTTCATAAAATGGTGATTAATGGGTTAGTGGAGAGTTCAAAAACAGGCAAATTTAGGCCGGCAGATGTTTATGTAGTAGATGATTTGGGAGGAGGCAAGGAAAAGGTTAGATTTAGAGCTCCTGATGCTACAGAAGTTTCGGACATGATCAGTGATTTATTAGAATGGTTGGAGGGTGCCAAGAAAGCAAGTATTCATCCTGTTGTCAAAGCAGCCATCCTGCACCTGCAGTTTGTCACCATTCATCCTTTTACAGATGGAAATGGCCGGTTGGCTAGACTTCTCACCCAATTACAGCTTTATAGAGACGTCTGGGATTTCAGGAAGATTTTAGTGCTGGAGGATTACTATAATCGGGACAGAATGTCTTACTATAATGCTGAGAATTACGCTCAGGGAGATAAATATCAAAAGGATATGGATTTTACCAGTTGGCTGGAATATTTTACTAAAGGGTTTTTAATCGAGGCCAGAAAAGTCCTGGAGCAAATCCAATCAATTGGCTTTGGTAAAGTGTCTAAAAAGAGCGAACAGATCTTTTTAGACAAGGATGAACTGCAAATTATGGATTTTTTAACTACCACCGGCAGAATTACTTCTGATGATGTCTCGGATGTTTTAAATCTTTCCAAAAGAGCTGCTCAACTGAAGTTAAAAAAGCTGGTTTCCTCTAAGCTGCTACATGTTCAAGGCAGCGGTCCCAGCACTTATTATGTTCTTTCGAATTCGCGATAAATTGCGCGATAATTACGCGATTCATTTACCCCTTGATTTTTATGATCAGCTGTGAAATAATATTATAAGTGGTTAGTGTGTATTTAGTGTTTAAACTGTAATTCACCTCCACGAATTTTAAAATGATAGGAGGTGATTTTTTTGAATAGCAAGAAATTGTTTGTTGGTTCCCTTCCATGGGGAGTTGATGATGCCCAATTGGGACAAATGTTCTCTCAAGCTGGAACCGTGGTTTCAGCACAGGTTATCCAGGACCGCAATACCGGTAGATCTCGTGGATTTGGGTTTGTGGAGATGTCAACCGAAGAAGAAGCCCAAGCAGCAGTCCAAAATTTAAATGGTTCTGAAGTTGATGGCAGAAAGATTGTGGTTAACATAGCCAAACCTAGAGAAGACCGCTAAATATTTCCCATTTTTAATTTAAATGGTTTAAAAATATTTACGATGAATTACCTTTTTGGTAAAGGATTTCGCTTGGTCTTTTTATACCATGGAGTCTCTCGTAAATGGGTACCCCAAAGGTGCTTATGTGAGTGTAGAATTTTCCCTCTGGCCAGATTGAAAACCCTCTTTCTGTAAAGGAGAGATGGGCTAAGAGAAGCTCGCCTGATTGGGGTTCTTGGCCAGCAATACAGGCAATGTGGGGAACTTGATGCTTCCTCATGAATTTTGCCGATTCTTCCGGATCATTCTCTAAGTGTTGTGGTACAGGACGGGGATCAATACTGTTTCTGCCAAAAAAAGCCAGGTCTCCGAATGTTAAGTCATTTCTACCTACCTCAATTAAAATCTTATTATCAAGCCACATTTCTAATGGACCTAAATGAGCAGGAAGCGGTCGGCCGTGGATTTCTTCATTATACAGGTGCGCGAAAGCTGCACAATTTGCCCCCAATCTTTTAGCTGTTTCCAGATCAGGAACTAAATCAGGTCCCATCTGCTTGTTATAAGGTATACCGGAATACTTCCAAATACGCGGATCAATTCCGCTTAATTTTTCCAATAAAGACCATCCTCCTTAAGTTAAAGTCGGAGACCGGGGAATTGAACCCCGTACTTCCCGCTCCCAAAGCGGGCGTTCTACCGATGAACTAGTCTCCGGTATTTACACTGAGCTTGTCGAAGTGCTGGTGGTGGGAGTCGAACCCACACGAGCATAGCCCACTCGCTCTTAAGGCGAGCGCGTATACCATTCCGCCACACCAGCTTATTAATTTTGCGCTATTTCCTCAATTAACTCACGTCCAAAACCTGATTTAAAATATTTCTCTAATTTCCTTGCTTCTGTTCTGGTTTCGCATATCTCTACATGCATTAACTCAACCGGTAATCTTATCTTGGTTGATTTAGTTTTTCCACCTAAATGCGCCTTTAACCTTTGATTTAGGTTAGCGGTAAGTCCTTTATAAAACTCACCGGTTTTTAAGCTCCTTAGAACATATACATAATACATTAGTGTAACCCACTCGCTCTTAAGGCGAGCGCGCCTGCCTGCCGGCAGGCAGGTATACCATTCCGCCACACCAGCTTAAAAAGTATTTTAACATACCCAGCCTCCCTTTTGGGGGGTTGACTTATGAGATTGCGGGCGAGACAATTTAGGGAGAAATCTCCCATACCAATAAAGGTTAAGAGATTTTTTTTGGGGGCTGTCATTATGATCAAATATTTTTACAAAGACAACAAATCTGAAAAGGTGCGCCTGTTTAATGAATTTAGGTCCGGTTGCTGGATTCATGTAGAATCCCCCACCCCCTCAGAAATTACTTTTTTAAGGGAGAAATTTAACCTTTCAGCCGGACTTTTAAGAGATGCTTTGGATATTTATGAAGTGCCGCGACTGGAAATAGAGGAGGGTCAGACTTATATATTCACCAGATTTGCCTACTGGCAAAGCCCCAAGGTTCAACTGTCAGCCTATGCTCCCAATGGCTACAAAGGTGAGACTACTTTAATTTCTACAGAACCTGTTTTGATTATTTTGGGAGACAAATTCCTGATGACTTTTTCCCTAAACCCCCTTCCCTTTATGAAAGACTTACTGGAGGATGGAAATTTTTATACCACCAAAAAAATCAGTCTTTTTTTCAAAATCTTTGTTAAAATCCACTACATCTACAACACCTTTTTACACAATATTGCCAGATTGATCAGAAGCACCACCATTGAACTGGAGAAAATCAACAATAAAGACATTATTCAATTTGTTACCTATGAATCGGTTTTGAATGATTTTTTGACTGCCTTAGAACCAACCAATGTGATTTTAAAAAATCTCTTTTCCGGAAAATTTTTAAAATTAACGGACCAGGAAAAGGAATGGGTGGAGGATTTATATTTTTCTAACAGCCAACTGATTGAACTTTCTCAGGCCAATTTAAGAAATATTGTTAACATTAGGGAGGCATACTCAACCATTATCACTAACAACTTAAACAGAGTTATTAGGCTTTTGACATCACTGACGGTCATCCTAGCTGTTCCTACCATGATTGCCTCAATTTATGGCATGAATATTGATTTGCCTTTTGACCATTCCCCTAATGCTTTTTTTATCATCATTAGCGCAATTGTATTTATTGCCTCAGCTTTACTATTTATTTTCCTTAAAAAAAGATGGCTGTAACTTATCTATGCACAGAGGAATTGCCACCTTCACGCTAGACTACGGAAAATGTCCTCCCTGGCTGTTTGAGAGGATGGTTAAACTGGGCAGGGAGATGACCAGAGTTTTAATTGAAGAATATGGGCCGGATGAGTTTATCAAAAGAATCTCCGATCCTGTATGGTTCCAATCCCTGGGCACGGTTCTGGCATTTGACTGGAATGCTTCCGGCTTAACTACTATCTTGACAGCGGCTTTAAAAGAGGCCATTCGCGGACAGGAAAAGGATTTTGGTATTTTTATTGCCGGAGGAAAAGGAAAGACCAGCAGAAAGACGCCGGATGAGATAGTTTCATGGGGTGAGAAGTTAAGCTTGTCCCCTGCTCACACAAATAATCTGGTCTATAACTCCAGAATGTCTGCCAAAGTGGATTCATCATTGGTTCAGGATGGATTTCAAATCTACCACCACTCTTTCTTTTTCTCAAAAAGCGGAGCCTGGACCGTAGTCCAACAGGGCATGAATACCAAAAATGCCACGGCCAGAAGATATCATTGGTATTCGGAAAATATCGATGATCTGATTGTAGAACCACATTCAGGTATTGCTACACAGATTCCACAAACATCCGCGCTTAATTTGACTTCTAGAAACTCTGACAAAACAAGACAAATCTCTACCCAACTTATTTCAGATGGATATCAAACCCTTCTTTCCGACATTGAAATCATTAAAAAGCACTCAACCAAAACTTCCTGGATGGCTACTCTAAAAAGAGGAGCGGATGAGCTGACATTGCTTAAGCTGCATGACATTGATTTTGCTCACCATCCGGTAGAAGGGGAAGCCTTCTGGAATAGTCCTTATCTTAAAAAGATTTTGGCTAAATTAGCTCATTTAAAACCTGAAACTTATGAAAAATTACTCTCCACAGCAGGAGTGGGTCCAAAAACAATTAGAGCACTTTCTTTGGTTTCAGAAATCATTTACGGGGCCAGACCTTCTTATGAAGATCCTGCCCGCTATTCTTTTGCTCACGGGGGTAAAGATTCCATTCCCTATCCGGTTGACAGACCCACCTACGATCAAACCATAGAAATTTTAAGACAAGCGGTTGTTAAATCCAGGATCAACCCGCTAGAGAAAGATAAAGCTATTGGCAGACTTAATAGCCGTTAGTGTGTTATGATTAATAATGTGAACAACAGAATTTTACTACTTCCCATTATCGGAGCAACTACTTTCTTCATTCTGCTTTTTACTTTTACCAAACTTTTTGGTCCAATTCCCTTTTCTGTTACCTCAGTTACCACCCAAAAATCCGACACTTTTCAGGTTTCTGGTACAGGGGAAGTATCAGTGCCCCCTGATGTGGCCTCAATTAATGTAGGCGTACAAGCACAAGCCCCTACTGTTAAAGAAGTCCAGGAACAGCTAAATTCTAACATTAAAAGAGTTTCTGAGGCTATAAAACAGGTAGGAGTTGATCAAAAAGATATCCAGACCACAAATTACAGCATTAACCCAAATTATGATTATAGGGGAACCACACAGAGAATCACAGGTTATACAGCCAGTTCTAATTTATCCATAAAGGTTAAACAAATAGATAAAGCCAATGATGTTATAGATTCGGCTACAGCAAGTGGGGCAAATCAGGTGGGGGGAATATTTTTTGAAGTTGATGACAAAACAAAGGCAGAAAATGAGGCCCGTCAGAAAGCAGTGGATGAAGCCAAAAGAAAAGCTCAAGAAGCTGCAAAGGTAGCGGGATTTAAGTTAGGCAGAATTATTAATTATTCCGAGGATTTTGGCGGGGGTCCAATTCCACTGCCATATGCTATGGGTGCTGCAGAAAGCAAAATTGCTGCTCAACCAACTCAGGTTGAACCGGGCTCAACTGAAATCACAGTTACAGTGACTTTAAGCTACGAGATTTTTTAATACCAGCTTGCCAAAATCGCTCCCATAACCAAAAGCCCGACTAAGTGATGTCCTGCTTCAATCAAATAAGCTGGCATGGATCTTCTCAAAAATAGGGCATTGGCCAAGGTGGTTGGTACCACAAACCCAATCCAGGCCCACAGTCCGGTTTTAGCCCCATTTAGTAAAGTATAGGCTCCTGCATAATGGATGAATAAGGACAAAATATACGCTGACACCAAGGTCACGACAAAGGTGATACCAAACGTTTTTATCATCTCGTTTTTGCTAATCTTAGGGCCGTTTAAATTATTGGCCTTAATCCATTGTTTCCCAAACATAGCATTAGAATACCAGGCAAACCCCACCCCCATGGAAACCGCTGATGCCACCGCCACTGCTGTTAAGTTAACTTGAATCAAATATCTCACCTCCTTTAAATTCCACACTAGACCATTTCCCAAAAAATTACAACAATGGTAAAATAGCAGATGCGCGGGTGTAATTCAGCGGTAGAATGTCACTTTTCCAAAGTGAACGTCAGGGGTCCAACTCCCCTCACCCGCTCCAGGAGGTATTGCTAGGATATAATTATCCTGTTTAGTCTGTTCTAGCATTCCATTCTTGAGCCCAACTATTTTCCACCATTCTGACTGATTGTCAAAAGATGAAAACTTAAACCGCTATATTCAAACACTGAAATGCTATTATTATAATGTTACCTAATTAAATTAGATTATGTCCCAGGATTTAAAAACAAAAGTTTACGAACTGATGCTTACTAACAGGAGACACAAGGGTAAGCACCAATACACACTCCCCTCATCCAACTCCTATCCCTATCAATGGCTTTGGGATTCCTGCTTTCACGCTATTATTCTCAATCACTATAATACTGAGGACGCTAAAAAAGAATTGTTATCTTTGGTCGCCAATCAATTTGAAAACGGTATGATCCCACACATGATCTATTGGAAGCCGCAAAACAAAAAGGACTTTCAGTTAATCAACTGGGGAAAAGAAGGCACGAGTAGCATTACTCAACCTCCTATGATAGCCTACGGCGTTTGGGAGATCTTCCAAAAAGATAGGGATATTAACTTTCTCAAATCAATCTATCCCTATATTTATCATTTTTATAAATACCTGCTCAATGAACGGGATCCCCACGAGAAACACTTAATAGGGATTATGAATCCTGATGAATCTGGCGAGGATAACTCTCCAAGGTTTGATCTTGCTCTGGGTTTATCCCCTACACAAACCTTACAAGAGAACACCAAAAGAAGGTTTAAGTTAATTAAGCAAAATATCTCGTGTAGATTTGATGCACCGTTTTGCATGAGGAACTTTTTCTGGGTAAAGGATGTTCCTTTTAACTCTATAATGGTTCTGAATCTCCGGTTGCTTTCACAAATCGCCCAGAAAATAGGCAAAAAAGGTGATGCCATTTATTTTGAAAAAAAATCTGATGAGATTACAAAAGCCATGAGAGAGTTAATGCTGGAAGATGGGATCTTTTGGTCAACTTATGGAGAGGATTATAAAAAAATTAAAGTTAAAACCTGGGGAATTTTTGCTCCACTTTTTGCTAAGATGTTAACTCAAAGGGAAGCTAAAAAATTAGTAAAAAACCATTTGTTAAATAAAAAAGAATTTTGGACGGACTATCCAATTCCTACGGTTTCCTTAAATGACCCATCATTTGATCCTAAAGGATTTTGGAGGGGGCCTATTTGGATTGCAACAAATTGGTTTATCTATAAAGGCTTATTAAATTATGGTTTTAAAGATGTTGCAGAAGATATTAAGAGATCTTCAGAGAATTTAATTCAAGAATCAGGATTCAGAGAACAATTCAATCCTCTGACAGGAGAGGGACAAGGTGCCCAAAATTTCACCTGGGGCGGCCTGATTATAGATATGTTAGAAAATTAAGTTGAGTTTTGACTTAAAACTTTGTTGTAAATTGCTTCATACCCGTCAACCATATTTTCAACACTGAATCTATTTAAAACGTATTCCCTGCAATACTGCCTGTCGATTTTTTGGATATTGGCAACCGCCTCTATCATCGAGGAAACATCCTCAACTATGTATCCTGATTTTGCGTCTTCAATTACTTCTATTGTCGAGCCTAAGTTAAATGCCACTACCGGAGTTCCGCAAGCCATCGATTCAATCATAGTTAGTCCAAACGGTTCCGGCCAGATAATGGGATGCAGGGAACAAAGTGCTCCGCTCATCAACTTATTTCTTTCCACCTCACTCACTTCACCAACCCATTTGATCTGGTTGGATAACTTGGGTTCGACAAATTGTTTGAAATATGAAACATCATGAGCCGCATCTACTGCACTATCCAGCTTGGCTGCAATTATCAAAGGAATGTCTAAGTAAAGAGCTACTTCAATCGCAAAATGTACCCCTTTCTCCATGGATATTCTTCCTGTAAAAAGTAAATATTTACCTCTCTTTTTCGAAAATGGAAAATGCTTCATTTCTAAACCATGGTAGACATTCCCCATAAAACTTAGCTTGGGAGCGGAAGCTGCTTGAGCTTTGGAGACAGAAACCAGAAATGGATTTTTTAAATTTTCAAAAATCCTTTTTTCATTTACCCCAAAATATCCATGCATAGTCATTACTACGGGAGTTTTTGAAAGGTTAGCTGTTGGTAGGCTTAAATAACTGTTATGATCATGAATTATGTCAAATTGATCCTGTTCTTGATACGCATAACCTATATTTAATAAAGATAGGATATTCGCGCCATATACATTATCCAAAACTTTTGCATAACGCAGTGCCTTTGGATAAATCGAAATGAGTCTAGCAGAAGTAATAGAATCACCGCTAGCAAACAGGGTAACCTTATGACCTCTTTTAACCAGTTCCTCAGTCAGTGCATAAACAACTCTTTCAGTCCCTCCATATTTATGCGGCGGAACTCTTTCTGCGATGTTTGCCAACTGCGCTATTTTTAATCTTCTTTTTACCATGGGGGGATTATACCAGAAAAGGTTTAACTTTCTTCAGCCAAATGGTTGCTAAGTAGCTGTAATTGAAATGCTAAAGTTTTAGCTTCATTAGAGGTATCACTAAAAGGATTTCAAACAGAACAGGAAGCAAAGAAGCGTGAACTTTGGTGGAAAAGTGGGGCTGGTAGGCGAAAACTGAAAGGCTATTTTCAAAACGGTTCAATGTAAAACTCTTGCCAAGATCCTATAGACAGTGACTGAATTGTTTTCATGCAGTTTATTTAAGTGTACCTTTTAAGGTATCTAACTGATTTCTTGTCTTACCGATAGGGTTTTCTAATGGTTGATAAGGCTTCTTTGCTTCTTCTAAAGAATGCATCATTACTTTACCAATAAAGTTACGGTCCTTTAGTTCAAAAACTGATACAGCATTTGGTGCTAGAATTCTTAGCGATTCAGGATCAAAAATTTCCAATTCAGCAGGATTATCCATGCCGTATTCTTCAGGTAAATTAATATCAGCCCTCTCCTTATTCCCTGATTCATCTTTTGGCAGATTATCTAATAAATCAATACCAAGTCTGAATCCGAAGAGGTTGTAATATAAAACACTATTAAGGGCCTCGCAGGAAGGATAAGATGAGTTTGAAAACCCTAACGCTTGGCGAGTTTTGCTAAGTACAGTTTTTGGTTCGGAAGGTGATACGCTTTCCAAAAATACTATTCCCCTAAAACCTTTTTGCATTGCAAAAACATACATATGATATGTTAGATCCAATTCTTCCCCCAACTTTGTAGGATCTTGATCTAATGACCAAAGATAAGTTTTTAATCTCCCTCGTTGATTATTTCTATCTGTTAACCAAGTTAAATCTGTCCTTTTTACATTTGGTACCTTTATTGTAGTTGGGTGTAACAGTAGTACAATTTTGCCATCACCCTCACCTACTGTTGTTGAGTAATGCTCTAGGGGTGTACTTTCAAGGCGATCCATTACCTCACCCATATTTTCTTGAGGACTATCTGAATCTGTCCGAGTTTGTGTATCTTTCTGATTTTCTTCGGCCATAATCCATTTATACCACTTTTCGTCTTCTAAAGCTGTATGAGCCTCCATTAATTTAGTAAAATGTATTACAGCGTAATCAGTAATATTAAAGGATTCATAATAATTTTCATCCGGTGCTCCATACGATTTTTATCGAACTGACAAATTTTAGCTTCAGAAAATTGCTAAAATTTGTCAAAACCTAGGCTTATACACTATAATTCCTCACATGTCTATAGAAGCTCCGAGTGGGGAACCAAGAAAAGATAATAATCAACCCTATGAAATAAGGTTGGATGTTCCATTTAGACCTTATGAAAGAGTAAGGCAAAACTATTGGCCAAAAAGAGGAAAAAACGCAGCTATCTACTATGAGAGATACGATCATACCCTTTTATTACGTAGATCAGTCTCGCTCTATGGAATTTTAGGTCACATTGACATTATAAGTGATGATCCAATGCGTTCATGGATTGAAGCACTTATGAAAAATCTTCCCTTAGAGAAACCTTTCGGTGAAAGCTACTTTAGGATGATTTATAGAGGTCGTGATGATATTACTTACACAGAACAAACGTATATACTTAGATTTGGTTTTCTTCTTCGTACTCCGGCTGATTATGCTAAGCTTTTAAACACTTATGTAAATGTAGAGATGGGAAAAGAAAGATATATGGCAACTTGGAATCTTAGTATACCCAGAGTTGCCAGAAGGATGCAAAGGTTGGAAACTGGAGAAGATTTAGCACTGGCCGAGAAAAATCTTTTTAATCTTAAAAATGCGGAAGATGTTGAACATGACGGTCCTGAGGGAGGTTCAAACGAAGATTTTGGAAGAGTTACTTTTGTTTGGTTGCCAGAAGATCTTAAAAAACTTAGAACAATTAAACTAACATTCCATAGGTTCTTTGGGGAAGATGATGAAGAACAACTAGTAGATCCAATTGCACCAAATAGAGAGCGCCTACTTATACGTACATAATTTAATATGTATACTTATACAGTTTTTAGTTCTAATCTATAAACTAAATCAGGTAAAAGGCCGTCAGATAGGAATAATCTGATAAACTTTGGCAGCCCGCTTCGCCAGCGAGGCGAGCCGGGCTAAGATCTCGTCAGGAGCCCATTTATAAGGTTTGGAGGTCTTTGTCTACAGGATCAAAGTCATTTCCTTCTGATTCCACATTCAGACTGTTTAATTCATTCCCCATCTCCTCCAGCTGATTTTGAGCAGCTTTGGGAGTTGGGATCGGCTGAGCGGTTTTAGTCTGCCCCAGATAAAAGTAAGCTCCTACTAAAATTAGCGCCAACAGCACCAAACCTCCTATCAACCAGATTGTAGAGTTCATCTTGGGAGAAGTACTCATCTCTGCTGGTGGATCGGACTGTTTTATCACATTCGGATCAGTCGGTGTGCTCGGAAAAGCACTTGCTTGAGGCTCAACTGTTGGTTGATTTGTTGTTTGCTTTTTATCTTCCACTCTTAACACCTCCTAAGGTTTTAGCAACTGTCATGATGGTTTTGGCAACTGCCTGTTTGGCATTGATGACCAACTGCCTAACCGATTTTAAATCATTGTGCAATTTGTCCCTTGCCTGTTTGGAATCTGCCCTGACAGCGCTCTCGGAAGATACGCTGATAGTGTAATCCATGCCTGCTTGAGTTGTTACGGCCGCAGAGGCGGAAGCGATGGCTTGCTTAGCATCATTTAGGGCTGCCGAGGCAGAGGCAGTGCTCTGTCCAGCGCCAGGGGCTTCATTAATTCTGCTCTCCAGCCTGGTGACCATGCCGGACATCTTATCCAAATGTTTTTGCATTTGGGTAGTTTGGTTCTGATTAATTTTGTTTAAAGTATCAGAGATTCTTTGTACGGTTGCTGCCTTAATTTTATCTTTAAAATTTTGCAATCTTTCCTTTAAGATGGCGGCCTTTGAGGCTATTTCTGCTCTTTTTTCACTAAGTCTTTGCTGAGCAGTCAGCTTTTTCTGCTCAAGATTTTGCCTGAGGGAGTTACTTTTCGTTACCCCGGCTTGAGTCGAATCAATGGCCAAGGCCGGATAACTTAGCACTAATGTAGCTGTTATCAAAAAGAGTACGGTGAATATTTTTTTGAGCAGAGAAAATCCTATGACAGTCATCTTAATCTACACTACCAAGATTATCTGTATTTGTCAACCCACCTTTAAACTGGTAAAATTGACAAAGCAGTCTACAATTCCCAGGGCTGCTTTGTCATCCTGAGCGACCCTGAGCTTGTCGAAGGGGAGTCGAAGGATCTATTTCTTTGGGCGCCCGTAGCTCAGTGGATTAGAGCAAAGGGTTTCTAACCCTTAGGTCGAGTGTTCGAATCACTCCGGGCGCGCACCGTAATAATCCAATTTTGATCCGGTAAACTAATTTATGGCATACTCTATGGATGAGTATGCTGTTTATTTCACTTTGCTGTTTTACTCTTTTTTTTAATTTCAACCTATTTGAGTCCCTGGAAAGAACCTTTGCTCAACCTATTTACCAAATTAAGAAGCTTTTTAACCCTCAAACTATTCAGCCTAAAGACGGTTATTCCATAGTGTTGATAGGGGACTCTATGACGGATTTTCTAGGCTCTGGAGTGGAGATCAAAAAATATCTTAAAAAGTATTACCCCAAAAAAAATATTGAAATACATAATTTTTCTGTTGGCTCAACCAATATCCTGACCTTACCGGATCGTTTACAAAACCTAACAAACTTTAATGGCAGAATATTCGATCCGATATTAAACACCAGCTTTGATTTGATAATTATTGAGTCATTTGGACACAATCCTTTATCCGAATATTCTTTGGAAGAAGGTCTAAAAAAACATAACCAAACTATGGATCAGGCAAGAGAGATGATTAAACAAAGACAGCCTAAAACCCAAGTGATACTTTTGGCAACTATTGCGCCTCATTATGATAGATATGCTGAAGGAGTAATTATTCTGGAAACAGCAGAAAGGAAAAAATGGACAGCGGAAAGATCAGCTTATATTAAAAACCATATTGAATATGCTAAACAAAATAAACTCCCTTTAATTAATGTGTATGAGAAATCTTTGGATGAGAACGGGGGAGGTCATATTGATTATATAAATACCTTAGATTTCATCCACCCCTCCCCTACAGGAATAGAGTTTATATCCCAAGAAATAGCAGATTTTATTTTTTCAAAAAGACTTCTGCCTCTTTAGATTTTAAGTAATCTATCAACTTTTTTAATCCTTCTTCAAGTTCGATTTTTGGTTCCCAACCTAATTTTTGCTTGGCTTTTCCGATATCCGGACATCTTTGTTTAGGATCATCTTCCGGGAGAGGTTGGTATTCCACTGCCGATGTAGAACCAGTTAATTGCTTAACTTTTTCAGCCAGATCTAAAATAGTAAACTCGTCCGGATTTCCTAAATTATATATTTCCCCTTTTAGCCCCTTTTCCATAGCAGCCACAATCCCATCCACCATGTCAGAAACAAAACAGAATGAACGCGTTTGTTTACCATCTCCAAAGACTGGGAAGGATTTATTATTCAAAGCTGCAGTGACGAATTCAATTACTACCCTTCCATCTTCAGACATTTTAGGGCCATAGGTATTGAAAATTCGGACAATTCTCCCGTCTAATCCTTTAGATCTGACAAAAGCAGAAGTAATGGTTTCACCAAATCTTTTGCTCTCATCATAAACAGATCTGGGACCGGTGGTGGAGACATTTCCTCTATAATCTTCTTTTTGAGGATGTTCCAGCGGATCTCCATAGACCTCGGATGTGGAGGAAAATAAAAACTTGGCACCCATTTTGACAGCAGTCTCACAAAGTTGCCATGTCCCCAAACTATTAACTTGCATTGTCTCAAAAGGTAAAGATGTATAACTTTTAGGATTATGATGATTGGGAGAAGCGGGAGAAGCCAGATGATAGATTTGGTCAGCTTCCAGACCCTCTGGTAATCCGTTTACCACATCATAATTGATAAATTTAAAATTTGTATTTTCTTCTAAGTGTTTAATATTTTCTTCGGATCCGGTCAGCAGATTATCAATGCATATTACTTCATGTCCCAATTCCAGAAGTTTGTCACAAAGATGAGATCCCAAAAATCCCGCTCCGCCTGTTACAACAATCGTCATATTCTTAATTGTACATTGTAAATTATAAATTGTACATTAAAGTTTAAATCTTCTGTCAGATAAAAAGGGGTTGGGCATTCTGCGCATTTTAGATGAGTCCAGAAGAATTCCTCTTTGCAAAGTAAATTCACCATATTTATCATTAATTTTATCCACAGTTTTTATAATAGTTTCCTGTCTATTCATTTCCGGTAAAAGAGACAAATTTTGAGGGGTTTGAGGCCTTAAATTAGAAACTGAGACTCCAATCATGCGGATTTTGCCTCCAATCCCTGCCTGCCGGCAGGCAGGCCAGATTTGATTAAATATTTTCCACCCTGCCTTAAAAATCTCCAGCCCATCCTGGGTGGGATTAATTGTAGCTTGCATATCATCGCCAGTGAACACACACCCGGTGTGTAGGTTCAATTCCACACCGGGTGTGTGCATTTGAAATGCTGCTCTGTACCAGCAGTGGATAGTTTTCCCTACCAATTTTTTGGCGCGTAATCTTCTGGTCACCAATTCTGTCAGTTTTAAAAGAATTTGTTTTATTTCTTCAGGATTATTTGTGTCATGATCAATGGTGTGTCTATGACCTATGGATTTAACTTCTTCCTTCTCGTAAAATGGAACTATTGGACTCTCATCTATCCCACGAGCCATGTGATAAAGAATCTGTCCATAAGATTTAAAAGAAGCCAAAAGCGCTTCCAGCGGAACTTTTCTAAGCTGGGCAAAATTGAAAATTCCCATATTGTTAAGCCTTTTTTTAATCCTGCCTCCGATTCCACAAATCTCATCCAACTCAATTCTGTCCAAAATCCACATGGCAGCTTGCTCGTCTGCTATCACCACCAATCCATCTGGTTTATACAAAGATCCGGCCAGTTTTGCCATAAGCTTGTTATAAGAAATTCCTATGGAACAGGTGATCCACTCACCAATTTCATTGCGGATGCGGGATTTGATATCTTGGGCCATCTTTACTGTCCCCCTCCCCTGCGGGGGCCCGCTGTCCCCTGTTACCTCCAAAAAGCACTCATCTATACTAAATACCTCCAGATATGGACTGTAAGAGTTTAAAATGGCCAAAAAACGCTTAGTAGTTTCTAAATACTTATCGCAGTCCCCTTGCACTAAAATAATTTGAGGACAAAGCTGTTTGGCCTGCCAAATCTGCATGCCGGTTTTAACCCCAAACCTTTTGGCTTCAACAGAGGCAGCCTCAATCACAGTCCTGACCATTCTGTCCCCGCCAGTTACCCCAATAGGTTTTCCCCTTAACCTGGGATTAGCCTGCTGTTCCACAGTAGCAAAGTATGAGTTGAAATCGATGTGTAAAATAGTTCTCATTCCTCCTCCACTGCTTCCAACGTCCACTTCATTTTTCCTGCATCAAACTGTAGTCTATAGAAGTTTCCTCCGGATGAAACAGAAAAATGGTAAAAAAGATTTGATCCTTCTTTAGAGGTATGAACTAAATTAATTTTTTCCACCTTTATTTGTCTTTTATTCCAGAAAAAACACCAGGGTTGAATTGAATTTCCCTTAAAAAACACCCAGACATTAACAGGTTCGGAGATTTCTAACATGCTCTTATTATTACCCAAATAAAACCCAAAAATCAATAAGGAGTACTGAATAAATCAGAAGGTGCTTCAATTCTTGCCCATCTTTGGTCTTCACGATCCTTTAGAGATAATGGTATATCTTTTTTTAATGCAGCTAGTAACCACTCCCTTATATTCTTTGCAAATAATTTTGGACTTCTGTGTGCTCCTTCCGGACCTTCCTTAATAATATAGTCAATCAGTCTCATTGCTTGCATTACTTCAGCACGGGCAGTTTCTTCCCCATTAATAAATTCTTCAAACTCCTCTGTTTTATCATCAATAAACCATTTTCCTCCCTGTATCCAGCTTTTAGTTCTTGGATCTGCAACAAAAGCTAAGCCATTTTCAGCCATAGCAGCTCCATCTGCAACACTAAAAAAAGCTTCTCCGCCACCACTACCTTCTAATCCTAATAAAAATGCCAGGCTGGTATATGGGTATTGGTATCTTGTAGATATAGTGTTTTGTATTTTTGTTGATTGGCCTCTTGATTCTGCTTCCGGGGAAGGATCAGCTCCTTCAGTATCTGTGAGAGTCAATATAGGCAATCTATTTTTTAAACCAATGCCTGATATCATACGATTTACAAATTCCCAATCCTCAGGTTTTTGAGCATTGTATTTTTTAACCATTTTACTCGTAACTTCATCTTTAACTCTACCGGTTTGTTGGGCAACAACAAGCATTCTGACATCTTCAATCCTGGTGACTGCTGCAATAATTGATGGATAATGTTCATCCTCCCCTTCAAAATGAAAAGCAGGTCCGCTGAGTAATACCGTATCATCAAAGAGTCCCATTCTGGTATCTAAAAGGTCTGCTGCAGTAGGTCTGTTTAAATCATGTATCAACTTCCATCTTTCAAAATTACTAAAAGGATCCTTACTTTTAACCCTAGAGTTAGTTCTTTTTATCATTCTCTCTCTAATTTTGCTTACCGGGCTAAACCAAACAGGGAAAAAACCAGGCCGATCAAGACGAGTTGCCTCAGAGGAGGATTCTTTAGGCGCTATCTGTTCTTTTGGTTCAAACACGCGGGATGATTCTGTAATTGATTCCTTGTGCGCAAGAGTATGAACTAAATGAGCTACCTTGCTTGATGCTTCTTCTAAACTTCCAACTATAAAATCTACATTTCTATCCTGATAGTGTTTTGTTGCTGAATGTAGGGTCTGAAACCTTTCATCGTGTTCAGCTAAAAGCGCATATGTCTTAGCTGCATCACTACCCTCAGGTATAGTTACTCCTGCATTTCTTGCCAGCAGATAAGGTCCGGAAAATCCAAGTCTTGTATCCTCTGAATCAACTATAATTTGCCAGTCAGCCCCTCCGGAAAAAGATGCGGGTACCCCTCCATATACCCCCCCGTGGTAAACATTAATATGAGATTTAATTGGGTATCTTTTTTTTGCTGCAGCCACAGATCTTGTCATCTCTTTTAAACCTAAAGTATTTGCCCAGTTATCAACACCGGGTCCCTTTACTACAGTTACTACATCTAAATTTTCATCGTTCCCTAATTTGAAAGCATCCACTAAAACATTACCTTCCTGAGGTCCAAATGGTCCATCAAGTAAATATAATACCCATTTCACTCCCTCTCTTTCCTGAATACCGTATTTAGCAGTACTAATTTCACCTCTTTCCCTTGATCTCTCAACGCGGTCCTGATAAGAAACTCTACTGCCATTATCTCTTCTTACAACTGTTGATGTTTGAGGGAGAAGTCTTGGATCATATTCTTTTGACGCGGAATATTCGATAAAAATTCCTCCATTAATAAATTCTGCAATAGAAAGTACTTTTTCTTTCATTCTTCCTTTCCACCAATCCTGAGCAAAAGTAGTTGTACCTTTTCCATTCCTAAACTCTTCAGTATTCAGAAGCTCTGTTAAAAAGTGCAGATTATTTGAAACTCCAATTATTTCTGAACCGGAAAGTACTTTAATAAGCTTTTCCCTTGCTAATTCTCTAGTTTCTCCGTGTGCAATTGCTTTAAAAAGCGTACGGTCAAATTCGTAAGAAAGTTCGTCCCCTTCTTTTAGAGCAGGTTCAATCCTTACGCCCTCAACTTGAGGATATCTCAGTACACTTACAAGCCCATCATCATCCTTAAAGTCTCTATCCGGATTTTTTGCATAAACTCTTGCTTCAATTGTATGACCAGTAGGCTTAATGTCTTTTTGGGTAAATGGAAGTGCTTTCCCTTCTGCAATATCAATCATCAGATCCACAATATCAATGCCTGTCTGTTCTTCTGTTACAGGATGTTCAACCTGAATTCTTGGATTAACTTCCATAAAGTACCAGGCAGGATCGCCTTCTCTACCTTTTCTGTCTAAATCCACAATAAATTCCCAGGTTCCCACACCTTGATAATTTACTTGTTTGTCCTTTGCAAAATTTATTGCCGCTGTTTCGAATACTCTTCTTTGGTGATCTGAAATATGCGGCGAAGGAGATTCTTCAATTAGTTTCTGATCCTTTATTTGCAGAGTGCAATCCCGTTCGCTCAAAGAAACTACATTTCCATATTTATCAGCTACGATCTGCACCTCAACATGAACAGCATTTTCGATCTTTCTCTCCATAAATAATTCCTTATTTCCAGGTGCGTCTTTTAATTCTTTGTAGGCTTTTTCAAGTTCTTTCTCATCTCTTACCTCTCTATTACCTTTCCCCCCTCCTGCATCTGGATCCTTAAGCATAACCGGATATCCTAATTCCCCAGCTGCTTTATAAGCATGTTCAAAATTTTCCAAGTTACCTGTTCCTTCTAGAACTGGAATAGTTGAGATTCTACCTATCCTAATATGTTTTGCTATTTCTCTGGCCTTTATTTTATTTCCGGTTGTTTCCATAACCGAGGATGGTGGGGCAAGAACTGTAATTCCTGTTTTCTCGCATTGCTTTACAAAACCCGCATCTTCAGATAGAAAGCCATAACCTAAAAATACTGCGTCACATTCATGTAATCTTATTTCATCCAGTAAAGCCTGATGGTTCATATAGTTTTCATCTGCGCTTGTTCCACCTAGTGCAGAAAGTTCCCAGCCATCCTTTGTATGAAACTCTGCAATTTCAGTAGCCAAGGTATTTGCATCTGAGAATGTATAAGGAACAACTGCAGGTATTCCCTTTTTAAGACAGGCTCTGGCTGTTCTAAGTGCTATCTCCCCACGCTGAGCTATGTAAAGTTTCTTTATTGGCTTTATCTGCTCTGAGGATCTTAATTTTTCCATAATTTAAAGTGGATTAACATACGCCAGAATAGTTTCCCCTTTTTTAACATCCTCACCGCTGGTGCAAATAAAGGCAGTAATTTCTCCACCTCTAGGAAACTCTCTTAGAGGTAGTCTAAGATACCAGTAGTTATCTTTACCTCTTGAAGCAAGAGCAAAAGGGGCGCGGGGATCCAAGGTTTTACCTATATCTGCAATAGGATCAACGTCTTTTGGAGTTCTTTTTCTATAAAATTTCCCATTATAGTCTGCAACTAAAGATAAACCAACCGGAACTTCCGGTTTATTTTGCCAATCACCCACCAGAGTAACCCTTATAAGGGTACTGTTTTCAGGCTTTTCCATGGAAACCTTTAAATACTGGTTATTTTCCCCCTGTATCTCAAGATTAAAGTTTCTTCCTCCAAACTTAAAACCTTCAACTAAATCTTCTATTACTTTTTTCCCAAAGATTGGTATTAAGGCTCTAAGAGGCTCTGTTGCTTTTCCTACCTTAGGATACATTTCCTCCCTAGTTACTCTTACAGGTTTAGTTTCTATATCTTGTCCCATTAGTCTAATAACCTCACCTTCATTTTAGTATTAAACTGATTAAACCATTCAGTTCTTAAAGATCCCTCTACTAATATACCCTCACCTATCTGTGTGTCAACTACCCTTCCTTCAACTAAACTCTCACCATCGGCCCTAACCCGCACTTTTCTTCCTAAAACAGATGAGATATCCCGCCACATATTATTTAATCTTTGTTGCTGCTCCGCATTAGAAAAAGTTTCAGCATCAACAACTAAAAATCTAAGGGGTTCGAGCAGGGCTGCCAGTATTAACTGCCTTGAGTTAATTTTCTTTGGGGTGTGCAAATCTAGTGCTGTAGCTTCATAATCAGTTGGATATCCTGCAAGCTCATCTGCAGAGTAATGCACATTTACACCTATACCCACGCTTGTTCCTAAATACTGGAGCCCATCATCATAATTATTTACTGCAAGTATTCCTCCCACTTTTTTATCACCAATTACCAAATCATTAGGATATTTTATACAAACATTATCAATTAAGGGAACACTTCTTAAAATAAGTGCAGTATGCAAAGCAACCAGATCTGCAAAAGTGGAGATAGTACTATCTTTAATTCCTAAAACTGCAGTTACCAGTATAGATCCGCCGGGCTTATCTAACCAAACCCTGTCTTCTCTGCCTCTGCCTTGAGTTTGATGATCTGTTAAAAATACTGCAGCTTGTTCATTCCCAGCTCTGATATAGTCTTCTGCCAAAATCATAGTTGAGGGGATTTCAGGAAGATAATAGAATTGATACCCAAATCTCTTAATTTGAGGCTTAAGAGTTTCTAAGTTATAAGGATTTAAAGTTTCACAATCGGTCATATTATTATGGGATATTCTAACAGAAAAAAGTTTAAAAGTAAACCCTACGCAATATTCCCCATAGAAATCCGACA
>MFDM01000023.1:84350-117376 GCA_001776905.1 Candidatus Daviesbacteria bacterium RIFCSPLOWO2_01_FULL_39_12 | reverse complement strand
AACTGTCGGATTTCTATGGGGAATATTGCGAGACCTTGACAACCTTTCTTAATTAGAGTAGCTTGATATGCAAGCTCATGAGGAGAAAAACTCTACTAACTTTCTTATTAGTAATTATCCTTGTTAGTTTTATACATTTTACAGTTTTTCATCAGATTGTCTATTATAAAAATTATTTTACAACGGAATGGGCATATTTAATATACTATAGATCACTACAACCTAATCCAGTTATCCGTTTTTGGGATGTTTGGGAAAAATATATCGGGTTACATAACACTGCTAATGTTTATTACATAGGTATATTATCAGAATTTTTAGGCCGTAACTATTTAGGTTATTTAGTTGTGACTATTATTCTAAAAATAATAGCTACTTTATCTATTTTCCCGATAGTGTTAATAATTTTTAAAAGTATACCATTAGCTTTTTTAACCACAATTATTTTTAGTATTAATTCCTCTACAGCAGGTCCCCTAGATTGGATTTCAGACGGTAGGGATTATTTAGCATTAACAATGATGAATATTTCCTTCATTGCCTATTATTATTTAATTAAAAAATACTCAAAAAAATTACTTATTTTGGCAAGCTTCTTATTTTTTACAACTTACCTCATGTCACCTCCCCGCCTGTTTACTTTATTGCTACTTATTCCTTCAATAGAGATGTTTTGGTTATTATACACACAAAAGCTCAGTAATCTGAAATTTTCCCTTATAAGATTAATTGTTATTCTTTTACCAATAATTATGATTTCTGCAAATTCACCCGTATCTGCTTGTTGTCCAATCGTAAAAGGTCCACAGTGGCTTTTTCAAGATATTCTTGGTGGAAATTTATATAACCTTCTTGACCCATTAGCTCCTCCTGCCTGGACAATATTCCCGAATTATTACTGGAAATTTTTTGGGATTTTAGATAACTATAGCCTACCTAACTTTGTTAATTATTTAGGGTTTTTAATAAATGGTCCGATGTTAATCTTTTGGGTTGTAACAGTAACTTTATCTTTAATTTTATCTAAAAAACCTCTGCAGTTTTTTATGAAGGTTTTTGTCTTCATTTCTGTTTCAGATGTTATCGTATTTTATCTGTTAAGTCAGCATCAACCCTCAGCAAAATTAGACATAGCTCATTTAGCATTAATATTACCTCCCGTCCTTGGTACTGTCTATATGCTAGCTATAGCTATAATCTGCTTTTTAGAGTGGGGAAGGTCGGAACTAAAGGAGATAAAAGCAGCTATTTTTGTCGGGCCGTTACTTTCAATGATCTTTATTACACCAATGTGGATTTTTAAAGGCCATGTAGTTAATAGTTGGACTAGCATTCAGACATATTTTTTGCTACCTGCTTTAGGAGCGACTCTATTTATGGGAGCCATACTGACCGCATTTTACTATAAACTAAAGAATAAACCGCTATTTAAATATCTATCTATAATTATAATTTTCCTGATAATATTTAATTTATACAAAACTAATAAGGAGGAGATTCAAAAACATTATGAAGGTGGGAGTGGGCCGAAAATAAATATTACTGAAGTAGCATTATTATATGATAAGTTAATTGTAAAATTGGGTGAATATGCTAAAGCAGGCGATATTTTAATTTATTTTGATGAGAATAAATCAGATTTAAGTTATGAGTATTTTCCACAAGTACTCACCGCTAACATTCTTTCAAATGTCATCCATCAAAGAAGAGAACGTGGAACATATGGTTGTATAGCCAGCTTTGGTAGTAAAGATGAACTGATAAAGAGTATTCAAGTCAGGAATAATATAGTAGGCTTTGTACGCAGTAGTAGATGTGTGGATGAAGATACAATTTCCACTAGAATGCAAAAAGTAGAAAAACCTTGGTTTTATAAGGTGGAAAATTTCTTTGTATTTACCGTTAATAATAATGACGTAACAGATATAACAGCAGAAACACTTTATTCACTAGGGATCCAATCGAAATAATACTTTATTATATTAAATAAGTGATTAGTTGTTTTTGTTTACCTCATAGTTTATAATCCCTTCCAATATGGCAGAAAGACTGGCAGAATCAAGATGGTTTTACAGTCAACCTACTTCAGGAATAGTTGAAGAATGGTTTAAAAGAAATGAGGAAAATTTAAGAGAAACTTGGGGAGATCCTTGGGTTTTAGATAACGCATTTATATTAAATGCTGTATTCACTTCCTGGACTGCTGAGTTAAAAGAGAGATACACCAGGGATCAAGTAATTATGACAAAGGATGGTCCGCATGTTCCTGTTGAGGACTCTGAACTTTGGAATGTCTGGCAGGAATATACTAACAGTCCTAAGGCAAGAGATGATTTTAATGGTTCTAAACTTCATCTCCATAGCTATTCCAGAGTATTGACTGATACTAAGCTTCGATTAGTCACATCCCAATATGATTGGCACAGAATGAGAACTTTAGGAATGGGGCTTCGTGATGGAGTATTACCTAATGGTGAACCATTTCCCCAAAGAGAAGAATATCGAGATAATTTTTTACCTGTTAGAGTAAATGGAGGATACGTTTTCTTGCCGGAAAATCATCCCAATAATTTGGTTGTTCAGGTTACAATTACAACTGCGGATAATTATTTACTTACTACAAAACAGCCAGATGATGCAGATTATTATCCTGGTGCAATAAATGCAACTATTGCCGAACAGATGCACGGACAAAGAGATACTTCCCCTTTTGATACTGTGGAGCGGGCAGTTAGTAAGGTGGGAGGAGAAGAATTAAAGCTAACTTTAATACCGGAGGAAACAAGACTGGCGGCTATGGCAGTTGAACTGGACTGTAATGCTGTGGCAATGATGATGACAGCAAGATGCGCCGAAAGATCCGACCAAATAGATGCTTCAGTCCTAGGTATTGATAAAGATGAATTTGACCAAAAATATAGAATTGGAAAGTACTCTCTCGAGAAACCAGATGAACTGGTTCAATTATTTTATAATCCGCATTTATTACACGGTTTATCCAGAATTAGAATAGTTGCAGCCTTATCTGATGTCCACGGATATGAGGGAGCATTGGATATTCTCTATCAGTCAAAAAGATAGTTGCATAAATCCCTTATTTTTAGTAGGATCGGTTTATCTTCATGGATAAAAAAATTGCCATATTTGGGGTAGGTAGAGTAGGACTTCCGCTTGCTTTAGTTTTGGCAGATAAAGGATTTCAAGTTACCGGGATTGACGTTGATCCTTACAGAATTTCCCTTTTGAAGCATAAAATTATGCCCTTTATGGAGGAAGGCGCTCAGAGGCTTTTAGAAAAACACAGCGGTAAAAACTTTCAGATTTTTTCCCAGCAACACTTAGATAGGGTAGTATCTGAGAACGATATAATAATTTTAACCTTAGGGACTCCCATTGATGATACTTACAGTCCTGACTTTGGTGGAATAGAGGACTTATTAAGAAGTATGGCTCCTTCAATAAAAAATGATCATCTAATTATTTTTAGAAGTACTTTATCCCCTGGAGCTACTGAACAACTGGCCAGGCAACTGGAAGAGCAAACCAGACTTGAGATAGGGAAAAATTTATTTATTGCATATTGCCCGGAGAGAATTGCCGAGGGTAAATCTGTAGAGGAGCTGGGGCAAATTCCTCAAATAATTGGTAGTTTGGATGATAGTAGCGCCAAAAAAGCTGCAGAAGTTTTTAAAAAAATTGCCCCCAAAATTTTATATACCAATCCGCGCGCAGCAGAATTGGCCAAGCTATTTTGCAATATGTACCGATATATTGATTTTGCGATAGGCAATGAATTTATGATGATTGCAGAAGATTATAGCTGTGATATTTATGAAATTTTAAATCTGGTTAATAATGATTACAAAAGAGCGGGATTAAAATCCCCGGGACTGACTGCCGGACCGTGTCTTGTTAAAGATGGGTTTTTCCTAATTGATAAAAGTCCCTTTATGGAACTTGTTACAGCTGCATGGAGGCTTAATGAAAACATTCCTGGATACCTCTTGTCCAGGATAAAATCAGAGATTAAGGATTTACATAAGAAAAAGGTCTCCATTTTAGGACTGGCGTTTAAGAAAAATATTGATGATATTCGCTATTCCCTTTCCCCCAAGCTTCAAAGATATTTTTCGGCAGAAGGTGCTAGAGTCTCTGTTTCTGATCCCTATATTGACTCACAACCCATCCAGGATGCGCTAAAGGATGCGAATATCCTAATAATAGGAGTAGATCATGATGTTTATAAAGATGTTAATTTTGATTATTTGAAAAAATTTGTCTCTGAGGATTTATTAATCTGTGATATCTGGAATATTTTTGGCACAGGGAAAATTATGTTTTATTTAAAAGATGTAGTTTCTAAATCAGAAGAAAGGGTTCGACCAAACGGGGAGGTTAAATCATACGGTAAAAAAAGGAAGGCGGAACGCCCTGGGTTAGGTGTATGAAGATAAAAATACTGGTGACGGGTGGAGCGGGATTTATTGGTAGTGAGGTTGTAAAACAGCTTCTTGAGAGAGGATATAGGGTTAGAGTAGCTGATGATTTATCAAAAAAAGAAACGAAAGTTCCCCCGGATGTGGAGTTTTTAAAAGTTGATTTGACAGATAAAAAAGCAGCGCTTCGTGCTATGGATGGTGTAGACTACTGTATACATTTGGCAGCCAAAATTGGCGGGATTGGTTATTTCCATAAATATCCGGCAACTATCCTTTCGGAAAATAACAAGATGTACTCTGCCGTATTTGAAGCGGCAGTTTCGGAAAAAATAAAGAGAATCATTTACCTATCCTCGTCAATGGTGTTTGAGTCGACCAACATTTTTCCCAGTAAAGAAAGTGATCTTTCAAAAATTCCTCCTCCCGTTTCTGCTTATGGATTTTCTAAGCTGGTAGGCGAGTGGTATTGCAGGGCATTTCATGAGCAGTACGGACTAAATTACACCATCGTTAGGCCTTTTAATGCTTACGGAATAAATGAGGCCCCGGGAGAAGAAGTGGGCTATGCACACGTTATCCCAGATTTGATTAAAAAAATATTATCAGGCCGATATCCTTTAGAACTTTTGGGAGATGGGAAACAAACCAGATGTTTTACTCATGTTTCGGATATTGCCAGAGGTATCATTCTGGCCATGGAGTCTAATAAAGCAACTGGTGAAGATTTTAATATTGGTTCAGAAAAAGAAATAAAAATGATAGATCTGGCAAAATTGCTTTGGGAAAAATGTGCCATCAAAAGACCGTTTAAAGTAAAATACGTGAGAGGATTTAAATATGATATTAAAAAAAGAGTGCCTTCATCTAAAAAAGCAAGGAAAATTTTAGGTTGGAAGGTTAAGAATAAACTGGAAGATGAATTAGGGGCAGTTATTGATTGGATAAGAAGTATAATGTAGAATTAAGGAAAGTTATGAGAGTTGTTTTAAGAATTTGTTTAATATCTTTCATGACCATGATGTTTTTTAGCGTATCTTCGGGTAGAGTTTACGCTGAGAAAGATGAGCAGCTGGACTTGCCTAAAACAACTATTAATCCAGGATCGTTTTACTATCCACTGAAAAGGCTTTGGGAAAAAGGACGTGATGTTTTAAACTTTACCACCGGATCTAAAAAATCTTATGCTTTAACACTTTTAACGATAAGGCTTTCGGAATTAAATTATGTTGTTGATAATAAACTTTTGTCAGAAGTTCAAACTAGCAGCGAGCGTTTTTCTTATTCAGCGGGTATCGTGGCTGATTTAGTTAAAAAAGCCGACGATGATGAAAAAAAGAAGCTAATTGAGGATTTTGAAAAGTACGGAAAATTTTTAGAAAACCTAAGGGATAAATATGCGGCTAACTCTTCATTTTGGATGCTAATACAACACGACATAAATACCTTAAAAATTCTTTCCGAGAAATTAAAGTAAAATTAGGTTGGAAACTTTGGATGAGATATAAACTAACTTCCACCTCATCGAATCTTTTGATCTTCATCGGGCTGCTAATAATTATTCCTATTCTGCAATTTTATTTGTTAAAACCCGCTTTGGAAATTGGTTTTAAGCCGGATGATCGGATTATTTATTTCGGGTATAAAGTAATAGGTCCTAATCCTTTATCAAAAATTGCCGAGGTTTGGCATGAAAGAGGTTTGCACACAACCTATCAGGTGTATTACTTGGGATTATTGGAAATTCTGGTAGGGTTAGATCACCAAGCATTTCAAACTATTAATTTATTTTTTAAAACATTAGCAATTTTAGCAGTATTCCCAGTGGTTTTAGTTATCTTTAAAGACAGGCTGCTGGTATTTCTGACAGCAATTCTTTACGCAATTAGTCATGCTTCTGTCGGGCCTCTTGAATTTACGCTTAAGGGCAGTGACTACCTGGCTATTTTTTGGATGTGCATATTTTTAACGGTGTACTACACGATTGTGAAAAATCACAAAATAAATCTTCCATGGTTAGGGTTAGGCTTGATTTTGTTGGTTTTGACAATTGTTTTTTCACCGATAAGATTATATCCGCTTCTGATTTTATTGCCTCTTGTTGAACTGTTTTTACTTATGACAAATCGAAAAATAACTAATCTGAAGAATTCGTTAATCAGAATGCTTGTACTTTACTCTCCATTTATTGGACTTACGATTATTTCGCCCAATTTAACTTTGGAGTACCTACAGGGCCGTTTTGGTATTTACAAAAGCGTTATTGAAGGTAACTGGCACCTTATTTTATCTCCATTTTCGGGAATCGGGTATACCTTTATCACGGCAGAGTGGGGGAAAATATTTGGTCTGGTTAGGCTCGATAATTTGGGGGAGTACCTACTTTTTTTATCGGGAGGACCGACAGTAATATTCGGGATACTAACAGTTATTATGGCATTTTTACACTCTAAAAAACCCCGGACATTTTTTTTGTTTGTTTTTGTTTTGAATTTTATTTTAGAGATTCTAGTTTTTTTTATAGCAACCCACTCTCAATACTTACCAAAGGAACAGGGATTGCCCTATGATTCAACAGGATTTCACGCTGCTTTGTTGGGGATCTATATTTCGATATTGGGTTTGGCTTTTTTTAGAGAATGGTTACAGGGTAAAAGAGGTGATAATTTACTTTTGGCTTTTTGGATAGCGCCTTTGTATCTTTTCATTTTTGTATTTGCAACTTGGTCCCTGGAGCCTTACGGTATTAATTTTTCACCAACCAGCTACTATCTGGTAGTTGCTGCTATTGGAGCTTCTTTAATGGTGTCAGTCTTTTTAGTTGCCACACTTTACAAAATTCTGCTTTTTAAAAGCAAGCTATTAAGAACTATTTTTTTACCCCCCTTACTATTAATTATAATTTCCATCTTTTCGATGAGTAGCGGAGAAATACAATCGCGTTTCAGCTACTTTCTCGAAAACGGCAGATCGGCTGAAGGACAAAGACTACTGCAAGATAGGTTTAAGCAAAAAATTAAAGACATTGATCTTAAAAATCCCATTCTTTTTTATTTTGATACATCCGGAATAAGTTCGGAAGGATCATTTTACGGGGAAGGTTTCTTATCCGGTTTTCCATACTGGATGTATTTTGAAGGAAATATACTCAAAGAGGGTTGTACGGAGGTACTATATTTTGCAAATCATAATGATTTAGTCAAATTTATCAAGGATGAGAAAGGGAAGAAAGGCTTTTTTTACAGAAGTCTTTGTGTAGGCAACGGAAAAAGTAACTTTAAGGAAATTTTCTATGAGCTAGAAAATTTCTATGCCTTCAAACTTAAAAATAGAGATTTCATTAATATAAAAGAGGAGATTTTACAAGAATTGGGATTAGCAGAATGAAGATATTTATCGTTTGGTTTTATTGTAATCCTGGACAATCCGGATAAGTTTTTGTCTGGCTTCTGTTGTTATATTAATTAAATTATCTTTTCCAATTAATCTGAAAGCATAAATTTGATTTACATCAATCGGTCCTTTATTATAGCCATGGGCTTTTAGAGACTGCCCGTCAGTGACAGCCGAAATCACTTCATCTGCCCTGTTTGTGGCAATATTATTTCCGGAGCCGTGGTGGATGTAATATTTATAGATAAGACCTAAATGAGTGGGAAAACCAAATGTGATTACATTATGAATAATTCCCTGAGATTGGGATTCACCTTCAAAATAAAAATATCGAAATTTAGAGTCTGTACCAATTTCCGGATAATAAGGTATGGCGGCCCATATTTTATCACTAATCCTCTGACTATGATATTCATTTAAAACACTAAGGTAAGCCCTGGTTGATAGTAGATGGATAATCAGGATCATGGAAAATAATGCAAATAGTGAAAGCTTAGCAGCTCTATTTTTACCCAAACTGATTATAATTGCAAAAAGCACAGTTATCCCAACAACTGACGGTATCAGGTAACGGTAAGTAGTGGGAAAAATTATATAAGGGGTTTGCCACCATGCGGCAAAATAGGACATTAATGTCCATATTATTGCGGAAAAAATGGCTGTGGAGAAATGGAAGTTTTTGAATCTGAGTATTAATAAAAAAAATGCCAGTACTGCGACAAAGCCGCCAATCAAGGTTTGTAAAAAGAAGTCCGAAAAATTATAAAACAACCGTTCGTTTTTGTAGGGTACAACGAAAAGGATAGCTGTCCAGACAACAAAAAGAGGAATTATTAGTTTAAGAGTATATTTTTTAAATCCCTCAATTGTTTGTGAAAATACATATACAATAAAAGAAAAAGTTATAAAAATTATAACTGAGGAAGTTATCATTGATTCTTTATTGACAGGCACCAGATTAATATCAGAGAATAAGCGGGGGAAAATAGTAGCCCCGAATATGGTAATAGGATACAAGAAGAAGTCTACTCTTCCTTGCCCTAGCATAGATACCATAGCCGTTAATCCCTCATTAAAGCGATCACTCCAAATATTACCGGTTCCACTGCTTTGTCCGGTAAAGTTTATAAAGAGGAAAACTGCAATGATGCTTGTTAATCTTACCAGTGAGAATCTTAAGGTAGGTATATTCCGCTCCCGAATAAACCAGAACAACTCCAGTAAAAAAATAAATGGTAATACCCCGTGCATCCTGATCGGAGCCCAAATATATGCAAGATAAAAAAGCAGCATAGCAGGAATAAGCAACTTCTTTTTCTTATCTCCCTTAACCCGGATGTAAAAGTATAAAAATAGATTGAAAAAGGTAATACTGATATATGAGGGCATATTAAAGACCCAGTTTGTTGCATCTAATCCGGTAGTTGCTATAGAGAAAAAAAGGATGGCAAAAAAGGCTGCTAAGTGACTTTTCGTTAAATAGTTTATCAGGGGGTAGAAAGAAAAGGCGGCAATAAGTCTTAAAATGTAAGATGTTAAATAATACAAACTGGATTTATATCCATAAATATTTTGCAGCAAGCCCATGAGTATATCCTGGGAGCCATATGGAGTTAGGAAATAATTTAGATGGTTCCACCGCCCGGGACTTTCAGGATTTGGGCCAAGGTGGTACAGGTATCTGACAAATGCCAACCAATCGTCACCAAATAAAGCTAAGCTAAATGACGGGAAGAAGGTAAAAGAGCTAACTGCCAAAATTAAAACGAATGCTAAAGGGTAATAAATTTTTTTGGATTTGAGTATCATTTGATTAATCCTAACTCTTTTTTAATTTTATCCGTGATATCAAAGACTTCTTTATCCTGCAAAAGAAAAGCATAAAAATTTTCTCCTTTAAAAAACTTATTTTCATAAAAAATACCTCTGATTCCATTTTTCTGCATTACCGATGCCTTTAATTTATTAAAATCAGCTATATATGAAGGAGTCAGTTCTGATCTAAAATCAACATTAGGTAGCCAGAGAGTCCAGGCATTAAACCCCGAAATAACGGTATTACCATAATAGAAACTGTTGGCTGAGTCTGTATAGATATCAAAATAAAAGAGAGTAGGCTCACTAATCTTTAGATTATTCATGTATGGTAGCAGTTGTTGACGCATATAAATTTTATCCTTAATTCCATAACCGTTTTTTAAATCGTAGGAAAAGGCCGCTGTCAATTCTCGTGCGTGAGTAAACAAAATTATTATTAATAGAAAAAAAGGTACAAGAAAGAATAATCTTCGGAAAGATTTTAACCTGAAAAACTTTTTAAACATTAAACCTAAGATGCTCCCCAAAAATAGACTGATGAAAATTGATGGGATAGTGACATAACGATGGACGCCTCCGAAAACTAAGTCGCGATCCATGGTGGCAACCCAAGTATTAAAAATAAAAAAGAAGGCTATAAATGGCCCCAGGAATAATCCTAAGTATTTTCTTTCGCCTGACTGCATCCAGTCAATGAAGGATGCTAACGAGAATCCGAGGATGTAAAAACCAAATACAGCCACATTTACAGAAGCTCCCGGATGGCCCAAACTAAAATAATGGCTTATGACTGACCCCAACAGGGTTACAAGAATAATGATAAAAGTAAATCTCAAACTTTTTCGGGACAAGATCAAACTTACTAAATAAGTGACTACTAAAATTGGCAGGAGTGGACCATATATTAATTGGTTCACAAAATCCGCTAAGTTTTCTTTCGGAACGATTCCTGTATATTTCCATAAATCATGGGTCAAGATTGTACTACCTAAGGCTATAAACGGAATTAGAGCCAAATCCCACCTGCCTTCGGATAAACTCTGCAAAAGTCTTGTGGAATTGGGGATTAGAAGCCCCAAAAATACCGGAGCTATCATCACTGCGATTATAATTGGTGAATACAGGATAGTTAGCCTTTTAATGGAAATGAACACACTTTTCTTAGACCTATTTCTTAAGATCCAAAATATTTCGATAAAAGGAAGTAGTAGAATAACAGGATAGATTCTTTCGGTAGACAGCGCCATCGCTAAAGAGAAAAACAGTAAAGTTATTAGAACCCAACTTAATTTGGAAATTCCATTTTTGACTAAATAGAAATAGAGAGATAGAAAAATTAGAAAGACAAAAATGGCTGGATAATCACTGCCGGTCACAACCAGTTGCATTGAGCCGGCTGCCGAATGAGAGAAAGCAAAAAAGAGCGCACTGACAAAAGCAATTAAGCTGCTTCCGGTCACAATGTAAAAGAAGGGGTAACTGCTGAGGGTGGCGGCAATTTTAAAGAAATGGGTAACCTGATGGTAGGCTTCAATATTTGAGCTAAAAAAGAAATTAAGAATCCCCAGATAGTAATACTGGTGGGAATAGACTCCCAGTTCTTTGTATGAGTCTGTAAAAAAACCGATTATATTGGGGGAAATTCTGACATATTTTTTAAATCCATATATTGAACCATCGTCCAAATCAGCTAAACCATACTGCAAATGAGGAGCCAATAAATAGATCTGACTGATAATAACTATAGGTATTAGGAGTAAAAACAGTAAGTGTTTCTTAATCATTTTGCTATATAGTTTCCCAAAGTTTAATTCCATTTCCCACTCCTTCCCATAAGAGTTTAGTTGCACAATTGCAAATGGTCTTAGGGTCAGTTTTGCTAGATAGAATTAAATAGTCAAACTTTCCCCTATATACTCCATAATATTTCATATCAACATCAATTACAAAATTATAAAAAGCATCGGAAAAGGGGAAAAATTTTTCTCTTTCGTATACCTCTCTCTGATATAAAGCAAGTCTTACTGCTCTATGCATATCCTCTGGAATAATAGGTACCTCTTCCACAAAATATTTGCCTTCAACGGGAGCTATCTGGACTAATTGGTAAAATGTTCCATTCAAATTCTCACCTTCTTTAAGGTATTTGGGAAGAATACGTAAGACGGTATAGTTATTTGTCCAATCCGTAAAAGTGGGTTGGAAGAAATTCTGATTTTTAAGATCTGCAACCCGTTTTGATGGTAGAATCGATAAGTACTGGTCTGAAATAACAATAAAATCAAGTCTTAGCAACTTTACAAGTTCAGGATTTAGTGTATAGAAAACATCCGAATAGGTAGGATTGGTATCAAATCCTTGCGCATAATATTCATTAGTCCAGACCGGGGTGAATGTTCCGACTTGGGTTACCAAATCAGTATTGGAAGATGAGCTTGGATTTGGGTCTGTCAGCATGAGTACCCTTTTCTCAAAAGGGATATTTTGTCGGATCCAATTATAAAGTGGCATTTGGGTTTGAGGAGGTGTATAGGCAAACCAATTATAACCTTTCCTGGGGAATAACTGCATCAGCGGAGGAACAATAGAAAAAATTAGTAGCCATATAATTACCAGCTTAATTAATAATTTTAATAACTTGTTAAACTTTAGAGTAGTCTGACCGTATATGATAAAAAGCGCAATTCCTAAACCAGAAAAATGAAAAGACATTCCTAAAAATCTGAAGCCATTGATATGATACATTCCCTTAGGAACTAAAATTAGAAATGCCAAAAGAGCAGTCACGGATGAAATAAACAGTAACCACATTAAATAGTTTAATCTAAAATATATCGGATCTTTTTTCCGGTATAGATACAGGGTAATTAAACTAAAAGATAACATCAGGCCTAACTGCCAAAGTATTGATGGATGAAACCATCGGAAAGGACGATAATTTTCATTATCAGGAAATAAATAGCTTTGCACGTGTCTTATCCGGGTGGTTCGGTATGAACCATAGTGGGTCAAAGGACCAGTCTCGTCTTTGGGAAAGACTAATACCATGCTTTTTCCATTTCTGCTAAAAATAGAGTCTGTTATTATTCCGCCCTGTATTAAACTAACTGTCACAATCGAAATACAAAGAAAAGCCCACATCAGATAAGACTTTCGGAATAATGTAAAAGCAGTTATGATAAATACGGCAACTACTGTCACTATAAATACCGATTCATCAGTTAATGCTATAGCACTTAGACTTAGTAGGATTAAAAGCGATGGCACCGCCTTTGATTTCATTTTTGGAATCAGGATTAATGGTAGAAGGGCAACAAAAAAAGAGATTGAAAGCATTCTATGAAAAAAGAGCGCAAAACTATCCAAAGATGTTGAAGCACCGAAAACTCCATAAATTGGCAGGTGAGCTAACCAATTTAAGAGCCCATTTGAAATTTGAGGTAATTCAAAAACAAATGGCCAACTTAGCATAAATTGCCCTAAGGAGATTATTCCCACGGCAGGCACTAGAAAAAAAAGAGGCAATGGAATAGCTTTCTCATCCTTAGGTTTTAAAATAAATGTTAAAACCTGGGAAATAGACAGTAGTGATATTAGGGAGAATAAGGAGAATAAAAATTCAAAACTTCCATCGGTAATTCCCTTAAGTGCACCCAGAAGCTGCGCCCCGCCGATGTGATAATAAGCTAAAAAGTCGGGCTGATAAGGTGAATGAATGGGATAATCCCCTCTTAAGAAAAGGGAGGCCAGTATATAGTGATTTGAGGCATCCCCGCTTGATGCATGACCTGTGGCAGTTATGATGTAAAGAAAGATACCCCAAACCATTAAAGAGAATACCCAAACCGTTTTTACTCTGCCAACGGGAAAGGTTAGTTTATCTGTCTTACTATACAATTTAATAACCACGGTCAGCAATAACTCCATTAACAATGCCAAGTAAAATCCGGGAATACCTTTGATGATGTGGGCTACTAAATTGAGAAGGAAAATATATAGGGCAATCCCGAAGACTATTCCGGCGGGGATAATCACTTCTGCCCGTTTATCTTCTGTTGCTCTCCTGAGCAGACTCACTCCGCAAAAGGAAGTAACAGCAAGTAGCATTATTGTTTTAAGATAAATAATCAAAAGCATAAATTATCTCATATCCATATCATAGTGAAAAACGCAACTTCAACATATCTATGAAAGATAGGATAATATTGTTAAGCTTTGCGCCGCTGGCCTGACCGGCTTGTCGCGTTGAGTAATTGATCTGAACTGATGTAATTTTGTATCCTAATTTATACGAGCGGATAATTCTTTCCGCCTCATTAAATACGCTTTTGGACAGGGGAGTGGTATCTTTTAAAACCTCTTTTTTATATAATTTAATACTACCCGCATCATAAAGATCTACTCCGAATAATAATTTTGGTAAAAAGTTAAACATAAAGGAGATAAGTTTTCTTGGAAAAGAATATTTTTTACTTCTTCTTTGGCCTATCACCAAATCGAAACCTGCGTATATTTTAGCAATCATTTTAGGTAAATCTTTGATTGAAAATTCTCCGTCAGCAGAAAGCGTAAAAATCAATTCGTTTTTTACCCTCTTATATAAGAACTCGAAGCCACCGCTGATGCCTAAAGCCTTTTTTTGGTGAAAAACTAAAATATTTTTATGTTTTTGAGAAAATTGCTCAAGAATAAGTGATGTCTTATCAGATGAGGCATCATCATTTATTAAAATCTCGTATTTTTTAGTTATTTTGGGAAGCAACTTTACTGCTTCTTCCAACACTGTACCAATAGTGCTTTCTTCGTTTCTGGCAGGGATGACAACAGATACTGAATAGTTTTTTCTCACAGCCTCACTCGCGATCTTCCTGATAGTATAAGTCATGCTCGATTTCTTGACAGATACTTTTTATCTTGCTCCCACTAGTCATGGTAGTCAATAGAGAGTGAAGATAGGGGAAAAAGTGTAAATGCAAATCGAATGTATACAAGTATGGTCTTTGTTTCGGCACCACAATGATCAATCTTTTTCTGGCTACCCTTCTTAGCTCGCTGATTGCTTTGTTAATATTTCGGATATGTTCTAAAGTATGAGTAGTAACTACCGTATCGAATTCTTTATTTCTGAAAGGCAAGAATTCTATATTGGCAACTTTGAATTTAAGCTTAGAACCACCTGATGTTAGTTTGGAGTCAATCATAATATCGGATGCTGTGACTAAATATTTTTCTGCCAGCATTTTTGCCAGATAACCTTTACCGCAACCCACCTCCAACACTGTTTTTCCTTTAATATTTCCCAAAATCTTTTGAATACTGCCTACATTTAAATCTGTTTGTCTCCACTCATCTGCCCCTACAATTTCATAGATGTGGGAAAATTCCTTTTCCGATAATTGATAAGCCTTCTGTTTGAAGTTAAGAAAAATATCGGATTTGTCTTGAAAGATTATTTTAAATGGGATAAGCATAAACCATTTTTGATCTCTAAGTATGGGAGGAATGAATTGATCAATAATAAAACGTATTTTTCCTGTTAAGTCTCTTGATAGCTTAATCATCGGATAGCAGTTGAATGGCCTGTTTTGATAGATTTGTCACAAGCTTCTAAAATTTTTAAAATCCGGATACTTAACTGTGCATTTAAATAATTAATAGACTTACGCATAATTTGATTGGTAGTATCCCTAATCTCTAAAAATAAAGCCTCTTCCTGCGATAAGGTAGGAGTGATAATATTGCCGCTACGATAAGCCGGCTTAAAAGGGGTAATGGAATCACTGGCTATTTTGACGCCTTTATCATAAATTTTAATTTTTTCATCCGGTTGCAAGTCGTCGAAATAAACCATCTTATTGGTACCGCCTACCAAAGTGGTCCGAATCTTAACCGGAGACAGCCAGGAAACATGGATATGAGCAATGAAATGATTTTGATAGGTGACAGATATATGGGCCATTTCCTCGGTTTTGGAATTTTCATTATGTTTTGAAGCGACGGCAAATACTTTCTCCGGTTTTAAGTTAAACCAATAGTCAATGATAGATAAATCATGGATAGCCAAATCCCAAATAACATTGACGTCTTGCTGGATTAAGCCAAGATTCGTTCTGATCGAGTCGTAATATAAAGGATTGCCAACAGCGCCCTTATCAATAAGATTTTTGATTGTCCTAACTGCTGCCGTATAAAGATATGTTAAATCAGTATGGAGAAGTAGATTATTTTCGTTGGCTAATTTTAAAAGATCATTTGCCCCCTTTGATGATAAGGCCAGCGGTTTTGCCACGATGACGTGTTTTTTGGCCTCCAGCGCTTTTTTTGCAATTATATAATGAGAATTAGGAGGGGTGGTAATAATTATTAGATCTAAAGAATTATCCTTTAAAAGATCATGATAATTTTGGGTTGATTTAAGATAAGGGTAGCCTTGACAGGTTTTCTTAAGCGCTTTTTCTGAAATATCACATACCCAAACTAACTGGGTTCGTTCATATCGGATGAAATTTCTGACAAAATTAGGACCCCAATACCCGAGACCAATAACGCCTACTTTTAATTTCATTTTAAATATATTTCATAGATTGTTACTATTAAGGGTTTATCACGGTCATATTTGTCTACGGTAAAAGTGAGCCCATCAAAATCTCCGGGCAGCCAGTTAAGTTTTAATGTTCCTTCTTGATTGGCCCGTTCTATGGGCCAGGTTAATAGTACCACTTTTTCCGCCTCATCACTCTTAAGCTGTCTGGTCCAGCCTGATTGAATACTGACCCTATGAAGAGCCATACCAAATTCTGCCGGTTGATTAATCTTAATTCTGGCGTTGAGAGTTTTAGCTTTATATAGAGCATAAACGGATATTTTACCAAAACATTGGAAAAATGGCCTTTCGCGGAGACTTTCGTAGGTAAATTCTATGGAGTCATCTTCGCTCACAAAGGGGAATTTAATAATTTTCATAAATTCCGTCCGGGCCTGGACTGGAGTCGGCATTATCCACAAGTGAGCATTACCAACATCACAAATATAGTATTTTTCCTTTAATCCACCAGAGGAAATGGGGTTTATAGGTATGTACAAAACCCAAAGAAATAGGCTTATTAAAATAATAATAATGATTTTACAGACTTTGGTCATAAGAGTTTAGTAGTTCATTTTTAATGTCTTTTAAATTATTGTTATGCCAGCTGAAAGCAAAAAGAGCAGTTTCTAAAGTTTGGTTATCTGGGTGTTGCATGAGATACTGATCAAGTTCGCTCTCTTGGAAGATAAATTTAAGTTTTGGACTATCTCCTTTGGTGGTCATATCTATTCTAACGGGAAAGTATGCCGTAATATATCTTTCGGATAGACTGCCGTCACTGTCAATGTAAATTAAGTTGTCTTCCCCTCCCTTAATGTTTTTTACGAAGGGTCTAAGCTTGGTCCAAAATAAATCAATTTTTTGGGCATTGGCATCGTTTAAATTAATGTATTTATCTTGCGCCATTATATAATGGCGGGTGGCCACAACCTGTAAAAGAATTAAAAGGGCTGTCGGAACAATAATTAACAAAACCAACATACTACGCATTAATAAATTCTTTTTAAATGATTGAAGGATTAGAGAGACCGCACAAGATAGCAGAAGACCCATCCCGATACTGGGAACCGTATAATAGCGGTGGACAAATCTAAAAGCTGATTGGTCGGAGGCAGAGTTATTTTGAGGAGAAATTAACCAAGGTAGCAGTAAGTTTGACAAAACAAGACCTGTTCCTAAAAGGCCGATTCCTGATAAGGTTTTATTTTTTTGCCATAATGAAATAAGTGCTAAGTTAAGAATTGTAAAAAGAGTTCCCCCTAATCGGGTAACTGCTATCCAATCCTCCTGCCAACCAACCAGTTCCAGTTTGGATTGTGAAATAAATGGTGAAAAGACAATCGGAATAACCCAAAGATAGGCTAATAAGAATTTGCGTTTAATCAAACTGATGATAACGAATATTATCCCTAAAATAGGAATTAAATCCCCCAATGACTTTATTATTTGAATATCCAGATAATTGGAATTTAGCGGAGGAGATGGGATTAATAAATTACCGATAAAGGCAAAAATGGCGGCTATTGTGTCGGGCGAACCGATTAAAAGAGACAGCAGCAAAACACCGATTGAGACTTGTTTGGCGGCCACCTCCCCAATAGGGCTTAAAGAACCGGTGATAAAAATAAGTAGAATTAAGATGAATATTAAAGAAAGCAGGTGAAATAATACCAGTGTCCGGTTCATTTTATCTTTAAAGCTTTTAAATAACCAATATAATTCTGCTGCAACTACCAAAAAAGGCAGGCCAACCATTCTTTCCGGATAAGATAAAATTGTTATAACAAAAAGCGCGGTGGAAACTATTAAATTTCTCCTATTAGGGTGATTATGAAAGGCAAGCCACCTATCCAGGAAAATGATCAGGAAGGTAATGGCTATATAAACCTGGAATAATGTTACATCAACGGTACTTCGTATACCGGCAGTGTTGATCCCAAAAAAAAGACTTGATAAGAAACCGGCCAATCTGCTTTTGGTCCATTTTGTCACAAAAAAAAATATGACAAAAGCGGCTATAATTCTTAAAATAATGTTTAGAGCAAAATAGGAAAAGGAGCTGAAGTCAAAAAATTTGTAGGCTATAGCTAAACTACCAAGTTGCATGCTGTAGTGTTTTAAAAAATTAGTTGGAGAGAGATTAAGTTGTTCTCCGAAAAATTCATTTGTTGCCATAAGCTGGATATCCCGATAGAAAGGAGCGCCTAAAGCCCAAGAAAAGATTGGAGATAGTAAAAAGAATATGATTAAAAATACCGGTAAAAAATAGAGAATTTCTCTCAGCAGGACAGATATATTTTTGGTGATAGTTTGATCCTCTGACATGACTAGATGATATACTATCAGGAAGATGAGTATAGCAGAAGATGTCAAAATCGGTAAAAATACCAAAATCTATCATCCCGAGACCGTCAATTTATATGGTTGCACAATAGGTGATGATTGTATTGTAGGAGCTTTTGTGGAAATAAGAAAAGGAGTAAAAGTCGGCAACAGGGTTAAAATTCAAGCTTTTGCATTTATTCCGGAAGGGGTTAGCTTAGAGGATGAAGTTTTTATTGGTCCGGGAGTGGTGTTTACCAATGACAATTTTCCCAGAGCAACCAACCAAGACGGCGGTTTAAAGGTTTCGAAAGATTGGAAGATTGTGCAAACAAAAGTTTGTAAAAAAGCATCGATTGGAGCAAACAGCACCGTACTTGGTGGAGTTACAATCAAGATGGGTGCAATGGTGGGAGCAGGCAGCGTTGTCACCAAAGATGTTCCCCCGTGGACTATCGTGGCAGGCAATCCCGCCAAAGTTATTCGTAGGATAAAATGAATATGAAAATTCCACTAGTGGATTTAAAGGGTCAGTATCAAGAGATTTCAAAAGAGATTGATAAAGCAGTTCAAAAAGTACTTGTTTCTGGTCGGTATATCCAAGGTCCTCAGGTAGCACAATTTGAAAAAAATTTTGCCAAATATTGCCATGCCAAATATTGCGTGGGAGTTAGTTCGGGTACCGAGGCGCTGACTGTGGCACTAAGAGTTTTAGGAATTGGGAGGGGGGATGAGGTTATTACGGTTCCCAATACTTTTACGGCAACGGCTGAAGCAATAATTTTGGTTGGAGCAACACCTGTTTTTATGGATGTGGATTCAAAAACATTTAATATGAACCCCAAACTTTTAGATAGAGTAATTACCAAAAAGACCAAAGCTGTAATTCCTGTTCACTTACACGGTAACCCGGTAGATATGGATGGTATTTTTAAAGTTATAAAGAACAAAAAAATTGCCATCATAGAAGATGCGGCCCAAGCCCATGGCGCTAAATACAAAGGGAGAATGATTGGGTCCTTGGGCAGTGATTTCACCTGTTTTAGTTTCTACCCGGCAAAAAATTTAGGAGGGATGGGAGACGCCGGAGCCATTGTTACAAATAACAGGTACTACGATCAGAAAATAAGGTTATTGATCGATCATGGCAGAACTAATCATTTTGATCATGTATCAATCGGCACAACAGCCAGACTGGATACAATCCAGGCCGCAGTTTTATCAATTAAGCTTAAATTATTGGATAAGTGGAATAAAAGTAGGAGGAAATGGGCAAATTATTACCGGGAGAAATTATCAAATAAATTTCAATTTGAGGAAGAAACTGTAGGTGGTGAAAGTGTTTATCATGTTTTGGCAATTCTGACTCAGCAAAGAGATAAGCTGGCTGAGTTTTTAAGAAGTTATGGAATTGAAGTGGGTATTCATTATCCCAAAAATTTGCACCTTCAACCGGCTTACAAATATTTGGGCTATAAAAAGGGAGACTTTAAGGTTGCGGAAAGCTTTGCTGAAAGAACGCTTTCTCTACCGTTATTTCCCCATATTACGAAAGATCAAGTTGACTATGTGATTTCAAACATTAAAAAGTATTTTAAAATAAGATGAGAACAGTAAGTAATCTGGTATCAGTTATAATCACCACCAAAAACGAACAAGAAGTCCTGGAAAGACTTCTAAGATCAATAAAAAATCAGACGTATCAAAATTTGGAGATTATTGTAGTAGATAATAATTCAAATGATCGGACTAAACAATTAGCAAAGGGGTACACGGATAAGATTTATGATTTCGGACCGGAAAGATCGGCACAGAGAAATTATGGAGCAGGGAAATCAAAAGGTAAATATTTGTTTTTCTTGGATGCGGATATGGAATTAACCAGTAATGTGTTAAAAGAGTGTCTTCATTTGGTAAGAAAAAACAATACTATTAAAGGCGTAGTTGTACCCGAGAACTCGGTAGCACTGAGCTTTTGGGGTAAAGTCAAATCCTTCGAGAGGTCATTTTATAATGAACAGGGAGATGAGACTACGGATGCCGCCAGATTTTTTGATAAAGAAATATTCTGGAAGGTAGGTGGATATGATACTTCTATGACGGGTCCGGAAGACTGGGACTTACCGGAAACTATCAAGAAGATGGGGTTTAAGATAGGCAGGGTTAAAGCAAAAATCCTTCATCATGAGAGAATTTCAAATCCGTTAAGTTTGGCAAAAAAGAAATTCTATTATGCAAAATCTACGTATAAATATTTAAAAAAACATGATATTCCAATCTTTGGTCCAAAAACCATCTATTTTTTACGTCCGGTATTTTATAAAAATTTCAAAAGGATATTAGCCCATCCCATACTTTCGGCCGCCATGGTAGCTATGTTATCAGCTGAATTAGCAGGTGGAGCATTAGGTTATCTGGTGGGAAGGCTAGGGAGAAATGAGTAAAGTTTTACAATTAACAGCGCATTTTCCACCAAATGTTGGGGGGGTTGAGACTCATCTTGATGATTTGGTAAAAGTTTTAATCAAGAGAGGTTGGGAGGTGACTGTTTTAACCTATCAACCTCTCACAACAAAGGTTGACTGGAAAATGATAGAAAAGAAAAGGCATTTGCTAATATTCAGAATTTTCTGGATTAAGGGATTTTTTTATAAACTGGTTAAATATCCGCTTCTGGAATTTTTATATCTTTTGCCGGGGTTATTTTTTTTAAGCCCTTTATTTATCCTTGTCCGAAATCCTCAAGTTATTCACGCCCACGGATTAGTGGCAGGTTTTGCGGCAGTATTTTGGGGAAAAGTTTTTGACAAGAAAGTGATTATATCCACACACAGTATATACAGTTTTCCTAAAAATGGACTGTATAGGTATTTTGTTAGCTGGATTTTCAAAAATGCCTCTCTCTGTTTTGGGTTATCCAAACAGGCAGTGGAGGAAATTAAATCGCTCGGAATTCCCTCTGAAAAAGTCGATAATTTCACTTATTGGATTGATTTAAAAAAATTCCATACTATAAAGCAATTAAGACGGAATAAAAGATTTACAGTTTTATTTGTGGGGAGGTTGGTTGCGGAAAAGGGGATTAATGAACTTTTAGAGTCTGTTAAGAGTTGGAAAAGAGAGATAAATTTAAAGATTGTGGGATCGGGACCTCTTGAAGGAAAGATAAAAGAATTCACACAAAAGTATAAAAATGTGGAGTTGGTTGGAGTTTTAGATCAAGATAAACTACCTATCTATTATGGCAAATCTGATATACTGATTGTTCCTTCGGTCTCCGAAGAAGGTTTCGGAAGGGTCATACTGGAATCACTCGCTTGTGGTTTACCGGTCATTGGATCCAACCGGGGAGCAGTCCCTGAGGCGATGGATGATAGTGTGGGCAGATTGATCGATGTCAGTCCGGAAAATATTAGGACGGCAGTTGAATATTTTTATACTCATAGAGATGAACTGAGGAGAATGGCGAAAAATTGCCGAAAATTTGCAGAAAGGAGATATTCGGAAAAAAATGCTGAAAAAATCATCAGAGCATATCAGGAATAGTCTAGATTTATCATTAAGAACCGTCGGTGACATGGCTCTAAAAAGGAGAGCTAAAACAGTTATTGAAGGATTGGACCTGCAAGAGGGAGACCGGATTTTAGAGGTGGGTTGCGGTAATGGCTACTACCTTAGTTTATTAAATAGGTTGGGACTTAAATTAGATTTGACAGGCATTGATAATGATAACCTGGCTTTAAAAGATGCAGCCAAATTTATTGGCGATAAAAAGGTGAAGTTAATCTTATCTGATGGAGCCAAACTACCCTTCTCTGCTAATAGTTTTGACAAGATAGTGATGAGTGAAGTAATTGAACACGTATCTGACGAGAAAGCTGTTTTAAAAGAGGCATTAAGGGTACTACGAAAGGGTGGAATATTAACTTTGACAACATGTAACATCAACTACCCTTTTTTATGGGATCCTCTCAACTGGATATTGCAACATGTTCTTGGTACTCATATTAAAAGAGGATTTTGGGCAGGGATTTGGAATCAGCATGACAGAATGTATAAAAAAGAAAGAATCCTTAATTTGGTAAAAGAGGCAGGATTTAATATCAGCGAAACCGAGATACTAACCAGTTGGTGTTTACCTTTTAATCATTATCTGGTCAATTTGGTGGCTAAACTTTTTTATGCAGGGAAATTGCCTAAAGGTTTATCGGAGGGAATAAACAAATTTAAAAATAATAAACAACCGTTACTTATTATGCAGGGATTCAAATTAATTAATTTATTTGATCATCTAAACGATCGGTTTCCTAAAAAAGAGGGTGTTTCAATATTTATTAAAGCTAAGAAATGAAAAATATGTATGTACTGGGAATAAGTCCTGATCATAATGCCTCTGCCGCATTGCTGAAGGGTGATAAAGTAATTGTTTGTGTATCGGAAGAAAGATTTAACAGAGTAAAAAATTATTTTGGAATTCCCAAAAAATCAATTAAGTTCTGCTTAGATTTTGCAGGAATAAACGCCTCTTCATTAGATCTGGTGGTTGTTTCCTCGCAAATTCCGCCTCCACTTCCCGAATGGGGTTTTGAAAATAAGACCAGTATTAATCTCTATAGATTTTTAAAAAGTATTTATTCCTTTTTAATTGATCAGGTTGAATGGAGATTCCCTCCTATGCGGAGTATGAATGAGTTTATTTACAGTTTGGTGTCCAAAGCTATGAAGGGGTCTATCAACAGGGAGAGGATAAGAAAATTACGGGAGATAGTTAATGTGAGCGATGATAAGTTTTATTTTTTGGATCATCATACCAACCATGCGGTAACAGCACTATATGGAGCACCTTATCTTAGTGAAGGTGTACAGGAAATAGTAATTCTAACAGCCGATGCGGAAGGAGACGGTTTATCATCCACAGTTAGCATATTCAAAGACGGTCAGCTTAAAAGGATTGGAAAAACATCCCTGAATAATTCTTTGGGAAATTTTTATTCCGCCATAACTAAATTTCTAGGTATGAAGCCGGGAGAACACGAATATAAAGTAATGGGTCTGGCACCGTATGCTCCAAAGGAAGATACCCAAAAAGTGTATGAAATTATTAAAAATTGGATTACAGTAGATGAAAAAAACTTACAGTTTAAAACTATTGTGAATGCCCATCAATTTCTAAAGCTTTGTCATCTTAAACTTTCCGACAAAAGATTTGATCATATATCAGCAGCCGCCCAGAAATTACTCGAGGAGAGGATGTTAGAGTTATTACAGGCGTCTATAAAGAGAACGGGTATTAAAACTGTAGTTGCCAGCGGTGGAGTCTTTATGAATGTTAAAATGAATAAGTTAATTGCTGAACAAAGAGAGGTTGAAAGATTTTTTGTATTTCCCAGCTGTGGAGATGAGTCTAATGCTTTTGGAGCTTGTTATTTTGGTTATAAAACATTAAATACGAACGGAACTCCTGCCCCGATAAAAGATTTATACTTAGGGCCTGAATTCACGGATAAAGAAATTAGTAAGTTAATTAGAAAGATGAAAGGAGTTAAAATAAATATTCCCAAAAATATTGAATATGAGATAGCACTACTTTTATCAAAAGGGGAGATTGTGGCCAGATTTTATGATCGGTCAGAGTGGGGCGCCAGGGCGTTGGGTAATAGATCAATTTTGGCTGATCCTTCAAATTTTAGTGTCATAGAGAAAATAAATAAAATGATAAAGAATAGAGATTTCTGGATGCCTTTTGCACCCGTCATTTTAGACGAGGATAAAGAAAAATACCTGAAATATTTAAGTAACAGTAGTGGTGACTATATGATGATGGCCTATGATACAAAAGATACTTCAAGGGATGAGATGGTTGCGGCCATACATCCATACGATAAAACAGCCAGGGCGCAAATTTTACAAAAAGAATTTAATCCCAAACTTTGGGAAATCATGAATTATTTTAGAAGACTTACCGGAAGAGGAGTTTTGCTTAATACGTCATTTAACATCCACGGTGAACCAATAGTGGGTTCACCCCGAGATGCTATTGATGTTTTCCAAAGATCCGGCTTAAAATATCTGGCAATTGGTCCGTATATAATTTCTAAGGTTTAAAATGAAGATTAAAATAAGAAAAAAGTTTTTGCCGATTGCAACTGCTGTTTTTGGTAAGGAAGAAGAACGGGAGGTTATTGAGACTCTTAGGTCTGGTTGGATTACATTGGGGCCAAGAACTAAAAAATTTGAAGAAGATTTGGCAAAATATGTGGGGGTGAGATATGCCATTGCCACCTCATCCTGTTCTGCAGCACTTCATCTGGCCATGCTGGCAATTGGAATAAAAAAGGGTGATGAGGTAATAACAACACCATTTACCTTTGCTGCCACAGCTCATGCCATTATTCATTGTGGTGGCAAGCCTGTTTTTGTAGATATTGATCCGCAAACGTTTAATATTGATCCAAAAAAAATTGAAAAAAAGATCACTGCTAAAACAAAAGCTATTTTGCCTGTGGATTATGGCGGTCAGCCGGTGGATTTAGATGCAATTTGTCAAATTGCCAAAAAACATAATTTGTATGTTGTTGAAGATGCAGCTCATACAATCGGGGCAAAATATAAGGGGAAAAACATCGGGCCCATCGCCGATTTGACTTGTTTCAGTTTTCATCCAGTGAAAAATATGACCACCGGGGATGGTGGAGCAGTTGTGACTAATAATAAAAAGTTGGCAGAAAAAATAATGGTTTTAAGAGTTAACGGAATGGATAAGGAATCCTGGAAAAGGAATACATCATCCGGAACATGGGATTATGCAATAGTTTCAGATGGTTATAAATACCATATGAATGATATACAAGCTGCTTTGGGTATTCAGCAGATTAAAAAGTTGGAAAAGTTTAGAAAAATCAGAGAGAAACTTGCCAATGTATATGATGAATATCTGGCAGATTACAAAGAGGTGCAAATTCCCAAAAGAGTCTTAGGTATTACCCATGCCCACAATATTTATGGCATTTTAGTGGATACAACTAATTTAAAAATTACCCGGAATGAAATTATGGAGAGACTTAAAGAATATAATATCGGTTCGATTGTTTATTTTAGACCCTTGCATTTGCAACCATATTTCCAAAAAACTTTTGGATACAAAACGGGAGATTTCCCAAATGCGGAATATGTATTTGATAGGTTAATCTGTTTGCCACTTTATCCGGGAATGGGGAAAAGTGATGTTTTATTTGTTGTTAAAGTGTTGAAATCCATTATTTCGGATTTCAGAATATGAGTTTATCTAACTCTTTTGGATTTTTCGAGCGGATAAAATTTTATTTGTTATTGCCACTGAATAAATTTACTGCTATTTTTGAGTGTAGAAATTATAAAGCTTATATACTGTTAGCGCAATTTATCGCGTTGATTCCCCGTTTCCTAAATCCATTTAGGATTTTCCCCCTATATCCAAAAGAATTACGATTGAATACCACCTTGGGAGATTTTTATATCCGTCAAGCGGTCGCAGATTTTTGCATTGGCTCTCCTGCTTTCGAGAGAGAGGACATAGAAGAACTGATTAAGCAGATGGAATTATCGCTTGAAAAGGGGGGAAAAGTTACATTTATTGATGTTGGAGCAAGTTTTGGTAAATATACCGTCTCTATAGGAGTAAGGTTAAAAAAGTTTAATAAGAGTCTTAAAATTCTCTCATTCGAACCTGAACAGGATGCTTTTAGACTTCTGAAAAAGAATGTTAAGTTAAATAACTTAACAAATGTGTCCGCCTTTAATGTTGCTTTATCCGATAAGGTACAAAATAAGTATTTTTATATTGAGGAGTTTCAAAATATGTATACCACTTCTGGTATATACTCTAAAGAAAAAGTGTTAGTGAAAACCAACAAATTAGATAATTTCTTAAAATTTATTCCTAATGAATACCAAGAAGCATATCTAAAAATAGATGTGGAAGGACATGAATTTTACACACTGCAAGGAAGTAGTAAGTTAATAAGACGTTTCCCTAAAATAGTATTGTTAATTGAAGATGTGGCCAAAAATAATCTGGTAGATTATTTGAAGTCAAAGTTTTCGTTCTTGAAAAAAATAACTCCGTATAATAGTTTTTGGGAAAGAAGCAGAATTGTATAATGTAAAGGTATGTTTGAAACTAAGACACGAATTTTAAAAGTAGGTACAGCGAAACTTCATTATGCGCTTATTCCTTGGGATAGCGATTCATTAAACAACACCACGGTAGAAATTGAATTTTTTTCCGCTAAAAATGTGGCCACGCTCAACAAACTGCTTATGCATCTTCAGCGTACATTACATCTTAAAAAAGGAGATTTGCTGTTTAGCAAAATTCCGCCAAAGGATTTTTCCAAGATCCAGCTACTCGATCAGGTTGGTTTTTATTATATCGAGCAAACCATAACTTTGGATATAGATTTATCCGGCTGGAACCCGGATGAGTTTGTATTTTCAAGAGGTGATGGATATCGGCTGATCTTGGCCGGATTATCGGATAAAAAGCTAATACGAAAGATAGCCGGATCGACATTTATTGCCGACCGTTTTCATCTGGATCCAAATATTGCTAAAGCGGGAGCAAACTATCGGTTTGAAAAGTGGATAGATAATTCCTTTCAAAGTACGGATATAGTATACAAATTTGTTGACGATAAGAACTTAATTATCGGGTTTTTTATCGTCAATGAACATCCCGATTACGCAGAATTCCGTTTAGCAGGGTTAGATCCGAAGTATGTGGGTCGGGGATTGGGAAAAATGCTCTACCATTGTATGTATCGTTTACTAGAAGATAAAGGTTGCACCTTAATAAAATCTGTGATTTCTTTAAATAATCTTCAAGTGCTCAATGTGTATATGTACCTAGGGCATGCCAAATTCATAAGTCCCTTTATTGTATTACATAAAGTTCTATAAAAACCCTTCATTTTTGAGATTGGACATACACCCACTCTGTGGTAAATGACTTATGATTGGCTAGAGCATTATGTTTTTTAAGTTCGTCAAAAAGCAAATGGGAGGCTTTGGTGATAATTTCATCCCTATCGTGTTCTTCTTTTGCTGTCAGTTTAATACCGCCAATTTCCGGTAATATCCCTGCCTGTAGACGCCCGACACGCAAAAAAGACAGCCAGTCTTTGTAGCTAACTTTAATTTTTTTGTGCGAGATACGGATATTGCGAAAACCAATTTTCTTAAGTATTTCTACGTAATAGTTGAGGGGTCTTGGGTCAGGAAATACAAATTTTCTTTGCTCACGCATCACTTGCATCCGTTTATTTAAATCTTTTTGGTAGTGTTTATATCGATTGTCTCTTCTGATAATAGAGATGGCTATATCATGTATTCTCTCAACTGAATCATCAATCATAAGTACTCCTTTTTCTCTTCCCTGTCGGCTGATATTTCCACTTTGAAATGTAAATGTCCCGCCTTCCTTAAGTGCGCGATAAATACCTTCAAACGCATCGGCTATGTTTGGGATAAGATGTACAGTATTGGCGGATAGTACATGATTTACACTGTTTCTTCCCATCAACTCATCCAAAGTCTGATACTGATCCTGATTTTTTTCTAACAGCAGACATCTAACATTTGGATTGGTGTGGAATATAGAATAGGCATTACCAAGCCATGACGGTGAATTATCCACCAGAAACAGAAAAAATTTGCGGGGAATATCACGAATTATGTAAATGGTTGAACTGCCGGTCCCTGCTCCAAAATCAACCACAATATCATCGGTTCGAACCCTTCTTTCTACCAGCCGAATCATTTCTGCCATATTGTCAATGTGCCAGGATGCATAGGTGACTGCCTGATGATATGCTTGGGCGCCTCGGGAGATCGGTTTGCTTGGTTTCCATGCAGCATAAGAAGATATCTGTTGCTTTTTCATAACACTTTGCTTCCGAGCGGATTTTAAGCTAGAATACATTATACTTTATGAAACAATTTGTGTATATTGTTGACGCTAAACGAACGCCTATTGGAAAATTTGGCGGAAGTTTAGTCAATATACCGGCCACAAAGTTAGCGACGGTTACAATCAAGGCGCTCTTGAAAGCAAACCCTTCCATCACCCGTTATGTAGATGAGGTAATTTTAGGAAACGTACTCTCCGCTGGTTTGGGGCAAAATCCCGCCAGAATTGCGGCATATGAGAGCGGGATACACAAAGAGGTTCCCTCGTGCACAGTTAATAAGCTTTGTGGTTCGTCGCTTCGCAGTATCATCATGGGTATGCATTCAATTCTTCTGGATAGAGCGCAAGTTGTCATTGTCGGAGGAATGGAAAATATGAGTCGAGCCCCCTATATTCTGCCAAATTACCGGTTTGGGGTAAAGATGGGGAATCAAGTAATTCAGGATGCCATGATATATGACGGCTTATTTTGCAGTCTGATCAATGAGCCGATGGGGGTAACAGCGGAAAATATCGCCCTAAAATATCATATTTCAAGAGAAGAACAGGACAAATACGCTTTTGAAAGCCATCAAAAAGCGCTCCTGGCCCTAAATAACAATTCATTTGCAGAACAAATTGTTCCGGTAGAAAAGTTTGCTACTGACGAACAACCCAGAAGAGATACCAGTCTTGAACTTTTGGCTTCTTTACGTCCAGGGTTTAAAAAAAATGGTACAGTTACTGCGGGGAATGCCTGTTCACTTAACGATGGCGCGGCGGCAGTTATTTTAAGCTCGGCTTTTTTTATAAGAAAACATCATTTGCCACCCATGGCAAAAATAATCGAATATGCTTATGTTGGAGTGGATCCGGAATTCATGGGTCTGGGAGCCTATTATGCCGCAAAACAATGTTTGGCAAAATCAAAATTAAAAACTTCCGATATAGATCTTTGGGAAATAAACGAAGCGTTTGCAGCTCAAAGCATTGCTGTACAAAAACTCCTAAAAATTGAAGGGGAAATCGTTAATGTAAACGGTGGCGCTATCGCCTTGGGTCATCCGATAGGAGCGTCTGGAGCACGCATATTAACCACACTTATTTATGAGCTCAGAAAACGATCAAAACGATTCGGAATGGCCAGCTTATGTATTGGAGGCGGGCAGGGAATTGCCGTGTTAGTGGAAAATATATGAAACGTTTTGAAGGCAAAATTGCTATAGTAACCGGTTCTTCTCGCGGCTTAGGCAAAGCCATAGCTTTTGAACTCGCATCAGAAGGAGCCACTCTTATTCTTCATGCGAGTAAAAAGTCAACAGAATCAACCAAGACATTTCATCAAATAAAAAATATTTCCCCAAATAGCGAGCTATATTTTGCAAACTTTTTAAATCATGATGAAATTGTGGCAATGATGCGCCTGGTGCAAAAAAAATTTAGGCGAGTAGACATACTGATAAATAATGCCGGCGCCATAAAAAGGCAGACCTTTTTAAAAATGACTGATGAGGAGTGGGATATCGTGACAAAAGTGAATATTTACGGCACTTATTTTGTGACGAAACTGCTTCTGCCGAGTATCCTAAAAAGCACTGCCGGAAGAATAGTCAATATGTCATCAATATGCGGATTGGTTGGAGAATACGGTCTGACTGGCTATTGCATGAGCAAAGCAGCCATTATCGGATTCACGAAAGCGCTGGCAAAAGAAATAGCCAAGTATAATATAACAGTAAATGCAATTTGTCCGGCCTTTACCGATGCGGGTATGGCAAATGAGATTGAACGAAATTTTTTGCAGCAGAGTATACAGTCCATACCACTTAAGCGGGTAGGCAAAAAAGAGGAGGTAGCAAAACTTGTTACTTTCTTGTGTTCCGAAGACGCCGGATATATCACCGGCCAGGCAATCAGCATTAATGGGGGATTAATTTAAACCTTTGTAAAAATTATATTCTTTAATTAATTCCAAGATCTTTTGAATTCCTTCTTCAATTCTATACTTTGGCGTAAACCCTAAAATCCTTTTTGCTTTTGATATATCTAAAGATCCCCGCCAAACCTGATGATTATCAGCTTTTCTGATTTGATAGCTAAACTTTGGAAAATAAACTTTGACGAGTTTGGCAAATTCTGAAACTGCCCTACCTTCTCCTTTCGAAATATTAAATGTTTGACCTATAGCTTGAGGTAAGGTGATACACTTTATAAACCCATCAACCACGTCATCGATATATGAAAAATCTAAAATTTCTCCTTTGATAATCCAGGCAGGTTTTTTTAAAATAGCGGTATCGATCAGTAGCTGCGTAACTCTATTTGAGCAGTCGGTAAACCCGTAAACAGAGGTAGGTCTGATAATAACCCAATCCTTCTTGCTTAGCTTAACAAAATATTCCCCGGCAGCTTTTGTGGCACCGTATAAATTCTCCGGAGTTAAAAGATTATTTTCCGCTATGGGAGTTTGTTTAAAATGTCCATAAGCCATACTGGACGAAGTATAGATAATTTTTCTGGCCTGGGATTGTTCAAAAACCTCAAGCACATTAAGGGTTCCATCCAAATTAATTGTTCTCATATCATGATGATATTTTTCCGAAACTCTCGCCATCGGCAATGCAGCCAGATGCACCACTACTTCAGGTGAAAAATCAGCTACTACCCGCTGGATGCTTTCTTTATTTCGGATATCACCCCGATAAATTTTGGACGAGACTTTAAGGTGTTTCTTCCTGAGTTTGAAGCATCTGTTAAAATAGCGATGGTTATCAATAAAATTAAGATGGGCATCAAATGAGGCTGTGTCAAATCCAATACTAATTAATCTATCGATTAGATGTGAACCAATAAACCCTTCGCCGCCTGTAACAAGAATTCTTTTTTTCATAGATTTAATTTCCGTAACTTAATATCTGTGGCCTTCTATTAAGTAATTTTAAGAAATAATAATAGATTATTAAGATGCATGTGTAAATACAAAGAAAGGGATGGATTAAATAAATAGATCTCTTCCTACTAATTGAGAAATAGATGGCATCAACTAGAGGGAAAAGAAGGGTAAGTGAATAGGGAATAAATAAATATCTTTTGAAACGAAACCAGATGGGTTGGAATTGGTCTCTGCCTGAAAATCCAGCTTTACCCATAGCTGTTTGGAAAACATTATTTATCACTCGCGATTTAATTTTTTTTAAATATTTTCCAAAAGTATCAGAGGAGTAATGATAGATTAGATCATTTTTGGCAATTGCCACGTTGGTAGTTTGGCTGTTTAAAGTATAAAACATAAATGAGCTTATGAATAAATGTTTCTTGATTTCCTTAACATTTTTCTTGAGATAGCATAAGTTTGTCATGATACCCATAGCTCCAAACTCTAGAAATGGAAGAAGTTTAATATTGCCAAAGTTGAAAATGACGCAAGATTTATCCGCGTATATTTTTTTATATTTAGCAAGTAATTCTTTAGTGAAATGGTTGGCATCTTTTGACAGTCTATAAATAAAAAATGAGAATGGATCGCCGAACTCATTAATATAGAAATTTATGGAAGAATATCCAGGAGGAACTTTATAGCCGCTTGGTATGACAACCCCGATATTTTTATCTTTTTTAAAAATAAGATATTTCAACATTAGACTGTCCGGATTTTCCATGACTTCATCGCTGTCAAGATATAAAATATAATCTCCGCGGGCTTTTATAAAACCTAAATATTTGGCAAAAAGCGGTTCTCTTTTTGGGTTACTGATAATTTTGCAGCCAAATTTTCGGGCAATCTTTATTGTTTGATCGGTTGAACCGCCGTCAATTATCAGTATTTCTAATCTGTTTTGAGGGTAGGTTTGTTTTTTGACCGACTCCAAACTAAGAGGTAATATCCTTTGAGAATTATATGTGGCTATAATGATACTGATAAGTTTATATCTCATTAGTTAATATTGATGGTTTAATAAATAGTCTACAATTATTTTAGATGGGGGAGTCTTAATTTTTACTTTGCCTCTCTGATAGTTCTTATAGTTATTTATAAATTGCCTAATTGTATCCTCACTCCCCTTACTTAAAACCGCATTTTCTCCTAAACCCTCTATTCTTTCCGTGCGGTTTCTTAGTATTAGACAAGGTTTTCCCAAATAATAAGCTTCTTCCTGATTACTGCCTCCGTCTGTAGCGATAAATTCCGCTTTGGGCATCAGGTTTATAAAATCTGTGTATGGTAAACGGGGAACAAAGATAATATTTTTATCTTTCTTTACTTGAGACATCAAACCCTCTTGTTTTAAAAATTTTTCTGTTAATTTATGGAGAACTAAAACGCAATTTAAATTTTGATTTGCAAAGGAGGTAAGAAGTTTCAAATACTTTTTCATTAATTGCTTTTTAAAGAATATGTGCTCCTGTCTATGAAGAACTAATAAAAAGAACTTATTGCCTTTTAAGAACTTAATACTTTTTATTTTTTTTCTATCCTTTAAAATAGCAAGGGTGCTCTCCAGTAAAGTATTATTGAATGTATTTATCTTCACGCCTTTTAAATTTT
>MFDM01000023.1:59881-84335 GCA_001776905.1 Candidatus Daviesbacteria bacterium RIFCSPLOWO2_01_FULL_39_12 | reverse complement strand
CCCATTCATTAGGACAAAAATGGACCTCTGCCAGATGAGAAATAACAAACCTGGATAACTCTTCCGGGAAAGGCTCAAGAAAGTTAAAAGAACGTAAGCCAGATTCTATATGAACAATCTTCATATTGTATATCTTCGCAATGACTGATCCTAAAAGAGATGAAGCTGTATCTCCGTGAACAATGAATAGGGAGTTTTTACTGTCTGTTTTTTTTAATTCGTTTCTGAAAAATAGAAAATAATTTATTAAAGACTTTACAATCCATATCGAAAACATTATTAGAATAAATTTGGGTAATTTAACAGATTTTTGCCTGAATGAGTAGTAAGGCTTCACTTTACCCATAAGAGGTTTGAACTCATTAAAATTAATGGTGTTTTGTCCGGAGGTAACTATTTTCAAATTGATTTCTCTTTGCTTAAACTCTCTGATAACAGGTGAAGTTTTGATTAGTTCTGCAGTGGTGCCAACAAAGAAGTATATATTTTTTGTCTTCATACCTTTTTAAAATGAAATAACCCACAGGCATATGTTGAATTCTCAAGCTTTTCTAAAGTTATATTCTCCTCAAATTCAAGTTCGTCTGTAACTGCTGAAGTTTCTACGAGAGTTAAACTCTTAAAATAATTAATAATTTGAGCTGGTGAGTGTACTCTGTGAGCATTGAATACAAGCCTAGGTTTACCCACAGGTACTGAAAAATAAAGATTACCTCCTTTGACGAGTATTCTCGCCAATTCCCTGCAGGCTTTTTTTGTTCCATATGGATCCAGTTTATCTCCATACCTGCCCAGTCCTATATGTTCAGCTACATTTAAACACGATAAAGACGATATAGAATTTCTTTTAAATGGTAAGGAAACTATATCACCTTGTTTGAAAGTAAAATTTTTCAGCTTTATTTTTAAAGGATGATAATCAACATATGTAATTTTTGTGATTGCAGAAAGTAGTCCCGCAAAGATTAACTTTGATGCTACGTCAAAATGCTCTTTCGGCCTGTTCTTATAAATTTTTTTAAATGCCCAAATATCCTGATAAAAATAGTGTACATCAAATGGCGTCCCGGATGACTTCTCATACAGGATGGGATAGGTATTCATTAAATTTATAGGCTCTGAGCCCTTCATCTTTGAGTAGGTAATAATGTCTTTAAAATAGGTGGGGAAATTAGATAAGCTTGATATTGTCATAAGGGGATCAAAAAAAGGAGTTATCCATCTATAAATTAAATAGCCGAAATCTTTGATAGGATTATTGAATTTTCTCATAAGCTTTTTCAGTATTTTATCATTAATTTGGAACCTTTCTAATGGCGAAATCTAAGATATGACCAATATCAAATCTGTTAGCTAATTTAATGGCGGCATCTTTATAAAGCTTATATTCAGTTTTATTATTTAGCATAGCCGCTAGCGCATTGTATAAGGATTCTTCTGAGTAATCTATGACGATTCCTGATTTAGTTTTTGAGATAACTTTGGATAAAGTAGTGACATTGGTGGTAATAACCGGTAGTCCAGAAGCCATATACAATTTAATTTTGCTGGGATCAGCAAAATAGCTGAAACTGCCGGGGATGGGTTTATATGGAGCCAGTCCAATACTTTTAGTTGCCAATATATCTGTCAGATCCCAAAAACTGGCAATATATCCTAAGAAGTTTACGTGCTTGCCGATTTTTAAATCTGAAATTAATCTTTTTAATTTAGCTTCTTCTTGACCGGTGCCGATAATAGTCAGACGAATATTTGGAAATTTCTTAATTAACAGAGGCATCGTCTTAATTACCAGATTTACTCCGGTGCCTTCCCTGAATCCTCCTGCGTATACAATATTGTATAAGTCTATTTTATCTGTTAATCGGACATTGATTTTTTTGATATCATAACCGTTAGGGACTACAGAAAATGGTGCACTATTGTTGGCGGTGATGCCGTATTTTAATCTGGCCGCCATCTGTTTTCTTACCATCACCCAGTTCCTGTCAGATAACTTGCAAGCTATCCTGTCAATCAGATGATAAAAACGGTTGAGCAGAGGATTGGAAAAACGAGTAGGGACAAAATCCAAAGAATAATAAACAACTCTTTTGATAAAGCCCAAAAAGCGAAGAGGATAAATGGCCATAAATGATAAATTTTCCATGGCAATACAAAGATCATAAGAGAAGCCACTCTTCATAAGAAAATAATAAATGAGCAAAACATGATGTAGGTACTGAATCCAGTGGGGTCCTTTTACCACACTGACTTTGAACTGCTGAATTTTCTTACCATTCTCATAGATGATTAAGTGAGAATCACGGTCAGGAATATAAGGAAAAGGATTGGTGATGTGGACGATTCTTTTAACTTTATCCTTCAGATAAGAGCGGATCCTTTGATCCGTATCCTCACCGTCTTCGGTCAGGATCATATAGTGCGTCACTAAAAGAATTGTAGTTTTCGCTTTATTTAATTTCATAAATTGTTGTTGCTACTTCTGATAGGGTATATTATACTTTTTCCACCAAATGCAGTTCAATCAGTGATAATATTAGATATATTCCCCTTGGGGTCAATGTTAATTTTTAGGGGTTATTATAATCATATTGTACTCAACCGTTATTGTTAAACTCGAGTTGTTTGATTTGACGAAAGTTTTTAAATATTTTAGGGTTGGATAATCATTCTTACCTATAAAACAATCGGCATCATCAATTAAAATTACATGTTTTTTTATTGGGTGATTTAATATCACCGACATTTCTTCAATTATAGGAGTTTCTTTTCTCCCTTTGGTGGTGATGCCTCTTGAGTAGTGGGCGTCTAGCCACAATATTGCCGGTTTATTGATCCGATTAAGAATGCGCGGTAAAATAGCAGCGCTGTTACCACAAATGACCGATATGCGGGGATTTGTGGAAAATTTATTTTTTGCCCTTTTATATAATTTTTTGTCTAATTCAATTGTGTAGATTTTTTCAAAAGCTGTTTTTACACCATTAATCATATTGCCAAGATATGTTCCGGTTTCAATAAAAATTTTAATATAATATTTGGCAGCGAGTCTTTTAATGATGGCTTGTTTTATTAGACGGGGAGTCGGAGGCATTTTACCTTGTATATACCAATCTATTAATGCTTGAAACTGTATGATAGGATTAATCAGCTCATATAAAAAAGAATACTTAACTAATTTAGTAATTTTCATATAACAATTCAAAATGAAGAGAATTCTGTTGCTTGCGATAATCCCTCTTATTATAACAATTATTTGGTTTAGGAACGGGATGATAACAGGCGGCGGGGAAGAGGGGATCCTTTTCTACAGTAGTGCTAAAACTCTTCAGCTTTCCACTTCTGTATGGCTTGAACATACAACGGGGTACTCTACTACAAGTTGGCTTTCCAGATCACCTGTCATATATCTTGCCGTAGCATTTGACAAAGTTGGAATACCCGCATTCATGTTTCAGCTCTTAACCTTTTATATTTTGATGATAATCGGTATGATTTCTATTTATTACTTAATACTAAACCTGCTTGGCGAGTATAAATCCAAAAATAAAGTAGCATTGATTTCTGCGCTTTTCTATTTATTAAATCCTTTCGCAATGAGCCAAATTTGGGGGAGGGGTTTACATCCACAATTTTTTTCATTCGCATTGCTTCCTTTAAGTCTTTTACTTTTCATATTAGGAATAAAAAGGAAAAAATATTTTTATGCTATTTTAAATGCACTTTTATCTGCCTTATTTGCCACTGCATACGGCTTTATAACATTCATAATGGTTTATTGGGCCGTCTTAATGATCTATCTATTGTATGCTATTTTTACTGCTGGAGATAAATTAAAAGTTGCATTGTTTGGCTTAAGATTTACCTCACTGACATTTATATTGTGGTTTTTTATTAATTTATGGTGGTTAATACCTTTTTTATATTTGGCTACTAATACTTATGCCCTTGGTTTAAGCGGAGGCGAGGAAAATTTAGGCACCTTAATGGGAGTCAGCCAGCACTTCACCCCGGATTTGATTATTAGACTTTTGCAGCAGACTTATTTTTTTAGCGAAAACTCATATGGAAAAATTTACTCGTCTTTTATATTTCAGCTGATCAGTTTAATACCATTGATAATTGTTACATATGGGTTCATCAGCTTAGTTAAAAATAAAGAGTTTAAAGATTATAAGTTCTTTCTGATTTTACTTGTTTTAGGGTTATTAGTTTCATTGGGAGCAAATCCCCCCTTAGGGTGGCTGTTTGTTTGGGTATTCAAACATATAACTGTTTTGCAAGCGTTCAGGAATCCATTTGAAAAATTCGGATTAGTTTATGTTCTAGGGTATGCTGCAATTTTTGCGTTAGGACTGGTAACTATTTCAGAGCGTTTCGCTAAAGCATATTTTATCCGTAATATTGGTGTTGTTTTAATACTGACTCTTGTTTGTGGAATATATCTTTGGCCCATGTGGACAGGACGTGTTATCAGCGGGCAGGATGGTAAAGTCGGTATCGAAGTTCCGAAATATTATGGCGATCTTAATAAACAATTAAATCGTCTAAATAAGGATGATTATAGAACTTTTATGACTCCGCTGATGAGTGGAGATGGAGCGGTTTTCCAGTGGGGGGACAGAAGATATTACGGGGTAGATCCGATGGTATTTATCTTTGATCAGACGATGATTTCCAACAGTCCGAGAATCCCATTTTATTATGATTTTACCCAAAGTATCAGAAAATATATGACCAGAATGAATGTAATTCCCATTTTTTCATTACTCAGAACAAAATATTTAGTTGCCAGAAATGACGCAGCTTTAATCTCATCAAGCGAAAAGGAACATGAAAAATATTTGACATATGCGATAGATACTCCTTTAGGGATTGAGAAGGCCGGCAATCCGATTTGTCGCAGTAGTGAGTCACAAGCTACTCTTGTCAATCCTGCCTGGATAGTATGCGAAGTACCTAACGAACAAATTAATTGGGAAAAGGTTAAATATCTAAATGTGATTTTAAAAACAGACGTTCCATCCACCATAGAGATAGCGGTAAGAGATATTGAAGGGGCTCGGCCAAGATGGGACGGCAGAGCAGATTCTGAATATTCAACTTCCACATCAGGGTGGACTAACTTAACTATCCCCTTAGGATCGCCTACCGAATACAATAACAGAGTGAATTTCTCTCAAATTAAGTTAGTAGAAATTCTGGCACATCCTCTTGCCTCGCCTAAATTAAGCACGGATAGGATTGAACTAAAGGGAGTTTGGTTAGATTACGGTAAGCAGGAGAAGATTGATGAATTCAGACCAATTGGTCAATTTGGCAAACTTAACTTATATGAGCCTTTAAATTTTAATCCTGTGTCGGAATACGGCATGCTCACCAGTTTGCAACCCGTTGAAACTTTCTTAGAGTTATTTAAGGTAGCTGCGGACAAAAGAGATAGATTAAATACTCATGGGCTGATTTTGGCATCTCAAAATGGGTCTAAAAATACAAAAATTTTATCTACAAACTCTCAAGCTACAATTTCAGATAAATCTAAAATATCCGAGACAAGATATTGGTTAAAATCTGAAAACGGGCAGGATGGGTATTTAATTTTGAGTAAAACATTTGATCCGGGATGGAAGATTGTGCAGAATGTATCAGCAGGTGAAATTAAAGGAGGCTTCATAAATGATATCAAGCTTCTTAAAAAAACCTTCGAAACCGAGGATAATCATTTTGTAGTCAATGGTTATGCTAATTTATGGCGAATACATATTCAAAGCGGCGAGCTGGGTATTATCTATCTGCCCGAGATTGTTGCGGATGTTTCCAGTAAGGTCTCCCTTTTTAGCGGTTTGACTATTTTGGGAATTGGCGTATTTTTAATTATCAAAAGGAAATTTTTAACCTAATTTTTCTACCTGCTTAATCCATTCTGTGACAGTAGCCAATTCTTCCTTTTTCATGATACCCTCTTTAACTAATGCCTGGTAGATTTTTATTAAAGATGATCCTAAATTATTATTCAGTGATAGATAATTTAAAACTTTAATTAATTTTTCCGTTTGTAAAAAAAGTGGTAGTTCATATTCAAAGTCTTTTAAATAATTATGTTTATTTCTTTGGTTTGTATAAACTGTTGGGTAAATAAATGTTAAATGTCCATTAATTTCCCACATTAATCTTTGAGCGATATAGCTTCTCCAGATATCTTCCACATGGGGATTGGTGTAGGTTGGCAGGTAAAGCAACATAAAGACTGGGGGATACCAGAAAGTATTACCTGAGTGAAATGGGCAATACACTCCTTTTTCCAGCGCATATTGACCGCTTTTTCGGTATCTAATATTTTTGTCAGATGTTAGTCTGTAAATTGCGTCAAAATCTCCATTTTGATCAAGCAGAGAATTTTGGATAGGGGAGTATACTTGTGCCTTTTTCATACGAAGTCTCTGTTTCTTTGTGACTTTGGTAATAGGGAAACCTCTGGGCCAGCTGTCTTTCGAACCGAATAAATTATAGATATTGACAAATTTTTCCCCTGAAATAAGCGGAATATTTTTATTTTCTGAAATTTGGGGCGGGTAAGTTTTGTAGGGGGCGATATCATCATCAATTTCGGCAATAATTTTTGCTCCATTTTTGATAGCATAAAGATAACCAATATTTTTTCTGGCATATCTGTTCCAACCCAAAAGAGCGGAAAATTTCGGAAAAAGTTTATCCTGGTCCTTTGGGGCTAAATAATCTACATTAGGAACCTGCCAATCCCCGGGGGTTTTTAAATCCCCCACTGAAATTAATTGCCAATTTGTTAGATTACTAAATTGCTTGACGGCCTTTGACGGAGAATGGATGGTTGTAACAACGATTGCTTTGTTCACTTCTTTATAGCTTCCATGGAAAAAGCAGGATACTGGTGATTTATTTGGTTATTCACTTTTATACTGGTAAATCCGGCCTCCTGCAACATCCTTTCCAGTTTTTTTGGCCAATATCCGGCTTTATGATAGGCAAATTCATTATTTCTGGTGCCGTGAATCAACTTCTCTGCCCACCCCTTTTCCTCTTCAGTTTCAGCCAGCACCAAAAGATGAGCAGTTTCTATAACATCTGGGACATCAATAATTAGCTTGCCACCAACCCTTAAAAGACTCCACCAATGTTTAAGTACCTGTTTTGCCTCAGAGGGTCCGAAATGTTCAAAAACTTGGACCGCCAATATTTCCGAGACGCTGTTTGGTTTATAAGGGAGGTTATTGGCATAGGCGATCTGGTCTATAACCATCTTTCTTCTTTTTAAATTTTTGGACGGCTCCCCTTTTGGTTTAGGCAATTTTTTTACTCCCGTAAGTTTTAATTTGAATCTTTCGTAATAATTATTGTAGTAGGGGTCTTTATAGTAATTTTCTATGGTGGTGATGTTTTCTCTGACTATATCAGGTCTGGATTTGGCAAAATAAAATTCATCAATCGGGACATCTAAATTCTCGTAACCTTTAAGATAAATCCCGCCTGCACCAATATGTACTCTAATATCCTTACTATTGGAAGTCATAGAGTGATTTTAAGGAAATTGTTCCTAAAAAGCAAGATGTTTAGAAAGACACAAGTTATTTTGTGACCGCATATATTAAGTTAGAATCATCATCGGATATATAAAGAGTTTCCTTGTCTTTGCTGAAAATTAAATCCACCGGCCTACCTAGCCAACCGAGATCTCTTTGATACCATCCGGTGATAAAATCCTCCGAATTTACGACTTGATTGTCCTTGATATTAATAAGAATAATCTTATAACCTACCTGTCTGTCCGTATTGCCACTACCGTGTAAAGCCATCAGTAGGTCCCCCTGATTTTTTTCAGGCAATAATTTGGATGAGATGAAAGTTAACCCTAATGGGGCAACATGGGCTCTAAGATCGAAAATTGATCCTTCGGTTATGCCGCAATCAAAGGGTTGCTCGGGGATAAAGTTAACATCCTTAATCCCTTGCCCAAAGAAACAGGGCCAGCCATAGTTTTTTCCTTCTCTGACTAGATTTATCTCATCAGGCGGCAGATAGTCTCCGATATCATCTCTACCCATATCTGCCCCCCACAAGTTTCCCCGGGAATCAAAAGCAAAAAAGACCGTATTTCTTAAACCTCCGGCAAATTTTCTAAAGTTTTGACCGTCCAAATCAGAGACAAAAATAGCAGCCCTTCTCGGATCCTGCTCAATACAGGAATCACAGGAAGAACCGATACTGGTGTAGAGTTTATTGTCAAATATCCTGATGGTTCTGGTGAAATGCCCACCCCCGGAAGGTAAATCAAAAAGTTTTTGAGGATCAGAGGTTTTTAAAGTTTGAGGATCGTATTTATACCTAGTCACCTTGTCGGTTTCGGCTACATAGAGATATCCTCCATGGAATACAATACCGTGTGGTTTATTTAGATTTTCCAGCACATAGATAACTTCATCGGCCATTCCGTTTTTATTTTTATCGGGAAAAGCTGCAACTAGTCCAGATTTGGTTATTGATGCAAACAGGATTCCGTTTGGATCCAAAGCAAGTGCTCTTGGGGATTCTTTATAAACTACAGAGAAGATGTTTATTTTTAATCCGAAAGTATTTTTTAAATAGGGAACCGGGTTTTTTGCTGTTTGAGTAAAACTGATGATGTCTCTTTCTTGTTGTGTTAAATTTTGATTTAACGGTGATAACAGATAGAAGCCAATTAATAGCACTGCCAAAATTATTAAGATTATAAAATTATTTGAGAGAAAATTTTTGATTCCCGATCTAGTTTGCATCCCCAAAAATTATAACAAATACTAATCTATCAAGCAAGGCTAACGTTGCTTTTGATGATACATTTACTATATATTTACTCTGTGGAATTTTTAATTTATTTTAAAACACTTGTTTTATTAATTGTTCTCTCTGCTTGTGGTTTTGTCATAATAAGAAGAATTTGTTCTGAGTTACGTCTCCAGATACTACTGCCAGCATCTGTAATTTTAGGAATTAGTTTATATATTTTCCTTCTTAATCTGACAGCATATATTTTTAAAGGCCCTCCGGGATTTTATATAGCTTTGGCAATTGAAGTTCTGCTGGCGTATTTTATAAAAAGAAAAATTAAACCGAAAGAAGTAATTATTCCTCAAGGGCAAGAAAAAAGATTTTGGATTATCTCCCTGATTCTTTGGTCTGCATTTTTATTATATATTTCTGCAACAGGGCCTGCCATAAGCGGAGATTTCCTAAATCACACCACCCTGGCATCACTTTTTGCCAGAGGGGATTTTCCGATTCATTCTCCATTTCAGCCAGACAGATTGTCATCATACCATGTGGGTGGGCCCCAGCTTCTGGGAGCATTCAAATCAATCACCAAAGCCCCGTATAATCTGCTTTTTGTAGTTTTTTCGTTCGTTACACTGCTGTCAATTTCACAAATACTCCAATGGTTACTCTGTGTGCCCAAGAGAATATTCAGCTGGATTCTACTTTTGCTTATTCCGGCTGTTGCTTTGATCTCATTCGGCAATTTTATGTTTGTTTTGCCATACCAGTTTGACTTTCCGCACATTCAAGAAGGTTTGATAAAATGGGTTTCCAAACTGCCAGCCTTGACAGATTCTTTTGAGCCGTTCGGATCTTCAACCTCTTTGAATTCACTGATTCTTTTTTTCCACCGGATGCTATCTTTATCAATCTTTGCGTCAATTCTACCGCTGGCCTTATTTCCTAATAAATCCAAAAAATTACTTTTATCGGGAGTGTTGATAATACTTCTTTCGACATTGGCTTTATCCGACGAGACAGTTTTTATAGTAGGGACACCTGCAATTGCCTTTAGTCTACTCTTTACGTTATTTGAGAAAAATATCAAACAATGGTTACTATTTTGTTTTATCTTTGTAGTCATAGTCATAATACAAGGAGGACTGATATCTGAGGTAATTTTTAAGTCAGAGACATCAGTTGCAAAGGTGCTAATTTTCCCCGATGATGAGAAAGGATCCCTAGTCAGATTTCAAAGGTATAGATCCTTCAGACTGGAACAACAATCCAGCAAATTGTTTCCGGATAAGCAAGAGTACTATCCCTTAAGGTGGTTGCACCCGGGGATTTTATGGCAACTGGCAGTTTTGATTATTACAACTGGCATTTTTACTTTAATTTCAAGAAAGAGATCTACAGACAAATCAGCAGTTTTTCTGATCTGGATATTTTGCATTTCTGCAGTTTTGTCCTTTATTGCATACCATATCATTGTGCCCAGGGGTATGTATCATATCAATGGTAACAGATTCCTGGCACTTGCTTACCATTTCTCGGGTATTGCATTGATTATTCTGCTTATATTGGGGTGGGTTCAATATAAAGCAAGTCATCACCTATCTAAAATTTTATCTTTAGGTTGTAAGTTTTTGTTACTACTAATTTTGTCAGTTTCAATAATTCCTTCTTTGGTGGTTATATTTCCCAGGGAAAAATATAACTGGCTGGAAATACCCAGAGCTTCTCCCAAAGCAGAGTTAGTTTGGATGGAGAATAATTTAGCGGTAAATAACAGGACTGTTGCCTTCATGGAAAAATTTCCCACCTCAGGCCCTATTCTGGATATGGTTAAAGAAGTGGGTATATTTACACCTGCCTGGTATGATAAACCGGAATCTCAGGGTTTTGAAGTCTCTCCGCCGTATTTGGATCTTTTCTTTACTTTAAACCCGCAGATTTTAAAAATTTTGAAAGTTGAATATATTATGACAAATAAACAGTACCGTTCCACACTATCGCAAAATAGGCTTGCTGATTTGAACAATACAAAATACTTTCAGCCTGTATACAACGATGCAGATAAAGATGTGATAATATCGAAGGTTTTACCTCAATATTTAAAAGACGGAGAAAATTACCAGGGGACATTTTATGATCTTGATATGAAACTACCTTCCCGGGGCTCATTTTTTATTGAAAGCCCGGATCAGGGAATTGTTCAAGGCGTTTGGAGAGTGGCCTTTCTGACTTTGCAAAAAAGGGATTATGAAATATATTATTCTCTGAGCAGAGTGTGGTTTTATAATTTTATTATAAATGTGGATATGAAATTTAACGGTGAAACTGCCGATAAATACAATTATTTAGTTCTGGGGCCTGATACGGATCCGGCTTCAATATGTCATTGCCAAACAAAATTATTTTGGTCACAAATAGGAGGTTATGTTAAGGTGTGGAAGGTTATTTAGTCTAAATTATGCAAAAAATTTATCTTTCGGTAATTATTCCTTTTTTTAACGAAGAAACCAACTTGGCAAAATTACATGAACAGTTAAGTGAAGTTCTTAAAAAGATTGGAAAAAAGTGTGAAATTATTTATGTAGATGACGGAAGCTCGGATAATTCGGTAGGCAATCTTTTATCCGCCTTTAAAAAAATAAAGTTAACGAAGTTTATTTCGATTAAATTAATTTTATTGAGACGCAATTTTGGACAAACCTCAGCCATTTCCGCGGGAATAGATTCTGCCAGAGGAGAGATTGTGGCATTTTTGGATGCCGATTTACAAAACGATCCGGCGGATTTACAACTTATGCTGGAAAAGTTAGACGAGGGGTTTGATGCGGTAGTGGGGTGGCGCAGAAATCGCCAGGATGTGGGGATGAGAGTATTTTTGTCAATTGCTGCCAATTTTTTAATCAGAGTCTTTTTTCATACACCTTTCCATGATTTAGGTTGTTCCCTAAAGGTAATTAAAAAAGATTTCCTAAAGGATACCAGAATTTATGGGGAATCACATCGTTTAATATCCATTCTGTTATTTTGGAAAGGAGTAAAGATAGCTGAAATTGGGGTTAATCACAGAAGGAGGATTGGAGGAAAATCAAAATATGGCTATTCCAGAATTTTCAAACTCATTTTGGATTTGATTACAGCCAAATTCTTAAGTTCATACGGCACAAAACCGGCATATGTATTTGGAACTTTTGGGATATTAAGTTTGATTGTTAGTTTCCTTCTAATGTTAGTGGTTTTATATCACAAAATATTTTTAGCAGTTTATGTACACAATAACCCGCTTTTTATAATTGCAGGATTTTTGATAGCTTTAGGAATACAGTTTATTTTAATGGGACTTTTGGCAGAACTTATTGTCAGGACTTATTTTGAATCTCAAAAGAAACCGATATACGAAATAAAAGATATAAAGGTTTATTGATGTGTGGAATAGCAGGGATTATCAGCTTTGATTCTCAAATACAAAAAGACAGTCTGGGTTTAATGCTTTCTCAAATTCAACACCGTGGTCCTGATCAAAAAGGGATGTATATAGATAGACATATCGCAATGGGGATTCGGCGTTTGTCTATAATAGACCTTTCTACAGGGAATCAACCGATTGAAAATGAGGATGGTAGTGTTACCGTGGTTTTTAACGGTGAAATTTACAATTATCAAGATTTATCCGAACAATTAAAAAAGAAGGGACATAAATTTAAGACAAAATCCGATACCGAAGTTTTGGTTCATCTTTACGAAGAATACGGTTCAAAAATGAGTAAGTACTTAAATGGAATGTTTGCATTTGCAATTTGGGACAAGGTTAAACAGAGTTTATTTTTATCAAGGGATCCTGCAGGTATTAAACCTTTATATTTTTACCAAATTGGGAAAACCTTAATATTTGCCTCCGAGATAAAATCGCTTCTATCTAATCCAAAAGTTAAAAAAGACGTTGACCCTAATGCTTTAAAGCTATATTCCTTTTTAGGTTATATTCCCGGAAAATTATCAATTTTTAAAAATATCCGAAAACTGCTTCCGGGACACAGTTTAATTTATTCAAAAAACGGCAAAAATATAACCAACTTTTTTACAATAGAATCGAATAAATTCTCATCTGCTGGAGATATAGATTATATTTTGGAAAAGGCAGTCACATCACAAGCAGTGGCAGATGTTCCCTTAGGTGTATTACTGAGCGGCGGTATAGATTCCAGTTTAGTCGCCTACTATCTGACCAAAGGTTCTTCCAAAAGGATTAACTCCTTTTCAATTGCATTTGCGGAAAAAAGTTTTGATGAATCCTACTACGCAAGAGTTGTCTCCTCCTTTTTGCATACCAAGCATCATGAAGAGGTATTTAAATCCGAAGATGTAATTAATCTATTCCCTAAAATACTACAAAAAATGGACGAGCCTTTTGCAGACCCATCACTTTTCCCCACCTATAAATTATGCCAATTAACGAAAAAATATGTTAAGGTTGCTCTTTCCGGAGACGGAGGAGATGAGCTTTTCGGGGGGTATCCGACTTATCAGGGTCATTTATTAGCAGGTAAGCTGAAGCGATTATTACCAAGAAATATTGCCGGTGTAGCAATAAAACTTATTAATTCCTTCGGGGTTTCGTTTGAAAATTATCCAAAAAGTGAAACTTTGAAAAGATTTTTACAAGGATTGCACAAGAATGATTTAGAAAGGCATTTTGAGTGGATGTCTTTGGGGGGCTCTTCGAAATTATTGGGTATGAATTCAAATCTGTTAAGGTTATTAGGAGGGGAAATTTCAAAAATCACAACAGATATTCCTACTAAGTTCCAGTTATTGGATTTTTATACTTATTTAATGGATGATCTGTTAGTTAAGGTAGACAGAGCTTCAATGTTTAACTCGCTGGAAGTCAGGGTGCCGCTACTGGATTTGACTGTGTTAGATTATGCTTTTAAAGTAGGAAACAAGCATGTTTCTTTACTTGAGACTAAAAAGGTTCTGAGATCATTGGCAAGGGAAAAATTGCCGGAGGAAATTGCAAACAGAAAGAAGAAAGGATTCGGTATCCCGCTGTCTAAGTGGCTTTTTGACGGCCTTTCAGACTTCTGTTTAGATTTCTTGCAAAACAAGAAATTGTATGATTTTTTTGATCAGGAAACTGTTTTAGATCTGTGGGAAAATCACCAGAGCGGAAGAGAGAACAATGCCAAAACTATTTGGATGCTGGTAATGTTTAGCGGCTGGTTAAATAAGTGGTATAAATAATCGTCTCAAATCTTTTTAGCAACAAGACAAACTGATATACCAAAAGGAGGGGAGATCCACCTTGCCAAAGAAATATCCAAGAAAAAAATGGCAGTTAGAACTTTATTAATAAATGATGATTCGATAATCGGATCAATTCCCCATCTATTTCTTTCTCCGAAGGGTAATTTTTGTCCAAGCCTCACCAGTAATATAGGTAGAAAGAAAATAAAATTAAAGTATCTGGAAAACTTTACTTGAAAACCGCTTTTTTTTAGCATGCTAATAAGTTGACCCTTTCTATATCTGCGAAAATGCTTTGATCGATCGTCTAACTCACCCCACAATATTTGGAAGGAGGGAACAAATATTATTAAATACCCATCCCTAAGCAGTATTCGGTTCACCTCCTTTAAATATTTTTCATCATCATCAATATGTTCTAAAACATCAAGGCAGGTAATCAGATTATATTGGTTGTTTCTAAAGGGTAGTTTGTCCGAATTCTTTTTAATAAGTCTAACGTTTTTAAACCCCCTCAATTTACAATACTCTATAGATTTTGGTTCGATATCTACACCGGAAATTTCGCCGAACTTTCGGAGGATATTGAGATTAAAACCACCACCACAGCCAATATCCAAAATTTTTGAATTTTTGGGAAGATTTAGAGAATTTAGGATATTTTCTAAAAAGAATCTACGCCCCTTGTACCACCAGTGACTCTCTTCGTAAGTATATATTATACTGTAGCGCCTAGATTCCATAGTAGTCCATAAACTTACCTACACCTTCGCTAATTGAGATAGACGGTTTCCACGCAAGAATCCTTTTCGCTTTTGAGATATCCGCCTCCTTAAACTTTTCTTCATGTAATCTCTCCGGCAAATAGATAGTTGGATGATTGAAAAATTTGGCCAGATTCTCGATTGATATTTGCGAGCCGCCCCCTAAATTAAAAATATCAAAATGTTCCTTGACTGCTCTTCCTCGCATTAGTCCATCTATTGCATCCGAGATATAAGTGAAATCTCTGGTTTGTTCTCCCGATCCATAAATTGATAGTGGGATATTTTTCTTTTTCTGTTCCAGCCATTTAATAAAAACTAACTTATAAGAACCTTTTGATATCATTCTGGGTCCGTAGACATTAAACAGACGAAAAATTGTGACTGGTAAATTATAAATTTGACTGTAAAGCTGACAGTAATATTCGCCCATCAGTTTTTGGTAGGCATATGGGTTTTGGGGATTTGGGATGAAAGATTCTTTTAAAGGTAATCTCTTTTGGATACCATAAACGGAAGAGCTTGAGGTATATATAAATCTTTTTACTCCAAGTTTTCTGGCCAGTTCCAGAGCAACCAATGTTCCTTCAACATTGGCTCGATGTGTTCCCAGGGGATCATCTATGGATCTTTCAATCCTGGGAAGGGCGGCCAAGTGATATATGCAATCAGCACCCTTTAATGTTAGCGGGATTTTATTTAACAAACCGCTTGTTAGCAGAATAGGCTCTCTTATAAGCAGGATTCTACTGCTGGACTTTCTCAGGTTCTCTTTTTTCCCTGTTGAAAAATCATCTATCACAATAAGCTGATGTTTGAGATCCAAAAGTGCATCCACAAGATGGGATCCGATAAATCCAGCTCCGCCAATAACGATTATTTTGCTCATGATTTCCTCAAGGATTTCAATATTAGTGTAATCTTTCAAATTTTACAACTTTATCATAAAATGTGGCATAATTTACAGAATATGTATCATCGGATAGCGGCTTTTTTCAAAAATCATTTAATTTTTCTGCCAATTGCAATAATTATAGTTTATACTTTTGGCCCTTCCCTAAAATTAGATTTCTCTCTTGAGGATTGGAGCCATTTTGAAACCTTGACAAATAAATTCGGGCAAAATTTCCCTATCTCTAAAATGCCTTTTTCATTTTATTTCACTCAGTATGGCACACTGCTTTTTTCAATATCATTTCTACATAAGTTATTTGGATTTAATGCCTTTGTTTATTATTTTGCTAATTTACTGTTTAGAATTATTGCCTCCTTTTCAATTTATTACTTAACAGCCTATATTAGCAGAAAAAAAATTATTGGAATAATTGCCGGATTGATTTTTGGGGTGAGTTATCCCGGCATTGAAAATACCACCTGGGCAACCTTATTTTGGGTGTTCCCTGCCACCATAGCTTTGTGTACCTTTCTATTATTTTGGTATAAATTTCATGAAAACCCCAATATAAAAAGTTTAGTAGCATCAGTTTTTCTATTTTGGCTGACGCTTTTTATTTATCCTGTCAGGACATTTGGTGTACCTTTAATGGTAATGATTGGAGAAATATATTGGCTATGCTTTTGCATCTATAAAGGAAAGGTCAAGAGAGTAGAGATTATGCATTTTGTAATTTTGATTATAATTTTCTCGCTAATGATGGCGCTGACAACTTCTTTTAAGACTACAGCCGAATTATCAGGTAAACTGATCTCTCCGACTGTTTTTTTCCATGGATTATTAAACGGTTATCCACCGATTTTTTTGTCAATTTGGCTTTTTATCGGCAATTTATTTTTACCTGCGGATTTTTTGAAGATTTTGCCAAATGTTTCTTCCCCGGTTTTATTTGCTGTCTTAATGGCAATAATAACCCTGCCTTTTGTATATCTTAATATTAAAAAGAGGAATTTTAATATGGCGATTTTATCTATAATTCCCTTAACATTTCCTTTCTTCATTTTTCTAGCAACTCCCCAACTCAAGGATTGGCAGAGTTTATGGATATTGAGTGCCCAAATCGGAGGCAGTATATTTATTTGGTCCGCACTTTTATGCCTGCTGCTTTGGAAAAATAATCGGGTATTATCAAAGACATCGGCCTTAGGCATTTTACTTCTGCTATCTCATTTGACAATCCCCTGGCTGGTTTCATCTCAGGTAAGTGACAATGATCAATCGGCGTTTAATTTAATTAGCAGATACTATACTGTTCCCTCGATAGGTTCATCTATTATTGTCGGTAGTCTATTGTATTTCCTTTTTCATCAAATTACATTTTTAAAGTCCAATTATATTAAGTATTCTCTGCTTTCTCTAATTTTTATGTTTGCCACTGTTATTATTGCTTCGCACATTTACTTATCGAATAGGTTATTAAATGACAGATTGGTTTTTTTAGACAGAAAGGAACATGAAAATATTTGGTACCAGTTAAAACCGTTGATTGGTTCGGAGAAAAAGGATGAGGTTAAACTCGTATATATTAAAGGAAACTTAACAGAGAATGAAAAATATATGATGAGAAGCTTTCCCTCTAGGCTGGCTTTTGAAGAAGGGTATTATAGTTTAAGTCAGAGCCCTACCTTTATTTTTACGGATAATGAAAATTATGCTAAGAATTTTCCCACCCAGTATAATAATTTTTTTGCATTTAAAATAAAGGAGGGAAATATTGAAAATCTCAAAGATGAAGTATTTCAAAAAATTAATAAAAATTAATTTCAGATCTTTAAGATTAGGGCATTTGCCTATCTTGAAAATAGTATCCGTTTTTTTGGTGACGATCTTTGTTTATTTTATTGGTCGGGCAGTCTTTCCCGTTTTACCTAAACCACTTAATAAAAAGATAGAAATTTGTCAAAAGGGTACGATTTCAACTTGGAAAGGAGAGTGGACTCAGGTAGTCGCCACTCGATCAAAAAATATGAATCCGGGAGAATTATTTGAGGTTATTTATGAGGATGCGCCAACTGATGGGTTGATGTTTTGGTGCGAAGCTTCTATATCACATCAAGTATTACTTAAGGCAAATACCATTAATGTAGTAGTGGAGACTAACCAAAAGGTTAATATTCAACTGTCTTTTTATAGAAAAAGTGGCGGGGGTCCTACCTGGGAAAATATTTCAGCTGCTCCTAATCGAGTTGTCAGTATCTCCCATCCGCTGGACAGACCCAAAGATAGAAAAATAAACTGGCTGGTGGGGGAATTTGGACAGATGGCTTTTTTGGTCACAGGGTATAATTATGAAAAACCTGTTAGAATTAAAATACATGAGACTTACTTACGCTAACTTTACAAAGATATGAAAATTGCTTTGGTTATTTTTACAAAGAATGAGAGACGAAATTCGGAAAAGATGTTTCCTAAAATTCCTCTGAGACTTTTCGACGGCATTTATGTGGTTGATGCAAAATCAAATGACGGTACCAGAGATTTCTATAAAGCTAAAAAAATTAAGGTTTTTGATCAAATTTATCCGGGAGTAGGTGGAGCATACGAGTCAGCCTTTAGGAATACCAAAAAAGATGCTCTGGTTATTTTTCATCCGGACGGGAATTCCGACCCAAAAGCTTTATCAAAAATGGTACAATTGTTAAGAAAAGGAGAGCAATTCATTATTCCCTCAAGGATGATCAAAGGAGCGGCCAATGAGGAAGATGATCAAAGTTTTAAATACAGAAAATGGTCAAATCAGCTGATGTCCACCCTAGTAAGTATGTTATGGGGAAGAGATGGGAATAAATGCAGTGATTTAACTCAAGGTTACCGGGCCATGACCAGAAGGGCATATGAAAAGCTGAACATAAAAATTCCCAGCCCGATTGCTCCGGATATTGAACAGGTTATTAGAGCTCTCAAGAGGGGGATTAAAATTGTAGAATTCCCCACCCGGGAAGGACACAGGCTGCACGGTAAAACATCAATGCCTTCTATAAGAACCAGCATAGAGAATCTGAAAGTGTTTTTTAGAGAGCTGCTGGTATAGAGTTACTGCAGGAAAGTTTGGGGAATTGCTCTGAAATATTGGTGGCTTTGTCAATTTCTACCCTGAAACGATAGAGGTTCTTTGCGGTAATTTTGAATCTTTTGCAAAGATCTGGAAACTCACTAATTAATTTCTTTTCATCATAATACACTCTGGGAAACTCTTTTGGATTCGAGATTTTCCCCCAAATTGCCAAAGAGTGACCGGTATGGACAAAGATGGCAAAAACCTCGGCATAATCCCAGCTGTCAAATAGTACCACAGCAGGTTTATCCGCACTCTTCAAATCAGCGGTAATTGTATTTAAAATCCTGCTCACATTTCGATGATCCCTGATGGGTAACAATCTATTTTCAATAAAAAGTTTACTCAGATTAATATTTGAAGTGACTGTATGGAAAATAAAATAGATAATAATAAAGGTTGTTAAAACCAATCCCGGTTGAACCAATAATTTTAAAGTCAGATTTTTCCAGTTTTTTGATCTTAAAAATAGTTCAAACAAAAGCAGAAAAACTAAACCAATCAAAGATGCCAGAAAGATTGAACCAAAGGCATTTGGTAGAGTTAAGTATCTGGATATTGATGTTGAGGCAGGGTGAATCAGAGGATCAAAGGCCCAGTTGACGATATAGGATACTTCAATTAAAACAAGGCAACTTAGCAAGACTTTGGAAATTACACTCCAGCCAGTTTTTTTCAATTCAAGATAACAATAGATGGAAAAAAGTATTAAAAGCACCGAGAGTGTAAAAAGAAAGTGGGTGGGATAGTCCCAAAATCTTCCCTCAAGAAAATAGTTTCTGATGAGTTCATTAACTATGGCCCAGATCGGTCCAATCCCCAACCACAATAGAAACATTTTGGATTTTAATAATTTAAGAGAATCTTTTTTAATTTTAAAAAGGGCTGATAAACTTACCATCCAAATTGCCGGAAAAAGAATAAAATTCCAAAGATAAAAGGAGGCTAGAGGCCTGGGTATTGTGCCAAAAAAAAGTTTTTGCGGTAAATCAATCATATTTTGTAAAAATAGGGGTGAAAATATCGATAAGGGGATGGCAACCAGGGGGTAAGTAAAAAACATATGATTTCCGGCATTTAGTCCATCTCCTGAGAAAACTATTAATCTATGGATGACTGCACGATAAGCCTGGTTTTCTGCCCCACCGCCGGCAGGCAGCTTGTAGGATAAAAAGATTACGGCAGTTAAGATGATAATTTTAATTAGCAGTTGTTTATTAAATATTTTCTCCGACCAGATTGAAGCCAAGATAGGGAATGCCAGAAAAACGTGAGCTCTGGGGGGATATAAAATAATTCCTGCGGCGATGAGAATTAAAGATATGATAAATGATACATTGCCTTTTAATATTCCCTTAATAAAAAAAGGCAGAGAAATGGCAGCGATAAAAATTAGAATATAGGCTCCGTTAACGTTATACCAGTACAGAGATTCTGATCCGATAAATGCAGGAGCAAAAATTAGCCCCGAAATAGCACCGATGAGGAAATTTTTTGTTAGAAGCCATCCGGCTAAAATTAAACTGAGTGATGCTAAAAACTTTACCGAAAGACCAAACAGATGAAACCAATATGGATCAAGCTGAAAAAAATGCATTAAAAATCCGGTAGCCCAAATTTGCGCAAAGCCCTCCCTGACTGTAAATCGCTCATCTTCAAAATTCCAAACAACTTTGGTGGGATTAAAAAAAGGAGAGGTTTGCTGAGAGACTCCCCAGACAAGAGGCCAATCGTCAAGCCAAAAAGAAAAAGAGAGAATTGATCCGTAAGTTGAAAAAATGATTTTCCAGATGATGGCGGCTGTTAAAAAAAGGTTCAAAAATATTAATAGATTTCTTTTAGAGACCATTTGAAAAACCTCTTGTCACTATGGTATCTTAGCAGAAAGATGAAAGGATGAAAATATGTCTAAGCGAACGGGAGTAACTGTTGTGACACCAAGTTTTAATTGCGAGAGTAATTTATTTCGTTTGCTGACTTCTCTATACAAAACTACGTTCCCAAATTTGGAAATAATTGTGGTGGATAATGGTTCAACAGATGGGACATGGCAAGAGGGAAGAAAAAAATTTAGAAAAGTGAGATGGGTTGATGCGGGAGTAAAAAACATTGGACAGACAGGTTGTTATAATTTAGGTTTTGCAAAGGCCAAAAAAAATAATCATATACTATTTGCTGATTCTGATATTGTGGTTGAGAAAAATATGATCAAAAACTTAGTCGACAGATTAAATAAAAATCCTCAAGTTGGTATAGTCACACCGATGATACTTTATTTAAAAGATAAAAATTGGGTCAACCAGGCTGGTTCTTACGTGGATTTAACTTCTGGAAGGGTGACAGTTGGTTGGGGTCCAAGAAAGAATTTTTTAGAAGGGAAAGAGGTGCAAAACTCCGGTACAGCCATGCTGATTAGTAGAAAAGTTGTCAATAAAATAGGTGGATTTGACGACTGGTTTATGTGTTATTTTGATCCTGATTATTGCTTAAGAGCTAAAAAAGCTGGATTTATTACCTGGTATGAACCTGCCGCTATTTGTTACCATGATCAATCCAAAAATCCCAATGTTTGGAGACCGAGGGTATTATCAAGGGCCTATCTTTTAGGTAGAAATAGAGTTTTGTTTATGAGAAAACATGGAAATATTTTTACTTTCACAATTTTTTTACCGTTACTTTTGGCATATTATTTTTGGGAATCTTTCAAATATCATCAGTTTGACAAATTCTTCAAACTTTTGGGAGGAACTTTGGTGGGATATGTTTATCCGATTAAGAAAAGTCTATACATCCCCCTTCCAAAACTACCTTAGTCAGGATATACTCGTATACTATGGATTTAAAGCCAAAATTTCTCTTTTTTGCTTTGGCTGCTATGGGTAAGGGAATATCCGGGAGTGATCGCATTTTTATGGAATTTGCCAGAGTGTGGAGTAAAAAAAATATTATACAAATTTTTGTCTGGCAGGAGGGTTATCAAATGTGCCAAAGGCAAAAGTTGATTGGGTCAAGTATCAAGTATCAAGTATCAAGTATGGAGCCCTGGTATAAATTTGGTTTTTTTGTAAACTACTTTGCCAGGGTGATTGAGGGAATTAGAATCGGATTAACAGTCAAGATTGCCAATCCAGAAAAAAACATTGTCTATTCTGCCTCTGAGTTTTGGATGGACTGCTTGCCAGCATTTATTCTAAAAATTAGATATCCCAAACTCAGATGGGTGGCAGCATGGTTTCAGACAGCTCCCAAACCATGGATAGGTTTTACAGAAGGTGAGAGGGTGAATACTTACAGATTGAGAGCATTTTTTTATTGGTTTGTCCAACTCCCTATTAAACCATTAATTGTGAGATTTGTTGATTTTATCCTGGTTAATAATGAAGAAGAAAAAAAGCAATTTCTAAATCTTAACAGCTTAAATAAAATAATTGTGGTTTTAGGAGCTGTTAATTTGACAGAGATTAACAAATGGAAAGAAAAAGGAGGAAAATTACCCAAAATATATAATGCAGTTTTTCAAGGAAGATTTCATCCGCAAAAAGGAGTTCTGGAATTAGTAGATATATGGAAACTGGTGGTAATAAAAAAACCCCATGCCAGACTGGTAATGATTGGAGACGGACCATTAATGGGAAGTGTAAAGGGAAAAGTGAAAAGGGAAAAGTTAGAGAAAAATATAGCTTTAACCGGATATTTATTTGATGGGGAAGAAAAATATAAGATTTTTTCTCAAAGTAGACTGGTGGTTCATCCTGCGTTCTATGATTCTGGGGGTATGGCTGCAGCTGAGGCTATGGTTTTTGGTATTCCTACCGTGGGATTTGATTTGAAAGCCTTTAAATCGTATTATCCACAGGGAATGATGAAAGTTAAGATTGGTGATTTAAATTCTTTTGCAAAAGTTATTATAAAGTTACTGGATGATCCAAGATTAGCTACTAAGATAGGAGGCCAGGCTTTAGAAATGATTGAGAAAAATTGGTCTTGGGACAAAAGAGCAGCTCAAGTTTTTAATCAAATAGTAAGAGAATAATTATGGCTTTCATAGGGAAAAAAGATATACCTTTGACATACATGTGGCTGCTAAGTAAGCTAGTGGGGAATGGTCAAACAGTATTAGATCTGGGTTGTGGTGATGGTGCTTTGACGAGGTCAATCTACAAAAAAGGTTGGGAGATTACCGGTGTTGATATTTATAAAAAAAGTCTGGATCAAGCAAAGAAAAGAGAAGTCTATAAATATCTTATTAAGGGTGACATAGAAAAAGTTGTTCAAGATCTGGTAAAAAGGCGGAAAAAGTATGATGTTGTATTATTTTCGCAAGTGATAGAGCATATATCGAAAAAAAAGGGAGAAAGGGTTTTGGATCTGATTGAAAAATTAGCCAAAAGAAGAATTCTGGTGGGAACTCCTAATGGCTTTATGGTTCAACCGGAGGTTTTTATTCGCGGTAATCCTCATCAGCATCATCATTCTGGCTGGGTGGTGGAAGATTTTTTAAAAAGAGGGTACAAAGTTTTAGGAGTAGGAGTTTGGTTTATTTGGTCGGAAACTGGCTGGGGCAGAACCCAAAACATGTTGCCATATTTTTTGATCACAATTTTTGCTTACTTTCTAGCCCCAGTCGCTTATATTTTCCCCAAAATAGCTGCTGGCATATTGGCAATTAAAGATAAGCCAGCGGCCCATCTAAAATGAGTAATAAACTAATATCTTGTGTGGTGGTGAGTAGAAATCGCAAAGAGGATTTGATTGATTGTATCAAGTCTCTCAAAAAATCTAATTACAGAAATCTAGAAATTATTGTATTAGATAATGGTTCTGACCGTCCTATTTCCGTTTGGTTTAAAAAAAGATTTTCGGCAGTTACACTGATTACTTCTCAAAATAACCTGGGAGCTGCAGGCGGCAGAAATTTAGCTCTTAAATCAACTCAAGGAGACTTCATTCTTTTTATGGATGATGATGCAATAGCAGATCAGAAGATGATATCATCTTTGGTAAAAGTTTTAGAAGACAAAAAGAGTGCCGGTATAGTTCAGCCAATTATCTATGATAAAGACAGAACAGGTTTTTTGGAGGGAGCAGGTCATGACATAAGCCTAACCACAGGCAGAATTAAAGCCTGGGGAGCTAAGGAAATAGATTTAGGTCAATACAACTTTTTAAGAGAAATTCCCTTGGCAGGCTGTATTTGGATGGTTAAAAGGAAGATAATTGAAAAAATTGGCGGTTATGATGAAAGATACTTTATCCCTTATGAGGATTCCGACTTCTCTTTTAGAGCCAGAAAGGCAGGATTTAAAATTTTCTGTGTTCCGGATGCCAAAGCTTGGCATACTGGCAGGAAAACAAAATTTGCCAATTTTCTGGTTGAGTGGATAGGTATAACTTCGGTGGAAAGAGCTTTTAGAATTTCCAGGAATAAACTAATCTATATGAGCAAACATGCTCCAAATGAAAACTTCTTAGTGTTTTTATTCTTCTTTCAACCAATTTACTTGATGGTGCACTCAATAATAATCATACTATCCTTGAGATTTGATGTACTTGTTAAATACTGGCAAGGAGTTTTGGAAGGGTTATATTTGGCACTTTTAATTAGAACAAACTTATATGGATCTAAATAAATTGATAAATAAATTTCAT
>MFDM01000023.1:58227-59874 GCA_001776905.1 Candidatus Daviesbacteria bacterium RIFCSPLOWO2_01_FULL_39_12 | reverse complement strand
CTTTATTTCTATTTGGGACAATAGCTCTTTTTATATTATTTTCCTGGTTTCGTTATGGCTTAGTTTATGGTGGGGGAGATGTGGGGCTGACCACCTATAATCCAAAGAGGATAGCAGAAGTTATTTCTAAAATATGGTGGGAAGATACGGCTCCGGGTTTTCCCAGACCCCAAGGCCTGGCCTCTTTACCGACGGAGGTGGTTTTATCTGTTCTGCAAAACTTTGGCCTACCGTTTTATTTAATTCAAGCCAGCCTATTTGGAGTATTAATTTTTTTGATGGGATTGGGCATGTATTTTTTGGCTTTGGATCTATTCGGCAAAGACAAGAAGGGCATGGCTTTGTTGGCAGGTCTATTTTATGTGGTTAACCCCTACATGATGGTACAAGTTTGGCACAGGTTTGTTCACTCCACTTTTTTTCTGGCTGCAGGCTTACCGTTTATCCTACTTTTTTGGATACGCTGGATTAATAAAAGAAAGTTGACCGATTTACTACTTTTCATACTTTTCAATTTTATCTTTTCTTTTTTATACAGCACAATGGCCTATGTTGTTACTGTTTGGGGAGTGCTAACTTTTTATGCAGTCTTTGTCAGTTTATTCCCTTGGCAGGGTTTTAGAAATGTTTTCAAAGTCTCATTAAATTATTTGATAGGTTTCGTTTTTTGGATTTTAACTAATGTTTGGTGGTTGGGTCCGGTGCTTTTGGTGACGCCATCTCTTTTATCTTCTCAGCATTCCCTCTTAAGCAGCATACTGACTTTGATTGCTATTAGCAATCAATCAGTTATACCCTATTCACTGGCTGGTTTAAACCCTTTTTATTTGTTTTATCAACAGGAGCTAGGGGAAACTTTCATAAATCCCCTCTTTTTATTTATTCCTTGGATTGCGGTTATTTTTATTTTTATTGGGTTTTACTTTGCGCTTAAAAAAAGAAACCTTGTCTTTTTGCCGATTCTTTTTGTGCTGGCTATTTTTTTTGCCAAAGGCATGGCTGCTCCTTTTGGCTATCCTTTCCTTTACGGATTTACCAAATCCTTTATCTTGGGAGTTTTGAGGAATCCTTTTGAAAAAATCGGCATTTTAATTCCTCTGTCGGGCAGTTTACTGTTTGCTCTAGGCTTTATTAAGGGATGGAATTTTTTTACAAAAAAGCGGGCAGTTCGGATAATTTTAATTTTTTTTATGATACTTTTTTTCGGATTATATCATTGGCCGTTTTGGACAGGTCATCTCTTAGGTAAGATAAACCGTCCAAACTTTGTTGAGGTGCCCATCTTTTATCAGCAGGCTAACGAGTGGATTAGCGTTCAGAAAAAGGAGGGAAATATTCTACATTTGCCATTACCAGTTTCTGAGGGGGTATCATATTTTTGGCCATATGGTTATAGCGGTGTTGATTCAACCACCGACTTTTTCACTTCCAACCCATCTATTTCAATGGGGTTTAATTTAAATTATTTGGATAATGCTTTAGAGACCCTAAATTTGCTAAATGAAGTTTCTTTTGAGGAGGAGAAAATAAAGCAATTGATGAGAGTATTTAACGTGCGCTTCATAGTTTTACATCATGAAATTAACTGGCAAAAATCAGCTGTTAGAGATCCTTACAAAGTTGGGCGAGTTTTGGACAATCTGCGAT
>MFDM01000023.1:34152-58216 GCA_001776905.1 Candidatus Daviesbacteria bacterium RIFCSPLOWO2_01_FULL_39_12 | reverse complement strand
CAAAAAGAGTTTGGCGGACTGACTATTTATGAAATTTCAGAGAGTGATTTTTTAGATAAGTTGTATATTCAAGATAACTTTGATTATTTAGCGGGAGTAGAAGGTGACATTCCAAAATTCAGGAATTCCTGGTCTTACTTTTTAAGGTACGATCCATCTCAGCTGCTGATTTCAGATTTTAATAAAGGTAAATCGCAGTTCAGTCAAAACCATGATTTATTAATTTTGCCGGAGAAGTCAACCGGATATTATCTATCAGAACAGCTTAACGAGGAGAATGCTTTACAACAGTTGCCCGCTGTCAGATTTTTGCCGAACTCACCATTTTATCCGTTTATAAAAATTAAAGAGGCAATTCAACTTTGGGGATCTAAGGATACTTTGAGTAATTTATATCTGGAATATGCCGGCAAAAGACTGGTAGAGGCGTATAAGCTGCAGGAGAGTATACCAGCAAAATCCATTACTCCTCAAATTAAAGATTATATAAGTACTTTACCTAAGGCTATGGATCGTCTTGACGAAATTACTAAAGCCACGACTATCTCTAAAGAGGTTCCTTCTCAAATCAAACAATTATTAAACAATCATAGAATTATTTTAGATAGTTTAGCGAAAAAATCTATCCCGGAAGATAAAAAGTTGATAGAGCAAGCCATGATGATTTTAAATCAGAGGAGTATAGATCAAGCCATAATTCCTCTTTTTCAAACTAAATCCGACCAAGTTGAATACGTTAGTGAGCAAGTAAATCGTTTCTCCATTCCCCGCTCCGGAGAGTATGAGATGGTGATGGCAGATTCTCAAGTAGTCGATCTTTATGAAGATAATTTAGATGATCTTTCTATACAAGTTGATAACAGCCTGGAAAAAAGAAAAGCCTATAAAGGGCAATTATTTATTTCATATGGATCAATTAATTTGACGGAAGGTGCGCATGAGATAACTTACCCAAGAATAAATTCGGTTAACTTATTCTCCGGTTTTGGAGATGATAATCAGATGGAAATTGCTTCTTCTCAACATAACCAGAAAATTTTTGAAACAAATATAAGCCCTTTTAATCCGGGGAGTACATATGCCATCTTTTTCGATTTTTGGGTTAAAAAAGGAAATGACCCCAGAGTTAGAATCCTACAGGACAGCGATCCAGTTGATCTTGGGGGAATTGATATTTCCGGAAAAGAAAGATCATATCAGTATGATTATAAAATAAATATTGATCCATATAATAAATACTGGAGAAACTTTACATACCTTTTTGATTCACGAAAAAACTCCGCCAAATTATCGCTTCAAATTATTGTTGATCCATGGAATGATTGCGAATCAATTTTAGGCTACAGGAAATTTCTTTGCGGAAAAAGGGAAATAGTCAAAAATTACGAGAGACCTTCTGAGATAGTAATAAAAAATCTAAAAATATTTAGAGTTTTGACAAATCCGCTTTTTTTAAGAAGCAAGGGAGAAAGCACTCAATCAGCCCAAGTCACCAGGCCGGATTTTACAAAGAGAGAGCCTTTAAAATATGAGGGATCTTTTAGTTTAGAGAAACCAGCCTTTCTTGTTCTGAGTCAAACATTCGATAAGGACTGGCAGTTGTTTTTAACAAATGGAGCCAAGACAAAAAAAGTACAAGCGCAACTTATAGCAAATATGTATGCTAATGCTTATTTTATAGAGCAACTCGGTGAATATAAATTCAAATTGGAATATATGCCCCAAAACTATTTTTATCTCGGGATAGTAATAGGTATAATTTCTACACTGATTCTTTTGATAATTGTTGTTTTTATAAAGATTAAAGGCCTTTTTTCTAAAGGGAATTATGAATCTAGTTAAAAAATTATTATTATTTCTTTTATTACTATTTTTTTTCCTAGTGATAAATACCAACCTGTCATTTAAGCTGGATGTAAACTTTTATCAGGCGGTCATCTTTACACTAGCTGGTGAGACTCTATTTATTTGGCCTAATTTGAAGATAATCTTCATTGCTGCCTCCTTAGTATTATTCGCAGTTATGATATCTTTCTTTATATTGGGGATGGAGTTTATCGGACTGGCCAATTTTTTTGGCTCTTTAGCTTATGGAATTTTTATTATTTCCGCTCTGTTTTATCTACCAAAACTTTTTAAAGATGGTTCGATAAGCTAATTTACCATGATATCCTATAAATTTATTAAATTTACTAATAAATTTACCAGACTGACTCCATTGATAATTTTATTTCTGTTAAGTGTTTTTTTGATTTTCAACTGGTTTAAGGCAGGCTATATTTATGGAGGAGGAGATGTCGGTTTGCAGACATATAATCCTCAAAGAACGCTTGAAAATGCCCGTTTTATTTGGTGGGAAGCGATTGCCCCGGGCACTCCAATACCACAAGGCTTAACTGCCTTACCTTTTCATTTTATTTTTTCCAAACTGCAGCTGCTTGGTTTTACCTCACTTCATATCCAAGCCAGTTTATTTTTCTTAATTTTGCTGAGCATGGGATATGGCATGTACTGGCTTATCTTGTCAATTTTTGACGTTAAGAGTAGATGGTATGGGTTAATTGGAGCTCTTTTTTATATGATCAACCCCTATATGATGATCCAAGTTTGGCACAGATTTGTCCATTCCACCTTCTTTCTGGCTGCCGCTTTACCTTTCCTGGTGCTTTTTTGGATCAAATGGTTAAAATCAACTAAACCTATCTGGTTGCTTTTGTTTTTAATTGTTAACCTGCTGGCAACATATTTATACGGCACAATTGCCTATATTTTAACTATTTGGATTTTACTTTTTTTAATAACTGCCGCTTCAGTTTTTTTACCATGGCAAGGACGTAAATTTTTAGTGGTTGGTTTAATAAAGCTTACAATTGGATTTCTATTTTGGTTTTTAACAAACATCTGGTGGTTAATACCTGTCTTTAGCGTCAATCCGGCAATTCTATCAGAGCAGCACAAAAGCGAAGAAAGCTTGTTTACTTTGATAAATATAGGCAGACAAAGCATTATTCCGTACTCTCTGCAAATGATTAACCCATTTTACTTATTTTATCAATCTGAACTGGGAGATAGTTATAAAAATATTTTGGTTAGGATAATCCCCTGGGTGTTTGTTGGTACGATTTTACTTGGGTTAATCAGAGCTTTAAAGAAAGAAAGATTTGCTTTTTGGGGTGTCATCTTTTTGGTTATCCTTTTTTTGGCCAAAGGAGCAGCTCCACCTTTTTCCTATCCGTATATTTTTGGATTTAAACATTTGTTTTTTCTGGGGGTTTTGAGAAATCCATTTGAGAAAATCGGCATTTTGTTGCCGCTTTTGGGAACCATTCTTTTTATTTTTGGAATAGTTTTTTTAAAGGACTATTTATCTAAAAAAATAAACCCTCTAATTGCAAAAATAATAATAATTATTCTGGTGCTGATTATTCTTAGTTTTAATTGGCCAATGTTTCTATCCCAGCCTTTCGGTAAGCCGAATGAGCCGGGATATGTCAAGGTGCCTGACTGGTATAAACAAGCAGATCAATGGATTTATCAGGATAATGGAGTTGATTATTTTAGAAATCCGGAGAAAATTCTACACTTACCGCTGGCTTTAGGTGAGGGGATATCGTATAAGTGGGAATATGGATATAGTGGTTTGGAGTCTTCAGATTTGCTATTTACATCTCTACCTTCTATTTCTCATGGGTTCAATATCGCCAGGTTAGATGATTCATTAAAGGCTCTTTCTTTAATGTTTTTTGAACCATATAACAAAAATCCAGAGAAAATTTTGGCAATCTTGCAAAACTTTAATGTCAGATATATTGTGTTACACAGGGATGTAAATTGGCTGGGTGGAGATTTATACAACCCAAAGGATGCGGAGAATGTTTTGAATAATCTTGATTTTCTCAAAAAGGCACAAAAGTTTGGGGATTTGCAAATTTATAAAGTTCCTGACGAATATTTTAAGCCGAAAATTTATCTGGGAAGCAATTTTCAGCTGATTTACCCTTCAGATACGGGAAAAGTTTGGCCTTATCTTTTAGGAAACGATCAGTTGATGATTACACCAATAGGCAGTCAAATTGACGGACAGCTTTTTAATAAGGCCAGCCAAATTATTATATTTCCCAATCAATCTTTTATTTATCCCAAGACTACATTTGTTCAGCAGGTTGCAAATCAAATATTGGCAGATGAGGGAACCTTAAATCTGTTACTTTCTCAAAATATTAGAGTTAAGCCAATACTTGTACAAAATGGTGAAATTGGACCCGAGGAGCTTAATAATAAACTTATTGAAACTACCAAAAAAATCATCAAAATATTAAAATCTGAGCAAAGTTTAAAGATGTCTTTAATGGATGACTACGAAAGAGAGCTAAAGAGCATTTTCTCGTCAAATTTGCATGATTCAAGATTGCTTTTATATATTAATGAAAAAGATATCAGTTTAATTTTCCAGATCCACTTGGCAGTAATCGAGAAGTTAAAAAACGGCGTGGACTCAGAGATTAAAGTAAAGCTAGAAAATATTTATAATTTACTACAAGATCAATTAATAAAAAATAATTTTATTCCACAACATCCTTTGAATTTGGAGGCTCCCGAGAATGTAGATAGTCAGAAAGTTTTTAAATTTAATATTCCTACTAAGGCGAAATATGAGATGTTAATGACTGAGGAAATAGATGGTTTAGATAAATTTGACTTAAGTATTAATGGCAAAGTTGAAAAAAAGTTTTGGCAAAATCAAAATAATATTTTATCTTTAGGAGATGATGATTTCGAGCTTGGTTTTTCTGAGTTGGCATACAATGTTTTGCCATCTTCAAACTTGGCTCTCCCTTTTGACACATTGGCTAAATTTGGCACAGTCAGCGTAGTTGGTGACTCTATTAAAATTGAACCGCAAGGACAATTTGGCTATATAGAAAATTTGATATCTAAAGCTAAAGGTGGCGATATTTACAGGATAAGTTTTGAGATCTTACCTCAAAATGCCAGTGGTTTTTACTTCCAGTTAGTGCAGGATACTGATAATATTGATAAATCGGGTCAAAGGTCATATCAGCTGAATGAATTTATTGACCTGACAAATGCCAAAAATAGCTGGCAGAGTTTACGATTTACCCTGCTTCCTTTAAGATTGACGACTCAACAGGCAGCTGTTAGGTTTGTTATTGCCTCTGGCGGACAGCTTCCCCCACCGGCAATACTGATAAAGAATTTGAGGATTGAAAAGGTATTAAATGGCGATATTGTTCTTAGAAGTATTCTAGCTGAATCTGAGCAAACAAATGAGGGAGGAGAAGTGATCAGCATAGAACGCAAAAGTCCTATTTTTTACCAGGGAAAAGTTAATGTAAAAAACAAGACCTTCCTTATTTTTAGTGAGACTTTTCATCCCGGCTGGAAACTTAAGCTAACTGATGGTCAGAATACTTTCTACCCCCAAAAACATTATCTGTCCAACTTATATGGTAATGCCTACTATCTGGAAAATATAGGCAGCTTTGATTTCTCGCTGGAATTTAAACCTCAAAAACTGGTGAATTTTGGGGTGATTGTGGCTGCTGTCAGCTATTTATCATTGTTAGTTATTGTGCTATTTTCCAAGATAAAAAGATGAATCTTAAAAAATTTATAATACAATCAGTAGTTTTTTTGCTGTCTTTGCCGGTATTTTTTTGGTTAGAATCAGGCTTTGTTTCTAAAGGAGGTGTTGATTTAGTCAGGCCACTAATATTTGCCGCCGCTTTGACCATATTTATGAATCAAAATTTAAGAAAATATCTATTAACCATTGCATTAAGTTTATTGAGCCTAATGGTGCCTTTCTATCTATTTTGGCAAATGGATATTTCTAACTGGTTAGGCAGTTTGGGAGTGGGACTTTTGGCAATTTATATAATTGAATATTTTCCGAAGCTAATTAAAAATGGTTTTATCGATAAATTTTGAAAATTTAATATGAAAAGTAAATACGCCTATCTTTTAAGCTTGGTAATGCTTTTTTTTGGTGGACTGGCAATTGCTTTAAACCATCATGGTTTTGCCTTGAAAATTATCAGCTTTTCTTTCTGGACATTTTGCTTAGGAGCTGTCCTGTATATTTGGGAAATAAAAAATGCTGAGAAGTAAACTCTCAATCTTACTTTTAATATTGATATTTGCTGGTATTTTTGGACCATGGTTTTTAACTGAATTAAGAGTGGCGAATGATTTTCCACTAGTTTCCAAACCCTCTCTTGATTCTATGATGGATATTCCCTTTGTTTGGTCGGAGGGGGGTGCGGAAGGCTTAGGAGAGTATACGGCATTTTTTCTCTGGGCGTATCCCTTAACATTTTTTTCAGGCTTTCTTTCTCAGATAGGATTTAACTTTCTTTTTATAGAAAGAATAATTTTGATAACCATTTTACTTTTGGGAACAATCGGTATTTGGAAACTGGCTGAAAGTATTAAGTTATCTATCTTCGGAAAATTTATTTCAACCCTTTTTTATCTAATCAATACCTATATTATTTTACTCATAGATGGTGGACAGTTATCGGTCGGATTGGCATATGCCTTTCTTCCATTAAGTTTTTTTGCTGTAGAGAAATCAATTGGTGGAAGATTGTTTAAAAAAATTACAGCCGGATTGTCTATTTCGATTTTGGGATTTTTTGATTTTAGATTCATCTATATATTAGCGTTACTTTGTCTAATTAGATTTTTTTATCAGTTTATATTTATTAGTGGTAAGGATAGGCTTTTATGGATTACCAATTGGATAAAATTAGGTGTAATTTCCAGCTTAATATTGATTGGTTTAAATGCCTATTGGTTGTTTCCGTTTGCTAATGCTCCGATATCTCAAACTACTTTTTCCTTTTTTACTCAATCTCTTTTCCAATCTTTCGGCAATATTGCCCACTCAATTTTACTGCTATCTCCTCACTGGTTCAAAAATATTTTCGGCCAAATATCTGCCCTAAGAGGTGAATTTATCTTGATACCAATATTGGTACTTTTAGCGCCTATTTTAAGAACAAGGGATCGAAATGTGGGTTTTTGGATAATTGTTGCGGTGTTGTCTATTTTTTTGAGCAAAGGCAGCGCAGAACCTTTTGCTGATGTTTATCAATGGCTTTTTAAAAATGTCCCATTTTTTTCCTTATTTAGAGATTCATCAAAGTTTTTAACGTTGGTGGCACTTTCCTTTGCCATACTTTTGGGAGTAACCACTGATGAGGTTATGAGAGGAGTCGGTAAATACCGAAAGATTAAGCTAGCAATTTTTTTTGCCCTACTTTTTTTTCTTATAACTCTAATCAGTCCGGTATTTTTATTCCAGATGACCGGGACATTTACCGAACAACCTCTTAAGGGAGAGTTTAGGGGATTATCAACGATTTTGGAAAAAGATCAAAATTTTTCTCGAATATTTTGGATTCCTGCCAGATCCCCACTAGGTTATTCCGCACCCTTACATCCAACTGAGGAGGCAGCTCGTCTTTCTCAGAAAAGACCGTTTAACAGTGGCACCAAAGGCAGTTATGAGACTTTTAACTTTTTAAGAGAAGCACCGTTTATGAGTGAAATTTTTGATGTAGCAGGAGTTGGATATATCGTTTATCCTCCTTTGGATCCAAGAAGAGATGATATGCATCCTGATAATATTAAATACTATCAAACTTTTTCAAACCAGTTATCGAATTTAAACTGGTTAACTTGGGTGAACGAGTCGCCAATCAATTTATGGAGAGTCGATTCTCATCAAGACAAATTTTTTATAACTGATAATCTTTGGTGGGTTATTGGATCGGATGATATTTACAATGAGGCCACCAAGAGTGCAGACTTAAAACTTAGCAAGAATGCTTTAATTTTTCCCGAAGAATTTACCGGGTTAGGTAAAAGATTAGATGAGGTGACCGATGCAAAAATTGTCCTTAATAAGAAAACTTTAACAGATTTAGCAGCCAGTTTTATTGATTCATCAAGGCTAATTTTTCCTTCTAAGCAGCTGGATTTTGATCCTGATCAGTCAGGATGGTGGAAGAGAGAAGCCTCTGATTTAATTAGATGGAGGGATTTCCTGCAAACAAAATATGGAATTGATAATTTGGATTTTGATTTGGGAGGGGGATGGGCAGTAGGAGAGGGGAATTTAGAATTTAGAATTAATCCCTCGACTTCGCTCGGGACAGGGAATTCAGAATTAAAGAAAGACAAAATACTGCTTGCCAGAGTGCTGGAAAGCACTAAAAGTGGGCAGTTAAGTTTTTATCAAGATGACCAGTTAATTGGTGATATTAATACTAAGAAAGGAGCGAATAACATCAGGTGGTTTGAAGTGGGAAACTTGGCAATGGGTGATGGAGAATTTACTATTAAATCGATCGGGGATATTAATGTAATTAATGCTCTCGCAGTTTTAAGTCTATATGAATGGAATGCTTACAAGGATAAAGCCAAACAACTTGAAGGACGGATTGTAAACTTTGAGGAAAAAAGCGCTCAAAACAATAATAATCCCACTGTGACCTACCGGCAAATAAATCCCACCAGATATATTGTGAAAGTAAGTAACTTAACCAAACCGTCTCTTCTGGTTTTTTCGCAAAGTTACGACAGTTTTTGGAAAATGAATGGCCAAAATTCATTACCAATTTACAGCCTCTTAAATGGTTTCAAGGTAGAGAAGGATGGAGAATACTTGGTTGAATTTGAAGTGCAAAAATATGTATACCCCGGATTGGCAATTAGTGGTATAACAGCGTTAATTATATTGATGTTGTTAATTAAACTTAGATTTAGATAAATTATTGGCTGATTTAATAATTTTTAAAAATGTAAGCTGTAAATCCGCCGGAGGAAATTATAGTGGCATTAGCAGTATCAAACCAAACCGGCACTCTTGATTCAGACATGATGACTGTATATCTGGCAGGAGCTTTGGTAATCTCTTCCTCATACAGCCAGCCCATTCCCTCATCACTGTCAGCTCTTTCCGGCGTCCTACCCTGTAATGCAAATAAATATCTCCATCCTTCATAAGTATGACAAATCCCTGTTTGTTTTAGTTCAAAAGGCTCGCTGCCGGTTTGTGCAATCACCTGCTCGATTAAAATCATCTTGTTTGTTAATCCAAAATCAGCCATATTGGTTAAGACACTAAAAATGCCCAGAACTGATAGCATAATAACAGCAGAAACAATAACAAATTTGAATTTTCTGAAATACCCCAAAAATATTCCCGGCAAAAATAGAAGTAAGGGAAAAGTTCCCAATAAATAATATTCAAATGATGGGCCGGGAAAAAGTAGAAATGAGACCATAATGGTAGCTAAAAATAAACCCAGCAAAAAATGAGAATTTTTTTGAAAAGTTTGTCTGTTAATCAAAAATAGTAATAAAACTGTAGCCCCCAAAAGAGATAGAAGGAATGGTGGATTAAATCTTTCCGAGTACATAACCAATTCTTTTTTAGTGTCAGTTCTTGATGATGGGGCGCATTGGGCGATAACCTCATCACTGTTTAAAGAGGGTGGTTTTAAATACCAAACTCTTCCAAGAGTTTGAAAAAGTGCTTGAAAATGAAAGAGAGGTTTTATTTTATTAACCTCATCTGAAGTAATCGCCCTAAATCTTAAGGGGGTGGTAATATTGGATCCCTTATGAAAATAATCAAAAGCAATAAGTGGAGCAAGCATCAAAATAAATGAACACATAGAAAAAAATATAATTTTTCTGGATAATTTTATTTTCTCCTTGATGATCCAAAACAAAGCCACAAATAAAATTGGAAAAAGTGAAAGGTGGGTATGAAAGACCATCCCAAAACTTAAGCTAAATAAAATTGCCATTTTAGGATTTTGTTTTAATCTATATAAAGATAAAAACATCAGTAGTGTTAAAAGAGGGATAGGTGAGGGATTCCAATATCTTTGATCATAAAATACCATCAGTGGTAAAGTGGCATAAAGTAAACCTGCTGAAATTGCCACCCACCTACTGAAGACTAAAGATCCAACAAGAACTATAACTGTTGTGGTTATTACACCAATACTTGCTGAAATAAAACCAGTTATTAAAGGATCACCGTCGGAAAGATACAACCATAGGGAAGTAAAATATGTCCAATATGGACCAAGATAGAAGCCTAAATGAGCAGCATTAACTCCAATCCAGATAATATGGAAATTGTTGACTATCGATTGAGCAAGAATTGCCTGTAGTTCTTCATCTCCAGCAAAAACAAAATTTTCAGGAAGATTATAAAATCTCAAAATTGCAGCAAGTAAGATTATTAAAAATATGTTGATATGAAAATAGGAGGTTTTATAAAAATAGGAAATATTATATTTCCTTGACATAAAGTTAAGTTTATATACTTATTTTTTGAATCTGTCTAGATATATGGGCTTTTAACAAGACGTGAATTCTAGTAAAATTAATAAACCGTAGGACTATTTTCCTGCGGAAAATGAATGTTTAGAAAAATTTTAAACACCGCCACCTTTAGGCAGTCACAAATAACAATTTTAGGAACTCTAATAAATGGTGGATTAGGTGCATTATTTTATATATTGCTGGCAAGATTTTTGGGGCCTGCCAACTTTGGGCTTTTAACAATTGCTTTGACAACTCTGGTTTTAATCGCGGATATTGCGGATATTGGGACAAATACAGGTTTGGTTCGCTTTGTTTCTGCAAATTTGGTGAATAATAAAGAGAAAGCATATAAATTTTTGAAATTAGCTCTTGAGGTAAAATTAATTACCTCAGTAATTTCATTTTTAGCTATTTTTTTACTGGCTCCATTTTTGGCAACTTATGTTTTTCACAAAGTTGAATTAACAATACTTTTAAAGTTTAGCGCCCTAGGTATTGGAGGAGCCTTACTTTTCAGTTTTGCCACATCAGCTTTGCAGGCATATCAGAAGTATTTCTTATGGAGTGCAATAAATATTTTCACTAATGCCATCAGATTTGTGGGGATATTAATATTGGGATATTTAGTAATTTTAAATATAGAAAATAGCTTAATTTTATATATCTCGTTACCTTTTTTTGGATTTTTTATAACACTTTTTATTCTGCCCACTAAAAAAATTATTCAAAGCCGAGATGAATTTAATTTAGCCAAAGAACTTTTTAAGTATAATATTCCTGTTGCAATTTTTACAATAATTGCCGCTGTTTCTGCCAGGCTGGATACTTATTTAACGGCAGTTTTACTTTCGACAAAAGATATTGGTATTTATGGCGCAGCCAACCAACTTGTTCAAGTCATGCCACAACTGGTTTCAGCATTAGGACTTGTGGCAGCTCCCAAGTTTTCATCTTTCCAGAACAATTCACAAATGCTTACCTATTTTAGGAAGTTTCAACTATTTGTTTTGGGGCTTTGCATTTTAGGTATACTAACCATTCCAATATCAATATATTTAATTCCCGTATTGTTTGGTCAAGCATATCAGGAGGCAGTTACGCCTTTTATCTTTTTATTTATTGCTATGCTGGTATTTTTATTCTCGATCCCCGTACACAATAGTGTAATTTTTTATTTTAGCAGGCCGGATGTTTTTATCTGGGTGGCAATTGGACATTTAGCAATAATTGGAGGGTTAGGTTATATTATGATTTCAAATTATGGAGTGGTAGGCGCATCTATCACAGTATTAGTAGGTACGATTTTTAATTTTCTATATCCATTAATATGGATGGTAATTAAACTAAAAAGATGACTATCTGGGCAAATTGTATTGTTAAAAACGAAGAAAATTTTATCTGGTTTGCCATCATGAGCGTGGTAGATTATGTTGATAAAGTGCTTGTTTATGATACAGGTTCCAAAGATCGGACAGTTGAGATTATCAGAAAAATACAGGAAATCAGAAAAAATAAAATAATTTTTAAGGAGATTGGGGAAGTAGATAAATATCAATTTACTAAAATCCGTCAGGAAATGCTGAGTAAGTCAAAGTGTGATTGGATTTTAATTTTAGACGGTGATGAGGTTTGGTGGGAAAAATCAATTAAGAGTGTAGTGAACACAATAAATCAAAAAAGCGATAAATATGAATCAATTGTTGTGCCTTTCTACAACGTGGTAGGTGATATTTACCATTACCAGCCACAAAAAGCCGGTAGGTATGAAATATTGGAGAAAAAAGGACACTTGACTATCAGAGCAATCAATACACGAATTAACGGGCTTCATGTAGGAGGAGCATATGGATCGGAAGGATACTTGGATGAAAATAATATTCCGATACAGCAAAGAAGTCCTGAAAGAATACTTTTTATTGATGCACCATTTTTACACTTAACACACCTTAAACGAAGTAGAATCGATACTCACGGCAAACTCAAATATGAATTAGGTATTTCTGTCCCAGAAAATTTTTTATATCCGGAAGTTTTCTATAAAGGTAGACCTAAAATAGTTCCCTCACCGTTTAAAAACAGGTCAAAAAAGTATACAATATTAAGCTTATTAAATACTCCGTATAGAAATGTCAAAAGAATGATTAGCTAATTATGAATGATCTCAAAAGTTTTTATAATACTTTTTGGAAGGAGGATAGAGGAAAATTTAGAAATTACATCAGGAATACCTACTTAGTGAATTTTTTTAAGAAAGGGGAGTTAGTTTTGGATGTAGGTTGCGGGGATGGTGTGGTGGGAGATTTCTTACAAAAAAAAATTGGCGTCAAAGTAATTGGAATAGATATTTCCAAAGAGGCTGTCAAAAAGGCAAATAAAAGAGGAGTTAAATCATATGTTGCAAGTAGTGAAGAAGCTTTCCCTTTTAAAAATAATACTTTTGATGTAGTTTTTTGGGGAGATAATGTAGAACATTTATTTAACCCAACTTTTTGCGCCAAAGAAATAAGAAGAGTTTTAAAAAGGGGTGGAAGATTAATATTATCTTGCCCAAATATGGGTTATTGGAGATATAGATTGTATTATTTAATTAGTGGTAGATTACCTGATACCGAATGGACAGGATTAGAAGTTTGGCAATGGTCGCATATTCGTTTTTTTAACTTAAAAATTCTGCAAAAATTTTTGTCATCAGTAGGTTTTCAAAAAATAACCAAAGTAATAGGTGTAAGTGAACGTAGAGGAGACAAACCATTCCTATTATTGAACCCTTCGCTTTTCGGGATGATATTGGTTGTAGAGGCAATATGAATCAGGCTCAACAAACTTTGGAATCGATGAGTCAGGCGGTTTGGTATAACCAATGGACTCTAAAAAAATTCTCTTCCTTTTTAAGAGGTGAAATTTTGGAAGTAGGATGCGGTATAGGAAATTTTACACCCTTTTTAACAGAATATGGTAAAGTTTGGGCAATAGATATTGACAGAAGGTATGTGAATCAGACTAAAAGGACATTAGGTGATAAAGCTAAAGTGGGGTATGGTGATATAGAGAGAGGGGAGTATTTTTTCAAAAAAAAATTTGACGGTATTGTTTGCCTAAATGTTTTGGAACATATACAAGATGACAAAAAAGCTTTAAAAAATTTATATAAATTATTAAATCCTAATGGTTATTTAATACTTCTTGTACCCTCTCATCAATATTTATTTGGTGAAATTGATAAATCTATTGGCCATTTTAGAAGATATTCTCAAAAACAGCTGGAAGATAATTTAAAAAAAATTGGATTTAAATTAATTAAATCTACTATTTTGAACTTTTTGGGAAGCATAGGATGGTTTATAGAAGGAAAACTATTTAAGAAAAGAAAGATTGAAGAAGGAAGGATTAAAATTTTTAATTTTTTGGCACCGTTTTTTTTAGGGATTGAGAATTTAATAGAACCGCCTATTGGTACTTCGATTTTGGTAATTGCCCAAAGAAAATTATGAAACTAAGTGTAATTATCCCTGTTTTTAATGAGGAGAAAACTGTAAAAACTTTATTAGAAAGAGTGTTTTTGGCTAAGCTTCCTAAAAATATCAAAAAAAAAGTTATTGTGGTAGATGATGGATCAAATGATAGTTCGGAATTCAGAATCCAGAGTTCAGAATTCAGAAAGAAATTTAAATTTATTTCCCATCAAAAAAATTTGGGGAAGGGAGCCGCTATTAGAACAGGATTGATGCATGCAACAGGAGACTATGTAATAATCCAGGATGCAGATTTGGAATATGACCCAAACGATTATGCAAAGTTATTGGAGCCGCTTATAAAAAGAAAGGCAAAAGTTGTTTTTGGAACTAGACTAAGGAGCTATCCATTAAAGATTTGGGGTAAGAATAAGACGGTTTTGCCCATACATTTGGTTGTCAATAAACTTTTAACTTTTTTTACCAATATCTTATTTGGGTCAAATTTAACTGATATGGAGACCGGTTACAAAGTTTTTGATGCCAAATTGATTAATAAAATAGACTTAAAGTCAGATGGATTTGATTTTGAACCGGAAATTACTGCCAAAATTTTAAGAATGGGAACTTCAATTGTAGAAGTTCCCATAAATGTTAAACCGAGGACTTATAATGAAGGTAAAAAAATAGGATGGAAGGATGGACTTATTGCCATTTGGGCACTGATAAAATATAGAGTAGTCAGATGAAGATTACTTTTTTAAGTAGATATCAAGATAAAATACAAAGAGGGGCAGAAAATTTTGTTTCTGAAATTTCAGAAAGATTATCCAAAAATCATGAGGTGAATATTTTAGAAAGTGATGGAGCAGATGATTTACCAGCTGTTTTGGCTGGTAAATACGACATTGTTATCCCTATAAATGGGAGATTCCAGAGCCTTAAAGCTTCATTAGGAAGAATAATAGGGAAATACAACTTGTTAATCACAGGACACAGTGGTATTGGCAGAGATGACATTTGGAATTTATTGGTGAAGCCTGATGTGTTTGTGGCATTAACTGAGAATCAGTTAAGATGGGCAAAAAAATGGTCTTGGGGATCTAAATTAGTTAAAATTCCCAATGGGATAGATTTGGGTAGATTTACACCTTTAGGTAAAAAATTAGATCTAAATTTAGAAAACCCCATTATTTTAAGTGTGGGAGCTTTAGTCTGGTATAAACACCACGAAAGAGCAATTAAGGCTGTTTCTAAATTAAGCAAAGGATCACTGCTCATTGTGGGAGATGGTCCACTGAAGACACAACTTAACCAGATGGGAAAGAGCCTTTTAAAAAACAGATTTAGAATTGCTACATTTCCTTATCGGGATATGCCTAAAGTATACAGATCAGTTGATTTATTTACACTGCCATCTTGGGATAGAGAAGCCTTTGGTCTGGTTTATCTTGAGGCTATGGCTTCTGGATTAGGAGTGGTGGTACCTGATGATTCAGCTCGTCATGAGATTATTAGAGATGCAGGTTTATTTGTGGATGTAGCTGACGCACAAAAATATGCCAGTACAATTGAAAAAGCTTTACAAACTGACTGGTCTAAAAAAGCCAGGCTTCAGGCAAAAAAATTTTCATGGGATAAGATAGCTGGACAATACGAAGAAGTAATGCAAACTTTAGTAAAAGTCTGAGATAATAGCTTTATGATATCTGCAGCTATAGTAAGTTTTAATGAAGCAGAAAAGCTTGAAAGGTGTTTAGAAAGTATTAGGGACTTTGTGGATGAGATAGTTATCGTAGATTTGGGATCAAAAGATGAAACGAAAAATGTTTGTGAAAAATATGGAGCAAAAATATTCCATCACAAATTTGTGCCATATGTTGAGAAGATCAGAAATTTCTCCATCTCTAAAGCTTCCAATGAGTGGATCTTGATTTTAGATCCCGATGAGTATATTCCTGATAGTTTAAAAAATGAGTTAAAGAAAGTGTCGGAATCTAAAGAGTATTCAGCAGTTAATATTCCCAGAAAAAATATTTTTTTTGGGAAATGGATTACCCACACAAATTGGTGGCCCGATAAACATGTCAGGTTTTTTCAAAAAGGTAGTGTTAGTTGGAGTCAAATTCACCTTTATCCAAAAGTATCAGGAAAAATTTTAGAATTACCAGCCAAAGAAAAATTAGCCATTATCCATTACGGCTACAGTGATATATCTGAGTTTATAGACAGACAAAATAGATATGCTGAGGTAGAAAGTGAGGAAGCTTATGAAAAGGGTATAAGGTTTAGCTGGATAAGCTTTTTTTGGTGGCCGGCAAGAGTTTTTTTAACAAGGTTTATTAAACATCAGGGCTATCTTGATGGAATCTATGGATTCGTTTTAACTTACTTGATGATGATTTATAAAATTACTGTACTGGTTAAACTTTGGGAAAAGAGAAATGCAAGATGATTTTTCTAATTATTATTTTAGCAACTATTCTAAGATTAATAAATTTAGATCAAAGTCTCTGGTTGGATGAAGCAACTCAGGCAATCCTTTCCAAGAGTTCAATTTACTCAATAATCTTTCAAAGAGGAGTAGACTTTCACCCACCCTTGTCATATTTAATAATGCATTTTTGGATCAAACTGGGTACCTCGGAAATTTGGTTAAGATTACTCTCAGTCATTTTTGGCGTATTTACAATCCTTTTAACATATAAAGTAACGAAAGAATTATTTAGCAGAAATGTTGCATTGGTGGCAAGTTTTCTCCTGGCTATTAACCCCTACCATATTTATTATTCGCAGGAAGTCAGGATGTACGCAGAGGCAGCATTGTTCGGAACGCTTTCTGTCTTCTTTTTTTATCTTTCTACAGCCAAGCCGAAGTTTTTAAATTATTTGGGATACATTTTATCAACCACAGCTTTAATATATACTCACTATGATGGATTTTTCTTAATATTTACACAGATCCTTTATTTACTGATTATTCGAAAAGATAAAATTAGATATTTCCTTTCGCCATTGTTCATAGTTTTTTTGCTCTACATTCCCTGGATTCCACAATTTCTAATACAACTTTTGAATGGATTAAGAGCAAATGAATATTTACCAGGATGGAGAGAGGCATTGAGTCTGCCATTTTATAAAGCAGTCCCATTGACTTTTATAAAATTTAGTTTTGGTAGGATTAGCATTGAGGAAAATTTTACTCATTACCTCTTGGCAGTTTTAATATTAGGGGTAGTGGGATTTATTTTTTTCAACTCTCCCAGAAGGATGAGGGAAAAAAATTATCAACTTGTACTTTTTTGGTTTTTAATACCCATTCTTAAGGCTTTAATAATCTCATTTCAGATTCCTTTAAACCAACCATTTAGAATTCTTTATATCATTCCTGCTTTTTGCATTTTATTAGCACTGGGTATACTAAATCTTGGAAGAGTTAAGAACCTTTTTATTGGGATTATTGTAGTAATTTCCTTAAGTGGATTAATTTTGTATTATGGAAGTTCTAAATACCAAAGGGAAGATTGGAGAGGGGCATCAAAATTTATCCTTAAAAATATTAATGAAAACTCATTAGTTTTGTTTGCCTGGCCACAACCTTTTTCTCCGTATACCTGGTACGCAAAAGATAAGCAGAGTTGGGGTGTTGTATTAAGGTTTCCAGCAGAAAAAAGAGAAATTGAGGATAATTTACGTAATTTAAATCAGACTAAAGATGTATATATTTTTGAATATTTACAGGATTTATCAGACCCACGAAGATATGTTCAGGGAGTTATTGAGGAAAATGGATTTAGATTAGTGAAGGTATATGATTTTTCGGGCGTAGGATTTATTAATCATTATGTTAAAGAAAATTAAACTCTCATTTATTATTTTGGGGCTAATAATAATTATTCATGCATTTATTCTAACTAAGTTACAATTTTTTCCTTACCCGGAACTTTTTATATATCCGTATCTAACAAACCATGGATTAAAGCCATATAGTCAGATTCTAGACCAGCACTTTCCGGGGTTGATGTTTCTGCCTGTAAATTTTGATAATTTGGGAGTGAATGATGAATATATTGCCAGAATATGGTTAATAGCAGTTGTCGTAATTACCCAGCTTCTTTTGTTTTTAATTTCCAAAGAAATCTTAAAAAGCAATAAAAAGGCATTGATTGTAAATTTGCTGTATTTAATCTGGCAGCCATTTTTTGAGGGATGGGTTTTATGGTTGGATACTTTTCTACCACTTTTTCTGCTTCCTGCTTTTTACTTTACCACTAGAAATAAGTTCCTTCTAACTGGTCTTTTTTTAGGGATGGGTATTGTTTTTAAACAGGTGATCCTGCCCTTAGCTGGGTTAGTATTTCTTTACATATTGTGGGAAAAAAGAAAAATTCAGCCACTAATAAATTATTCAGCGGGAATATCTATTCCTCTTTTTGTCATGTTCATTTATTTAATTAATATGGGAGTTTTAAATGATTTTATTTACTGGACAATTTTTTTTAACTTAACGGTATTTGCGCAACATGGCACCAGTATTCCTTCCTCAATAGGCTTTGTGACCAGAATAGCTTTTGTATATTCGATATCTTTGACAGCATTTTTACACAAAGAACGTAGGCTTATTTTAATATTGTTCATATTCTTAACAGGATCACTCCTTTCTATTTTCGACAGAGCTGATTTTGTTCATCTTCAACCATCACTGCCTTTTGTTGTTATTGCTACAAGTTTAGGATTTTTGTCTATCAGTAATAGAAAAGTTCTAACTTTCTTGATTTTAATTTATTTTTTCGTCACTATCTGGTGGCTCAATATTTTTTTCAAAGGGCATTTATCTAACAAAGTGTTCTTTTTTGATGAGCAAACCAAAAAAATTGCCAGTAAAATTGAGGAGTACACAAATCCAAATGAAAGAATTTTCATTTTTGGTGCTGTGCCTCATCTGTATCAGATGACAAATACCATCCCAGCAGGAGATATTTTTGTTTTTCAATTCCCCTGGTTTTTAAAAGTGGCTGAAGATAGACTATTAGATGGTATTAAAGATGATAAACCAAAAATTATCGTTTCAGATAGAAGTGTTGTTATAGAAGATCAAAAAATCACAGATTTTGCTAAAGAAATTGATCAATATATTCAAAAAAATTATCAGGTAATAGATAGCATTAACGAGACGGATATCCTTAGAAGGACAGTTGAAGAATAGGGATAGTTATGAACTTTATATTAACTCACAAAAAGCAGAGTTTAATTTTTATTCTCTTGATTGTTTCGCTAGCCTTTTTAAGTTTTTACCAAGCCTTTAACTTTTCCTTCATAATAGATGACTGGTTTTTACTTTGGGGAGTTCTTTATGATCGATCAACAATCGATCCCTTTTTCCAGACACATCCTAATGTAGTATATCAGTTTATTTTATCTGCTCCCGTATTTAAATTTAACCCTTTTTATTACCAGTTTTTGGGATTTCTTTTAAAAATAATAGATTCTTTTTTTGTTGCTCTGTTAATTTTATCAATTACAAAATCAAAGTCTGCTGCCTATTTTTCAGCTATTATTTTTTCTTCTTCAGTTGGGGGTATCGAAACATTTACTTGGGCTAGCGGTCGCTCTGCTGCCCTTTTAATACCTCTAATTTGCTCAGGATTATTTTTTTGGATTAATGCCAAAAAAGAAACTATACATAAATATTTTATCTCAATTATTTTGATTATTTTGACTATTCTTTCAGATGCTGGCAACGGGATAGTAGTTATTCCGATGTTGATTTTATGGGAACTGCTTGATTTACAAAATTTCAGTAAGCATAAAATGAAAAAGTTTTTATTTAAGATATGTAGCCTATTAGCAATTCCATTAATTCTATTTTGGTATCTTAGTCCTCGAATAGAAGGTAGGAGTATTTATCTTATTAAAAATATTTTTATTATATTAGCCAATTTTCCCCAGATGCTAATAAAATTTTTAACATCCATTGGTAATCTATTGGTCGGTTGGATAATCCCCATAGTTGAGTTAAACCATTTAACTGATCCGAATATTTTCAATACTATTGCAGGAGTACTTTTCTTTATCTGGACAATTATTTTGATATTTGCTTTTTGGAAGAGAAAATCAACCATATTTAGAATATTGCTGTTTCTATCTATTTGGATATTTCTTGGTTTAATTCCAGGATGGCTAACTCAATCAGATTATATTGAGAGACAAAGTTATACAGCTGTATCACATCGTTATTTAACTCTCTCCAGCATAGGGTTAATTGGCTTGATTGCCTACTCGACCTCGTTTATTAAAAGAAAATATTCTTTTCCAATTTTAACCGCGGTGATTATTTTAAATCTGTGGAGTTCATACAGAATTTTATCATGGGAATCAATATATCATTCCGCCGTAACTCAAAATTATTTGTACAATCAGATTGATAAAGATTTGCCGAAAGGCGATGAAAAAAATAAGATTCTTGTGTTTACAGGAGATCACTGGGTTAGAATTGCCCTTGATTGGAATGATTTTTACCCTTTAGCTTTGAAAAGAGGAATAACCCGAAAGTCGGAATTTTCTACGGTGACAAATGATTTAGATCGTGTTAAAGAGTTGATATGTGCCCCGGATGAAAATACCCCTCCTAAATTTAGACTACCAAATTTATATGCATGGGATGTAGGTAGTGGTGATATTTATAATGTATCAAAACAACTCAGGTCGGTTATTAGTAGTGATAAAGAGTGTAGGTTTACTCCTTAACAACTTCAAATTTGTTACAATTGATTCATGATCAGGGTTGGAATGGATATATCACAAACGGCTCACAGAGGTGGAGTGGCAACATATACCCAAAATTTGTCTGAACAGTTGGCGAAAATTAAGGATTTGGAGATTACTTATTTTTATTCTTCTCTGAGAAAACCCTACAAAGGTAAATTGAAAAATGTCAAATCTTACAGATTGCCGCCAACCCTTTTCGAAATGCTTTTTAATAGGTGGAGGAATGTTTCTATCGAGAGATTCTTAGGACCCATTGATGTTTTTCACTCATCTGATTGGGTGCAACCTCCCGCTAAAGCAAAAAAGATAACCACTTACCACGATGTAATACCCCTAAAATATCCTCAATGGTCGCACCCTAAAATTGTCTCCGTTCACAAAAGAAGACTTTATTTAGTGGAAAAAGAGATTGACCAAGTGATTGCAGTTTCGCAGTCTACCAAACAGGATCTTTTGGAAATATCTAATATTCCGGAGGAAAAAATCACTGTTATCTATGAGGCGCCAACCGCTAATTTTAAACCCCAAATAAGTCGGAAAGTGGAAAAATTTCGTAAAAAATATCATCTTCCCCAAAGGTTTGTTTTGGCAATCGGAGGAGTAGGAGAGAGAAGAAATATGAAAAGAATCAAGGAAGCTTGTGGAGATTATCCTCTGGTGATTGCAGGAGTGAGTATTCCCTGGCTTAAATATGATGAGTTAGGGCTACTTTACAGTAGCGCCCAGGTTTTACTGTATGTTTCAGTTTACGAAGGGTTCGGACTGCCAATTCTGGATGCATTTGCCTCAGGTTTACCTGTAATAACATCAAATGTTTCTTCCATGCCGGAAGTGGGAGGAGATGGTGCGATTTATGTTGATCCACTAGATGTTGAGGGTATGAAAAAGAAAGTAAGAGTGATTATGAATGATAAAGACTTGAGGGTTGAAATGATTAAAAAAGGTTTTGAACAAGTTAAGAAATTTTCCTGGGAAAAGTGCGCCCAGGAAACTTTTGAAGTTTACAAAAGATTAGTAAAGTCATGACATTCCTCAAAAAATACAGGGTATTATTGATTGTTCTGATTTTAATTTCTTTAAGTCTATTTTTAAGGTTCTACAGACTATCAGAAGTTTACATTTTTGGTTTTGATGAAGAATATCAAGCCACCTATGCTTGGAGTATAGTTAAGGATCCTCATCCCATTTGGATTGGAGTCAGTGCATCTTTTTTAGACTTTTATATGGGGCCATATTTTACATATTTTACAGCGCTTTGGCTTTGGATATCCAGTGGCGATCCACTTTTGACAGCTTATGTTGCAGCCTTGGTGGGTGTTATCACTTGTTTGGCTGTATTTTTTGTAGGATGGAAATTTTTCAATTTAATAGTCGGAATAATTGCTTCATTGCTTTATGCAGGTTTGCCACTTTTTGTTTTCTATGATCAAAAATATTGGAATCCGATGTTTGTTCAACTAATTGTTTTGGTCATGTTTACATCCTTGATGATGATCAAAAAGTCTCCTTGGTGGTGGCTTCTTTATACAGCAGCGGTTGGCGCAATTTTTGAAACTGACTTGACCCCTTTACCCCTTATCATTGTGGGGATTTGGTTATTTATAAAAGGGAGATATTTTCTAAACAAAAAATTAGTATTAAGTTGCATTTTGGTATTTCTACTATTTTACTGGCCCCTTTTGGTTTTTGATTATAACCACAACTGGAGTAATCTGATCGTTTTAGGAAGGTATTCTCAACAAGCCGAACAAGCCGGAGCTAAATTCGACCCAGTTGGAAAAATGAACTCAATTGTTGATACGATGGGAAGATTTTGGTATTTGGCACCTGGCAGACCCAACGCCAGCGAGCTGGGGATCTTCTGTAACCGGGAAAGAACATACCCTGCTTTTTGGCTTTCTGGTTTGTCGATAATCCTGTTGGTATATTTTTCAGTCAAAAGCTTCAGAAACAAAAAAAGTTCGTATAATTTATTGGGGTATTTCTTATTAGTATCATTAGGATTTTATATAATTTATTCAGGAGGTTCATTTGAGTATTACTTGCATGGTTTTATTACCTTATTTACTTTTGTTCCAGCAATCTTAATAAGCGAAGTTAGCTATAAATTAAAGCCTTTACTTATACTTTTAATATTCTTCATTTTGCTTATTGGATTAAATACTATCCTAAGTTCATCTGATAAATATAGTTTAGGCCAAAAAAGGAAATTGATTGAAGCAGTAATGGATGTTTCGGGAAATAATAGCTTTTCGATAAATAAAATAGGGGACTGCTTTATTTATGAGGGGTGGAGATATTTATTTAAAGCATATGGAAACACTCCAAGTAAAAGTTTTACAGATCAGAATTTTGCATGGCTTTATCCAGATGAAGTTATTAGCAATAATGTGGATTATAATGTGGTATTGACAGAAGATAAATTTTCCAAAGACGAAGCTCTTGTTGATTATTTGGAAATTAAAAGAGGTGGATTTGCTGCATATATTAAAAAAGTAAAATGAATATCGCTATTGATGGGTATGAGGCAAATGTTTTACAAAGGCTTGGTTCATCACAAATGGCCTTTGAATTAATTAAACATTTAGAAAAAATTGATCATAAGAATATCTACAATATTCTCTTACCTGATCCACCCTTGGATGATTTACCCAAAGAAAGAGAAGGGTGGAAGTATAAAGTTTTAAAACCAAAAATACTTTGGACAAGAATAGTTTTGCCATTGGCGTTATACACAGCAAAACATAGACCAGATTTATTCTACTCTCCGACCCACTACATTCCCAGGTTTTCACCCGTTAAAAGAGTGGCCACTATTTTTGACTTGTCCTTTTTGCATTTTCCGGAAATGTTTCGACAAAAGGATTTGTGGCAACTGAAAAATGGCACAAAATTCTCTGCTGAATTTGCAGATCACATCATCACTATTTCCAACTCTTCTAAAAAGGATACTGTTGAACAATATGGGGTAAAGATGGATAAAATTACCACCACCTATCCTGGATACAATAAAAACATTTTCTATCCGATCAAAAACATAATGAAAATTCAAAATATAATCAAAAAATATGACATTAAGGTTCCCTACATTATTTATATAGGAACAATTCAGCCAAGGAAAAATTTGATCAGGTTAATGGAGGCAATCAAAAGGATTGATAATCTTAACTTGTTGGTAGTTGGTAAAGCTAAGGGAGAGGGAAAGCAGGGATGGATGTATCAGGAAACTCTGGATGCTCCCAAGATGCTGGAAATAGAAGAGAGGGTTAAGTTTTTAGGATATGTCCCAAAAGAAGATCTAAACTATCTAATAAATGGAGCAACCGCTTTTATTTTACCGTCTCTTTGGGAGGGATTTGGATTGCCTGTTGTTGAGTCTATGGCATGTGGAACACCAGTTTTAGTTTCTAATGTTTCCTCTTTGCCGGAGGTTGTAGGAGGAGCCGGATTAACATTTGACCCTTACTCGG